>CP098402.1:1507329-1808795 GCA_025916675.1 Phycisphaera sp.
CACGCGCAGCGGCTGGGCCGCCTTGCCCATGCCCAGGCCCTTGCCCTCGCACCATTGCTTGATGGCCGCCTCGATCGCCTCGGCCTCGAACGGCTCGACGCCCTCCAGCACCGGCCCCAGTTCGCGCAGCACCGCCAGCCCCTCGCCGTCGTTCTTCAGCAAGACCTTGTTGACGGCCTTCTCGTCGTACCCGAAGTCGTCCCGCAGCGCGAACGCCACCACGCCCGCCGCCTCCCGCAGCACGCGGGTGCGCTGCCGCGCCGCGGCCGCCGCCATGGGCAGCTTGTCGCCCAGCGCCTCCAGCGTCGCCCGGTCGTACCGCTCAAGCCACGCCCGCCAGACTCCGGCGAACCGCTCGTCACTCATCCGGTTCTGGATCTCGTCGGCGTTGAACGCCATGAGCTTCTCGCGGTCGAACTTGCTCGCACTCTTGCCGATGCGATCCAGGCCGAACTTCTCGACGAGGTACCCCATCGTGAAGTGCTCAACGTCCGTGCCGTCCTCGTTCTTCTCGCCTGGGTTCCAGCCCAGCAGCGCCAGGTAGTTGCACAGCACGTGCGGCAGGTACCCACTCCGCCGAAAATCCTCAACATCAATCTCGGGCGGCGTGAAGCCAATCGCACCCGCCAGTTGCATCAAATCATCGGTCGGCAGCTGCGCCCGCTTGTCGCCCAGCCACGCCTTGAAGCTCGCATTGTCGATCGTGCCCTCGGGTGCGCCATCGACCTTCTGCTCCTTGCAAAACGCCCGCACCGCCTTGTCCTTGTCCCGCTTGCTCATCTTGCTGTTGTCGGGATTGAAGATCAGCGGCAGGTGCGCGTATACCGGCGTGCGATAGCCCAGCGCCTGCTGCAACGCCACGTGCCGGGGCGTGTTCTGCAAGTGCTCCTGCCCCCGCAGGATGTGGCTCACGCCCATCGCCTCGTCGTCGACCACCACCGCGAAGTGGTACGTCGGGAAGCCGTCGGCCTTGCGGATCACGAAGTCGTCCAATTCGCCCGCCGCGAAGCGGACCTCGCCCAGCACCGAGTCGGCCACCACCACGTCGTGGTCGGGCGCCTTGAACCGCACGACGTGTGGCTCCCCCGCCATCATCCGGCTCATCCGCTCGGCCTCGGGTATCTCCAGGGCCGCCCGGTCGTAGCGATACGTCTCGTTGGCATCCTGGGCCGCCTTGCGCTTGGCGTCCAGCTCGTCGGCCGTCTCGAAGGCCGGGTACGCCCGCCCACTCTCGAGCAACTCGGCCAGGGCCGCGTTGTACTGTTCCACCCGCTCGGCCTGGAAGAACGGCCCCACGCCCCGAGGATCACCACCCAAGCCGTCGAGCGCTGGCCCCTCCTGCCACTCGATGCCCAGCCACGCCAGATCCTCCAGGATACCCACGACGGCTGCCTCGCTCGACCGCTTCTGATCGGTGTCCTCGACGCGCAGCAGGAACGTGCCGTCGTGGCCCTTGGCGAAGGCCCAACAGAACAACGCGGTTCGCGCTCCCCCCACGTGCAGGTGGCCCGTGGGCGAGGGTGCGAACCGCGTGATGGTGTGCTCCGCGGGCGTCGGCTGGCTATAGGTGTCGCTCATCGTGACCGATGCTAGCGACGAGCCGGGGTTCTCAGCAGCCGGCGATGAACAGGTTCTGGAACTCGAGGAAGTCGAAGATGTCCAGCGCCCCGTCGCCCGTCAGGTCGGCCGACATGTCGCCCGAGCCGAACGCGGTCTGGAACGCCAGGAAGTCGAACAGCGTCAACTCACCATCGCCGTCGAAGTCGGCCACGCAGGATGGTTCAAGACCCAACGCACCCTCGGCGTTCACGAGGCCGTGCCCAAAATCGCTGTCCCACCCGGGGCTACCCAGGTCGATCGCGGTATCGATCATCCGCTGGCGAACCTCGTCGTTGATGCGGCCGTTGCCGTTGGCGTCCTCGATGCCCGCCCCGATGATGAGGGCCGCCACGCCCACGGCGTGGGGTGTAGCCATCGAGGTCCCATCGAAAAAGTCGTAGCTCGTGTCCGAACCCGAAACCGTCGAGTACACACCCACGCCAGGCCCGACGAGCTCGAGTGCCGAGCCGCCCTGCGAGAAGCTCGCCCGGCGATCCCGATCATCGATGGCACCGACCGCGATCACGTTGTCGTACCGAGCCGGAACACCGATGGGGGCCCCACCGCCGTTGCCCGAAGCCGCAAAGTGGATGATACCGGCATCCCAGGTGTTGTCGTAGGCCTGCTGGAGCAGCGATGAATCACCAACCGAAAAGCTGCTGTTGGTCACCTGGATGCCGTTATCGAGGGCCCACTGCAAGGCGTTGATGACACCCGAAGACGACGGGAAGAACGTGCCGATCTTCAGCATGTACAGATCGGCCTCAGGCGCGACACCGATGATGTCCGAGCCATTGGCGACCGCCGCGACGGTACCGCACACGTGCGTGCCGTGACTGAACGGATCGCTGAAGTCCGCACTCATCGTCTCGAAATCAAAGCCGAACACAAAGTTGTCGGCGATGTCCTCGTGCGTGTGGCGCAATCCCGAGTCCATCACGCCGACGGCCACCCCCGTGCCAGTCTGGCCTGCGGAGTGTGTGGTCTGGCCACCAATGCGCACGACACCCCACACGTCGTCGTACTCATCCGTCCACTCGCCGGTGTGGTTGAGTTGGACACCCACAACGCGCCGGCTCAGAGCATGCAGGTCCACGTCTGCCCCGAACGGCAGGCTCGCATGCATGCCCGGGGCCACCGTCCATACCTGATGGACAACGCCACCGACCGACTCGACCGCAGCCACATCGGCGGGCGTCGGGTTCGAGGCAAACTCGATCAGCACGTCGGCCATCGGGGTCACTGTCTCGTCGGCTTGACCAATCGAGCAGACCATACCACAGACCGACAACACCGCCGCGGTAGCGGCTAGGGGGGTGCGATTCATTATCAAACTCCTAACGGAACGTTCCGGGCAGGTGGCGGGCTCCCCTCATGGAAGCCCCGCAGGAAACAACATGACGCCGCGATATTCAACCGCCCGCGGCGAACGACTTAATGGTTCTACACCCCACCACATCCGCCGTTACAGCCACCCCGGTTGCCCCGACCCCCCATCCGATGCGTCATTCCATAACGATGGGTGGACGCAGCCTGTATGATGGGACGTGGCCGCTCGTGGGCCGGGGCCAGCACTGGCCCCACGCCGGGCCACGCCATCTTGCCCCCGGCAGGCCCTCTCGAAGGATCGCCCTGCCCACCCATCCCGACGGAGGTGCCCCTATGGCTGTTCGCAACCCTTCAACCATCCGCAACATCCTCTTGGCCGGCCACGCCGGTGCGGGCAAGACCCTGCTAACCGAGCGATTGCTCAGCGCCGCGGGTGCCACCAACCGCATGGGTTCCATCGAAGACGGCAACACCGTGACCGACTGGACCGACGAAGCCAAGAAGCATGGCCACAGCCTGTCCAGCAGCTTGGCCCACTACGAGCGCAACGGCACGATGGTCACGCTCATCGACACGCCCGGGCTCACCGACTTCTTCGGCCAGGCGATCGCCGGCCTGCCCGCCGCCGGCCTGGTCGGGGTCGTCGTCGATGCCGCCAAGGGCATCGAGACCAGCACCCGCCGCATCATGGCCACCGCCCAGCAGCGCAACATCCCGCGCATGATCATCATCAACGGCATCGATGAGCCGCAGGCCGACCTGGAGGCCGTGGTCGGCAAGCTACGCGACACGTTCGGAGCGATCTGCGTGCCCGTGAACCTGCCCAACGCCAACCGCGACGGCGTCGTCGACGTGCTGGGCGAGAACACCAGCGGGGACACCGCCTTCGGCGACGTCGAGAGCGCCCACACAAGCATCGTCGAGCAGGTCGTCGAGGTCGAAGACAGCCTCATGACCCAGTACCTCGAGGGCGGTGCCGCCTCGCTCGACCGCAAGGCCGTTCACGACGCCTTCGAACAGGCCCTGCGTGAGGCCCACCTCGTGCCGATCTGCTTCGTGAGCGCGAAGACCGGTGCCGGGGCCGACGCCCTGCTCGACCTCATCGAGAACCAGTGCCCCAGCCCGCTGGAGACCAACCCGCGCACGTTCGAGAAGCTCGACGACGACGGCCAGCTCACCGAGTCCTTCGAGCCCAAGCCCGACGCCAGCCAGCCGCTGCTGGCCCACGTCTTCAAGGTCTCCAGCGACCCGTTCGTCGGGAAGCTCGGCATCATGAAGATCCACCAGGGCACGCTCAAGGTGAAGGACGAGGTCTACTTCGGCGAAGGCCGCAAGCCCATCCGCGTCAACACCCTCTTCCGACTCCAGGGCAAGGACCACGTCGACGTGGCGGAGGCCGGCCCGGGCGAGATCGTCGCCGTCAGCAAGATCGACGACATCGCCTTCAACACCGTCGTCCACGCACACGCCAACGAGCACCTCCGGCTTCGTCCGCTGCCGCTGCCCAAGCCCATGTACGGCGTCGCCGTCGAACTCGCCAATCACAAGGATGAATCAAAGTTCGGCCCGGCTATCGCCAAGCTGCAAGCCGAAGACCCGTGCTTCATCATGGACCGTGTCGCAGCAACCAAGGAAACCGTGCTCCGCGGCCTGGGCGAGATGCACCTGCGCGTCATGCTCGAACGCATGAAGGGCCAGTACGGCATCGAGATCAACACCCACCAGCCCAAGATCGCTTACAAAGAAACCGTCACCGCCAACGCCGAGGGCCACCACCGCCACAAGAAGCAGTCCGGCGGCTCGGGCGAGTTCGGCGAGGTCTACCTCCGCGTCGCCCCGCTCAACGGGGAGGACCAGGAAACCGCCGAAGCCAACGGCGAGCACTTCCTGTTCGTGAACGCCACTGTGGGCGGGTCGATCCCCCGCCAGTTCATGCCCGCCATCGAGAAGGGCGTCCGCCAGGCACTCACCGAGGGCGCCATCGCCGGCTACCCGATGGAGGGCGTCAAGGTCGAAGTCTACGACGGCAAGTACCACGCCGTCGATTCGAAGGAAGTCGCGTTCCTCAAGGCCGGCAAGCGGGCTTTCGTCGACGCCTGCCGCAAGGCCAAGCCTGCATTGCTCGAGCCCTTCGTTGAAGTCGAAGTCAACGCGCCATCACAATACATGGGCGATATCACGGGCGACCTGTCAACCCGGCGAGGCCGCGTGCAAGACTCTATGGTCGACGGCGAGAGCTGCATGGTCCGGGCTGTCGCGCCCCTGGGCGAGCTCCAGAACTACGCCAACGAGCTCAAGAGCATGACCCATGGAGCCGGTAGCTACGTCATGGACTACAGCCACGACGAACGCACGCCGCCCCAGGTCCAGGCCGAAGTCATCGCCGCGTATGACCCGCATGCGGACGACGACTGAGCCAGAAACCAGCACAACAACAGAGCCGCGTGCGTGAGCACGCGGACCCTCTTGTCATGCCAACACCTCGATGATCTGAAGTGGAGCCGGGGGGAATCGAACCCCCGTGTCGGAACGGCAGCCATGGCGCCTCTACGCGTGTAGTCGGCGATTTGGTCTCGGCCTGTGCGCGGGCGCCGACGCCCTCACCTTCGGCCCAGCCACCGGTGAACCTCCTCGCCAACACGCCCGGAAGCGCCACGCGTTGACCAGCCCGATGTCGTCGTCCCCCATCCCTATCGGGCGTCGAGAGGGGGACGGGCTGTGATTAAGCAGCCAGTGCGTACTGCGGTTCGGCAGTTGTTGGTTTTGTGTGCCGGTTACGAGGAGAGCACACCTCTCGACGCGCCACACCATGCCTTACACGTCCGATCGAATCCATATCGGCCCCAGATTGTCAAACTCAATTGTCGAAACCAGATTGTCCAACCCGGGCTCGCACCCGGGACAGAGACTATAGAGCCGCGCCCGCTGCCGGACGCGACCCACGAAACAAACCACTCCACCCACATCGCCTATTCCGTGGACACAATCCATACACTCGCCCGTGCCGCCCCCACACAACAGCCCGCTCCGCATCGCCGCCATCATCTGTGCCGCGGGCTCGGGCACCCGCTTCGGCGTCTCGAGCGGCAGCAAGCTCGACAAGGACATCCACGGCAAGGCCGTCCTGGAACGCGCCGTCGAGGCCATCGCCAGCCAACCCGACGTCGTCGCCACCGTCGTGGCCGGCCCGGCCGATCCTGATGTATTAGCCGCCTTCCGATCGCGCCACGAGCAGCACCTAAGTACTCTGGGAGCCACGATCTGCCCCGGCGGAGTCACCGAGCGGTACGAGACCGTCAAGGCCAGCCTTGACCACATTCGAGCAACCCTGACCAACATCGACGCCGTACTCGTCCACGACGCGGCCCGACCATGCACGCCACGATTGGTCGTCCGCCGCGTGATCGATGCCCTGGCGAGCCATGCGGCCGTCGTGCCAGCGGTCCCCATCGGTGACACGCTCAAGCGGGCCACGCCGGAGTCGGACGCAACGACCCATCGTGTCGACCAAACGATCAACCGGCGCGACCTCTTCGCCTGCCAGACGCCACAGGGCTTCCACCTCGACCTGATCCTTCGCGCCTACGACCAGAGCGACCTGACCAGCACCGACGACGCCCAGCTCGTAGAGCGACTGGGCGACCCGGTGCTGCTCGTAACCGGCGATCCCCGCAACGTGAAGATCACCCGGCCAGAAGACCTGGACTTGGTGCGGGCCATCTGGCCCACGCTGTAGCCCATACCCATCGAATCAGTACTTGCGGATCACGCTCCGCACCACGCCCTGCACCTCGCAGTGCTTCACGCGGATGGGCTCGAAGTCCGGGTTGGCCGGCTGCAACCGGATGTGGTCAGCCTCGCGGAAGAAGGTCTTCAGCGTGGTCGCCCCATCGGGCAGCAAGGCTACGACGCGGTCGCCGTTATGGGCCGTCGGGCTGCGCTCGATGAGCACGTAATCGCCGTCCAGGATGCCCTCGTCGCGCATCGAGTCGCCGTCAACCTTCAGGGCGAACATAGACCGAGAGGCGTCGGAAGGGTTGCCCACGAGTTGCTGGAGGTCGACCTCATCGGTGTCGGCCACCTTCTCGATCGGGTAGCCGGCCGCGATCTTGCCCACCAGCGGGTACCGCATCGGACGCGACTCGTCGGGGACGGAGATCCCCTCAGCGATCGACAAAGAGCGTGCCCTGTTGGGCTCGCGCACAAGAGCGCCTTTCTTGATGAGCGCCTCGACGTGCTCGAACACGGTTACCTTGCTGACGCCGATTTCGTCGGCGAGCTCCTGCATCGTCGGTGAATAGCCACGGCGAATCCGCCAATCGCGAATCAGCCGAAGGATGCGGAGTTGCTTTGGTGTGAGATTCATGGGTGCTTTCCTCGTTCACGCGCGCCACGCTCGTCATTGGCAACAGCCCATCGGCCAGCCCAGCAACCCGCGTGGTGAACGCCTTACCCCCATTGGCGACGCGAAACTGCGCTGCCATATGGGGTGATGTGATCGTTCTCTCCGGGCAATCGCCAACCCTCCTGGTCGACGCCGCCCCCTCCAAAGACCCGAGCGACGCCCGGGCCATGTTCGTTGTGTTTGCCTGGATGCCATCGATCGGGCCGAGGAGCCACCCCAGGCGGAGTGAGCCGAGTACCAAACTCGCCAACTCGTGCAAGATGCCCTTCCACCCCAGGTCGGCTGCGGGCACACCCCAAGCGGCTCTCGCCAATTGGTGTTGGCCCATGCCGAACACAAAATCGCCCCCCGGCCCCAACACGACCAAGCCCGGTGTCGATTCCGGTGCGTGTGTCTGGCCGACGTCGGACGACACACATTCGGGTTGGGTCTGGTATGCGATCATGCCTGGGTCATCGGTCGGCTTGGGTCATCTGTTCGATATTTTTTTGGATCTTTGTTCGGCTTACTGTAGCAAGCCATTTCCCTGATATCAAAAACAATTTATCTGGCTACCTGGGTGATCCGGCGTTCATGAGAATACCTTATCGATTCCGAACAAGCCTCATCCCTTCACGCCTGATCCGGCGTCGAATTTCCAGCAGGGTAACGGTCGCGCGCACCTGCTCGGGCGGCAGGGCCACCCGCTCGCACAACTGGTCGAGCGTCAACGCCTCCCCGAGCGCGTCGAGCACACGATCCTCTATGCTGTTCGGGGTCCGATCGCCCCCGGTTCCCTCCCTGGGGTCGGGGGTTTCGGAAGATTCCGCGAACAAGCCCGCCGCGGGTGCTGGCCAATCACGGAAACTCGCGAGGGCTTCCTCAACGTCGGCCGGCGTGGCCACCAGGGTCACGCCATCGCGGATCAGGGCGTGGCAGCCCCGGCTGCTCTCGACGTCAACCCGGCCGGGCAGGGCCATGACCTCGCGGCCCATCTCGCCGGCCAGGCGGGCCGTGATGAGTGCCCCGCTCTTCTCGCCGGCCTCGACTACCAGGATGCCGTGCGAGAGCCCCGCGATGATCCGGTTGCGGGCCGGGAAGTTCTTGGCCTCGGGCCGGCAACTCATGGGCAACTCCGACACGACAGCCCCGCCATTCTCGACAATCTTCTCGAAGAGTTCGGCGTTCTCGGCCGGGTAATTGTGATCCAGCCCGCACCCCAGTACGGCCACCGTCACCCCGCCGCTCCGAAGCGCGGCGTGGTGGGCGGCGGTATCGATGCCACGCGCTCCGCCCGAGACGATCGACCAGCCCGCCTGGGCCAGAATTCCGGCAAAACGGCCGACTTGGTCGACGCCGTACGCCGAGCATTTGCGGGCACCGACGAGCCCTACGCCATCGAGCGCCAGCGCCTCGACTGACCCACGAACATAAAGCATCGTGGGAGCGTGCTCGTCGCCGGCGAGTTGGGGCGGATAGTCGGGATCATCGAAGGGCAGGAGTTCGACGCCAGCGGCCAGGACGTGCTCCAGCCGCTCTTCCACCTCCCTACGGGCCTCGGCCAAGCCCCGGCTCAGCTTCCGCGCGAGCGGCTCACCCACCGACGGGATCGAAGCGAGATCGGCCATCGACGCCCCGAGCGCGGCATCCGGCCCGCCCATGATGGAAACCAATCGGCGGATCCGTCGGGGGCCCAGTTCGGGGACGAGCGTTAGCGCTAGCACCGCCCGGGCGCTGGGCCGGGTGTCGGTCCGGGTCTTGCCGGTTTCGGGCTGGATCGCGCCGCTCACCGTCATTGCCCAAAATGGTAGCCCCCAACCGACAGCCCCGGACAACCCCCTCACACGCCCCCAAGGCTGATGGGCACTACGCTTGGTCGGATCGACCGAGTTTTCTGACGACCGACCTATGGCAGGGAGCAGGATGTTCCAGCCCATACGCAACACGATGGAACACGGATGGCGTTCTCTGTTCGGCGATGCTGGTCTGGTCCGCGCCCACCTGGCCCACCCCGGCTCGGGCACCATGGCCGCCCTGCTCGGCCTGGGGCTCGTTGTCAGCCTCATCGCGGCGAGTTGCCAATGGCCGGGCCGGACGCGCGCCGTCATCGGGCCGTCCGCTGGTGGTTGGGAGGTCTCGAGCGTCTGGATGGGCCGCGAGCCGACCATCCGAGTTCGCATCGTCGAGCCCACCGACGAGGTCGTTATCGCCGGCTCACGGCTCGTGATGTCGCGCGATGCTGCAGGCCGGGTGAAGATCTATCGCACGCCGCTTCTCGCGCGAGTCTCGGGCGGTAGCTTGCAACTGAGTGAGCCGGGCGGTGCCACGACCACCGTGGTCGGCGATGTCGAGTTCGAATCGGCCGATCCGAGATCGACCGCGTATTCGCCCCCGGGCACCCTTGGCTGGTTCAAGGACACCCCCACCATCGCCGTCGCGGGCGTGAAGTATCCTGGGACAATCCGCCTCTCCGCATCGGCCTTGGGCGTGCAGGCCATCAACGTCGTCGAGTTCGAGCAATACGTTGCCGCCGTCGCGTCGAAGGAGCTCTATCCCTCGTGGGAGCTCGTCGCGTACGAAGCCCAGTGCATCGCGGCGCGTTCCTATGCGTTGCAGTCGATGGAACTCGCCGACCGCCGCGGCCGTGCGTGGCACGTTGAATCGGGCACGATCGATCAGGCCTACCCCGGCCACACCACCCACGAGCGTTCCATCACGGCCGCGATCAACACGCGCGGCCGTGTGCTCACCTACGGCGGCAAGGTCCTGCGAGCCTACTACAGCAGCACGAGCGGCGGGCGTAGCGGCTCGGCCGCCGACACCTGGCCCACTGGCCGCGGCTACGAGTACAACCTCGTTCCCCCACTCCAAGCCGGTTCGTCGGGTCATCGGGCGGTCCACGCCAGCGACGCCTCGCGCCTGCACCGCTGGCAGGTCGTGCGGTCGACCGACGAAGTGACACGTCGCTTGCGCGCTTGGGGCGAACGCCGCGGCCACACGCTCAAGAATGCGCGCGCGATCACCAATATCGAGGTCGCGCGCACCAACCGTGTCGGCCGCCCCGCACAGTACCGCGTAGGCGAACGCAATGGCGTGTCACACCTGCTGAGTGCCGAATACCTCCGCCTCGCGCTCAACGCCGACGCGAGGGGCCTACCCGACGTCACCAACGACACCAGAGTCCGTAGCGGCGACCTTGAGGTCACCGCCGCCGGCTCACGCTTCGTGATCCGCGGCCGCGGCTTCGGGCACGGCGTTGGGCTGTGCCAGTACAGCGCGCAGGCCCTGGCCCAGCGTGGCTGGAGCGGTGATCGCATCCTCATGAACTTCTATCCTGGGGCCACGCTCGAGCGGGCGTACTGATCTTGTCGGCTCGCCGGCGGAGCCGCGGCCTTCGGCCTTGGGCTGCGTGGGCGGACAGATTCGGTTTGGCTCCTCGCCGGCAGGCCTCAGCTTTAAGCCTCGCGCTGCGCGAACGGATGGCAGCAATGGCTTGGCGTGTTCGGGCGGAGCCGCGCTGAAGGTTCACGGGGCTTGGCCGGCTACCAGCGGGCTTGGTGGACTCTTGACGGAGCTTCGGAAACGATTTCCCAAGCGTCAAGGGCTCTTGGCGCTCCAATCAAAATCTTGCTAAGGGGTACCAGGGCATATTTTCTGTTGAACGAAAAGGATGGCCCGCGGATGCGGGGTTCAAGGACGGTCGCGTCACTCTGTGGAGGCCCTGGCTCGAAGAGCCCCCGCAGTCGGAGGGGCGAACCATGCTTCGTCACGAAATCGCTTCTTGCTTGGCGTGCGTAGTTGTTTGCGCTCTTAAGCGCCCGACCCCGACGCCGACGAGGTTTGTCCGATCTCCGGTGCATCCCAGCCGCCGCCTAGGGACGCATAGAGGTCGATCAACCCGAGCAGGGCATCGCGCTGTGCGTTCAGCACGTTCCGCTCAATAAACAGCCGGGCGCGACGGGCCTCGGTGACGTCCAGGAAGTCGACACGGCCGGCCGAGAAGCGGTCTTGCGAGAGCGTCTCGGCGTCGCGGGCGGCGGCCTCGGCCTCGCGGAAGCGATGAGCCCGCGTCTCGGCCTGCGCACGGCGGACGCTTGCGGTCTCGACTTCGGCCAGAGCCTCGAGCGCAGTTGCGCGCAACCGCAACAGAGCTTGTCGTTGCTCGCTCTCGGCCTGCCGAACGCGGGCGTCGATGCGCCCGCCCTGGAAGACCGGCAGCGAGATTGTCGGGCCGGCCTGCAGCACATAGGCCTCGGGGTTGATCGCGTCGCCCGCGTCGGGGCCCTGAAGCGTGATCGAGCCCAGCAACTTGACACGTGGGAAGCGCTGGGCCTCGGCGGCGCCAACACGCGCGGTGGCCGCGGCGAGGTCACGCTCGGCCCGCCGAAGATCGGGACGACGCATGAGCAGATCGGCCGGCACGCCGCGGTCGGGCACGGCAACGCCCACGGGCAGGGCACGCTCGGCCACAGAGATCGTGCCAGCCGGAGCGCCCAGGAGAACCGCGAGACGGAACTCGGCGGCGCGGCGGTCGGCCTGTAGCCCGGGGATGAGCGCCTGGTTTACCTCGAGGTCGCGACGGGCCCGGGCCACATCGAGCTCGTCGGCGAAGCCGGCGGCGGCGCGCGCGGCGGCGATGTCCAGCGCATCACGGTCGGTCTCGACGGTTGCGCGAACAATCGCCAGGTCGCGATCGAGGGCACGCACGGCGATGACCTCGCGGGCGACCTCGGCGATGAGCACCACGCGGCTGGCGCGGAAGTCTTCGGTGGCGAAGCCGATCTCGGCGTCGGCGGCCTCGGCCAGACGCGCCACGCGACCCCACAGATCCAGCTCCCACCCGGCGACGACACCCAACGAATACAGGTCGCCATCGGTGCTCGCGGGCGATTGGCCGAATGGTTGGGCTTCATCGCCCGATTCGGTACGCATGTAGGAGCCTTGGGCGTCAAGCTGTGGGACCCGTTCCGCGTTGGCGATGCCCCGGCGGGCCCGCGCGGCGATGATGCGTTCTCGGGCCTCGGCCAGAGTGAGGCTTGAGGCGAGCGACCGCTCGATGAGTGCCGTCAGCTCGTCGTCGCCGAATCGGAGCCACCAGTGCCTCAGGTCGGGCTCGCGGTCAGCTTCGTCCGTGCCCGCCCAGGACTTGGGCACAAGCTCGGAAGACTCAGGTTGCTCGTAGTCGGGGCCGACCGCGCAGCCGGAGAGCGCGAGCGCGGTGGGGAGCCCCAGCACGATCGACGCGCGACGGGTCACGATCCCGCTCCGGTCGCCTCGACGTAGACGTCGAACTGCTGGCCGATGCCCGGCGATTCGAACGACGGGTCGAGCGCGTATACGACCTGGAGCACGCGCGTGTCGATCAACTCGCTCGTGCGACCAGACAGGTTTCGCTTCGGCACTACCAACGGCTCGATGGCAACGAATTCGAGGAGAATCCGTCGGCTTGCATCGCCGCGTGGAGATGCCCATGCACGGGCGCTCGGAGAGAAGCGGGGGATGTCGACCTCATCGATCTCGGCACGCAGGTGCATCGTTCCCTTGCGTCCCAAGACAAACAGGCCCTCTGCGGGAACCGACGCGGGCGCAAACTCGCCCTGCCGTGCATTGGCCTGCAGCACCCGACCATCAACTGGGCTGCGGACGGTGAGCAAGTCCATATCCGCTTGAGCCCGCGTCACCGCACGACGAGCCCGGGTCACGCGAGACTCCGCGGCGAGGATCTCCGGACCATCGCCAGAGCCATCTGCGCGAACGAAACGCTGCAGTTCGGCCCGAGCAGCAGCGACGCTCGCATCGGCGCGCAGGATGGCGGCGCGGGCGGTCTCGACACGGGCCTCGGCCTGTGCAGCGGCGAATCTCCGGCGATCGACCTCTTCGCGTGAGATCGCCCGCGGGTCATTGACTGCTTGGGCAATGGCGAACTGGTTCTGCTTGTCGGCTAGGTCGGCTTCGGCTACGCGTAGGTCGGCCCGGGCGGACTGTGCCGACGCTTCGGCGGATCGCACCGAGGCTTGCAACGGCGGGATGGCGGCGCGGAGCGAGGCGAGGTCGCTTGTTACGACGTCAATCTCGGCCTCGCGGAGCGCCACTTCGGCTTCGGCCCGGCTGGTGTCAATAGTGAACAGCGGATCACCTGGTGC
This sequence comes from Phycisphaera sp., assembly GCA_025916675.1. NCBI lineage: Bacteria > Pseudomonadati > Planctomycetota > Phycisphaerae > Phycisphaerales > Phycisphaeraceae > Phycisphaera > Phycisphaera sp. The sequence goes on from CP098402.1 coordinate 1,520,785, forward strand.
GACCGAGTCGCCGATGCCGACGTATACGTCGGTGATGACGCCGGCCGTGTGCGCCGCGATCGCCAGAGCCTCGCCCGGCGGCTCGCTGGTGCCAATGGCACCGATGTAGGCCGCCCCATCCTCCGCGACACCGGCATCGGTCGCGGTCGGGGCGGTCGTCGGCTGGCGCGGCGGCGTCTCATCGGTCGTGACCGGCCGGTTCTTGACCACCAGCCCGGTTCCCATGACCAGCGCCGAGAGGCCAACGAGCGGTAGCCCCCACGTCAGGAGCCTTGATCGGGTACTCATGATCGCGATTCCTTGTCAGGCGTTTCGGTCCGCGTGATGCGTCCGTCGGCCATGTGGTTGATGCGGTCGGCGAACTCGAAGATGCGACTGTCGTGGGTTACCACGACGACCGATCGGTCACCGGCGAGCGCGACGTCGCGGAGGAGTTCCATCACGGTGTGGCCCGATGCGGCATCGAGCGATGCCGTCGGTTCGTCGCATATGAGCAATCTGGGCTCGTGCACGAGTGCCCGAGCGATGGCCACGCGCTGCTGCTGGCCACCCGAGAGCTGGGAGGGCATCTTGCGGGTCTGGCCTTCGAGGCCCAGACGCTCGAGCAACTGGCGAGCCTTCTTCTCGGCCTTCGAAGTCGACTCGCCTTGGGCGACGAGCGGAAGCGCGGCGTTCTCCTCGGCGTTGAGCGCTGGCAACAGGTTGAACTGCTGGAAGATGAAACCGAGGCTCGCGAGCCGGAAGTCCGCCAGTCGTCCGCCGCGCATGGCGCGGAGGTCCTGGCCAAGCACCTCAAGTTCGCCCGACTCGCAGGAGAGAATGGCGCCGATGACCGAGATGAGCGTGGTCTTGCCGCAGCCCGAGGGGCCGACAAGGAAGGTCATCTTGCCGGCCTCGGCCGAGAAGTCTGTGCCGCGGAGCACCTTGATGCGTGTCTCTCCGGCGCGGAATGACTTCTCGATACCCATACATCGCACAGCAAACGCCAGTCCGGCGGATTTCTCCTGTGGCATGGATGCGGTCGTCATGGCATCACCCTCGGAAGACCGTGGCGGGATCGACGACCAGCACGCGCCGCATGCTGAGGATCGTGGAACTGAAGACGATCACGATCGCCATGACCGCCACGCCGATAGCGACCTCGGGCAGTAGGTAAAAGCCACGCAGGGCGTCGACGTTCTTGGATGGCCAGTTGAAGAACTGGGAGGCGGCAAACAGGCCGAGGCCATAGCCGATGGCACCGACGAACGCGGCCTGGAAGAGCGTCATGAGCAGCAGTCGCCCATTGCGCACGCCGATGGCCTTGAGCGCGGCGTACTGACGCAGGTTCTCGGATATGAACTGGTTGAACGTCAGCCCAACAATAGCGATGCCGATCAGCACGCCCAGGAACACGACCGTGCCAAAACTCACGGGAATACCTGTGTTCTTGAGGATATAGATGATCGACTCGAGGCGGAACTGGTCGCTCGTGACGGCCTTGAGCCCGGTCTGCTCGGCGATGCTCGCGGCGACGGCATCGCGCTCGGCTGGATCGGCGGCCTTGGCGAGCACGAAGCTGAGCTGGTTGCGGCCGTTGTTGGTGTATTGTGTAGCCAGGCTGTATCGCGTGTAGATCGTGAGGTTGGCACTGAACGCCGGCGACGCATCGACGATCGCGGCGATCCGCGCCCTTTGATCGTTCAACTCGATCACGCGGCCGAGGTCGAGGTCTTGCCCGGGGAAGAGCAGCCGGAAGCCCGCGGGGTTCACGGCGATGCTGTCGGGCATCGTCAGGTCATCGATCGAGCCTAATAAAAAGGCGTCTGGCACACCCACGAGCGAGGCATCGTCGATCCCCAGGATGATCGCGTTCTCGAGCGTGCCCTCGCGCGTGCGCACCTGCACGTTGGCCCGGAAGAACGGGACCGCCCAAGCAACGCCCTCCACACCACGTACGCGCTGCAGAGCAGTGTCCCGAAGCGGGAACGGAGCATCGACGGTCTTCACGCTGGGGTCCATCACCCAGATGTCGGCCTCGCGGACGTCGCGCACGACGCTCGACGCACGACCGAGCAGGCCGAAGAAGATCGACACCTGCTGGCACACCAGCAGCGTGCTCAGGGCCACGCCAAAGACCAGCCCGAGGCACTTGGTCGTATCACCCAGCAGCATGCGAAGTGCGGTGCGGAGCACTACGCGCCCCTTTTCTTAGCCGGGGTGTCGTCCGCGAAGCCGTCCAGGCCACGGATCGCAAACTCTGCGAGCGTGCCCGCCATACGATTGATGCCCGCCTTCGTTGTAGGTGGCGGATGTCCGAGCGAGGTGAGGATCTCACGACAGTGCTTGGCATTCACACAGAGCGCAATGACGCCATAGACGAGATCGTCGTGTGTTTTTTGGCCGAGCCTTCGCCCAACGATGGCCCGCACGATGCGTGACATCTCGTCCTTGATCGGACCGGCGCAGCGCTCGACGAACACATCCAGGGCCCCCGGCGTGGGCGTCACCGTTTCGTGGGCTAGTAAACGCCCAGCCCACGGCTGGGACTCGTTCTCGGTCAACACGAGCCGCATGAACCAAGCGACGAGCTCGCGCAGGGCATCGTGCGGGCTGTTGTTGTTTTCGAGCATCGGCATGGGCTCGGCCGACACCATCTGCTCGGCCGCGACGTTCCACACCGCGAGGTACAACTGCTCCTTCGAGCCAAAGTAGTACTTGACGGCCGACACATTGGCGTCAGCGGCATCGCAGATCGTCCGCACGCTTGCCGCTTGGAAGCCAACTCTCGCGAACTCTTCGCCGGCAGCGTACAGCAGACGCTCCCGGGTGTCGTCCGCGGCGGATAGAGCATTCTGTTTGTCAGGGCTTGCGGCGGCTTTCATTCAAACACTCGTTTATAAAAACAGATTTGAATTTAGCCCCCTGGCCGATTCGAGTCAAACGAGTGTTTAGACAGGTGCGGAAAGTGCTTACTTGATGTAGCAGAATCCACGTGTGACAAGGCGCACAAATATGCCCGGGCTCATACCCGGGCGAGTGGCTCTTCCTTTGTCGCTCCGTCGCTACTTACCCCATCTCGAACCGATCCAGCATCATCACCTTGTTCCACGCGGCGATGAAGTCGTGCACCATCCGCTCGTGGCCGTCGGCCGCGGCGTAGACCTCGGCCAGGTTCCGCAGGTGGGCGTTCGAACCAAAGATCAGGTCCATCCGCGTCGCGGTGTGCTTCGTCTCGCCAGTGGCGCGGTCCTTGAGGTAGAAGCCCATCTCCATTGGGTCGGCCGCCTCCCACTCGTAGTCCATGCTCGTCAGCGTGGTGAAGAAGTCGTTGGTCAGCACGCCTGGGCGGTCGGTGAAGACGCCGTGCTTCGAATGGTCGTGGTTCTGGTCAAGCACGCGGAGGCCGCCGACGAGCACGGTCCACTCGGGGGCAGTGAGCGTCAGCAGGTTGGCGCGGTCGAGGAAAATCCGCTCGGGCGCGACGTCCATCTGGATGCTGGTGTCGACGTAGTTGCGGAAGCCATCGACGACAGGTTTGAGCCAGTCGAAGCTCTCCGGGTCGGTGTGCTCGTCCATGTTCTCGGCGAGGCAGTCGGTGCGGCCGGGCGTAAAAGGCACGGTGGCCTGCACGCCGGCGTCCGTGGCAGCCTTCTCGATCGCCGCGCATCCGCCCAGCACGATGAGGTCGGCTAGCGAGACCTTCTTCTTGTCCGACTTGTTGTTCGATTGGGAGCCGTTGAACTCGCCCTGAACCCGGCGCAGCACGTCGAGCACCTTGCCGAGTTCCTCGGGGCGGTTCACGGCCCAGTCCTTCTGCGGGTCGAGGGCAACCCGAGCGCCGTTGGCGCCGCCGCGCTTGTCCGAGTCGCGGTACGTCGACGCCGAGGCCCAGGCGGCCGAGACGAGCTCGCGTACCGACAACCCCTTGGACAGGATCGCCTGCTTGAGGTTCGCGGCGTCGTTGTCGTCGATTAGCTCGTGGTCGACGACGGGGATAGGGTCCTGCCAGACGAGGTTCTCGGCTGGAACGTCCGGGCCAAGGTAGCGGCTCTTGGGGCCCATGTCGCGGTGGGTCAGCTTGAACCAGGCGCGGGCGAAGCAATCACTGAAGTAGTCGAAGTCTTCGAGAAACTTCTGGCAGATGGCCTTGTACGCGGGGTCGACCTTGAGCGCGATGTCGGTGGCGAGCATCATGAGCTCGTTCTGCTGGCCTTCGACGTGGGCGTCGGGGGTCTTCGGAGCGTCGTCGGACTTGGGCTTGTACTGGATGCCGCCGGCGGGGCTCTTGGTAAGCTCCCACTCGTACTTGAAGAGGTTCTCGAGGTAGGCGTTGTCCCACTTCGTTGGTTCGGGCGTCCAGGCGCCCTCGATGCCGCTGGTCATGGCGTACTTGGCGTAGCCGCTGCCCTCAGTGTTCTTCCAGCCCATGCCCTGGGCGCTGATGGGGGCGCCCTCAGGCGCGGGACCGACCTTGTCAGCCGGCACGGCCCCGTGGCTCTTGCCGAACGCGTGCCCGCCGGCGATGAGCGCGACGGTCTCCTCGTCGTTCATGGCCATGCGGGCGAAGGTCTCGCGGATGTCACCGGCGGCGCTGGCCGCGTCGCCGTCGCGCATCGGGCCCTCGGGGTGCACGTAGATCAGGCCCTGGAAGCTCGCGGCCAGCGGGGCCTCGAGGTCGTACTCGGCGTCGCCGGGCTTTCCGGTCCAGCGCTTGGTGCGGGTGACCATCTCGCCTGGGTGGTCGCCGCCTTGCTTGGCTTGGCCCTTGAACTCGCTGACTGACTTGCCATCCCAGAACTCGCTACCGAAGTACATGCCGCGGTCGGGCTCCCAGGCGTCGATGCGGCCGCCGCCAAAGCCGAACGTGGCGAAGCCCATATCCTCGAGCGCGACGTTGCCGGTGAGGATCATCAGGTCGGCCCAGCTCAGCGCCGCGCCGTACTTCTGCTTGATGGGCCACAGCAGGCGTCGGCTCTTGTCGATGTTGCCGTTGTCGTCCCACGAGTTGGTGGGCGCGAAGCGCTGCAGCCCCGCGCTCGCGCCGCCGCGTCCGTCGGCGATGCGGTACGTGCCCGCCGCGTGCCAGGCCATCCGTACCATCTGCGGCCCGTAGTGCCCATAGTCGGCCGGCCACCAGGGCTTGCTGTCGGTCAGCACGGTGCGGATGTCGGCCTTGACCTCGTCGAGGTCGAGGGCGCTGAAGGCCTCCTCGTAGTCCACGTCGCGCAGCGGGTTGGCCTGGGGCGGGTTCTGGTGCAGCAGTTCGACGGGCAGGCGGTTGGGCCACCAGTCGCTGATGGTCGGGCCCGAGCCGAAGGCGCCGCCCACGCGGCCGCCACGGAACGGGCACTTGCCCGAGCCCTGGTCGCTGCCGTGGCCTGTGGAACGGGACGAGGTGTCCATGGTGGTCATGCTCGTGGTCTCCTTCGTGCTGGGCTGCTCGCCCTGGCGTCCGATGCCGCCGCGTGCCTGGGGGGTGTGATCTGGAATGATTCTAAACTGGAATGGCAGGATACCCCCCACGGCCGGCCAGGGCCATCGGTTTGGATGCTCGCCGAGGGAAGTTCGGGATGTCGGCAAGCCTGCGCCGCAGGCAACTCGCCGGATGCCGCCGTTAGTCGACCCAGCGCACCACGGCCTGCTTCTTCTTCCCCCGCTTGAGCACGGTCAGGCGGTCGTGCAAGAGGTCGGCGGCGGTGATCGGGTGCGAGCCATCGTGCGGCTTGCCGTTGACGCGGATCGCGCCGGCTGCCAGGAACTCGCGGGCCTCGCGCTTGCTTGAAGCCAGCCCGGCGGCGATGAGCAGGTCGAGCAGCGGCACGCCCCCACCGCCGTCGGCACCCAGCATGGCCCGCGGGTGGTTGATGCTCGGGGCATCGGCAATCGCGGCTTCGAGGGCGTCGAGCCCCAGCGACTCAACGCCACCCGAGAACAATGCCTCTGCTGCTTGCATCGCGCCCCGGGCCTCGCCCTCGCCGTAGCGCAGCGTCACGGCCTGCTTGGCGAGCACCTTCTGGGCGTAGCGGCGGCTGGGCTCGCGCTCGTGGCGTTGCAATACCTCCTCGATCTCGGCCCGATCGAGCAACGTGAAGATCTTCAGGAATCGGCCAACATCGGCGTCGGCGGTGTTCAGCCAGAACTGCGAGTAGTCGTAGCAGCTCGTGCGTTCCTTGGTAAGCCACACCGCCCCGCTCTCGCTCTTGCCGAACTTGCCGCCGTCGGCCTTGGTGACCAGCGGCATGGTGAAGCCGAAACTGGCGGCCCGCTTCTCGAGTTCTTCCCTCACCACCACGTCGCCCGCCTCTGTACTCAGCCACGCGGGCCGCTGGCGGGTCATGGGCAGCTCGACCATGAGCCGGCGGATGAGGTCGATGCCCGAGACGATGTTGCCCCACTGGTCGCTGCCGCCGCACTGCACGGTGACCTTCTGGGTCAGGTGCAGGTGGGCGAAGTCGAGGGCTTGGAGGATCATGTAGCTGAACTCGGTGAAGCTGATGCCCTGCTCGCGGCCGTGCAGCCGGTCGCGGACCGAGTCGCGCTGCATCATCTGGTTGACGCTGAAGTGCTTGCCCACGTCGCGCAAGGCGTCGAGGAAGCTGATCTTGCCGAGCCATTCGAGGTTGTTCAGGATGGGTGGCTCGCCAAACCCTGCCCCTGCGAATACGCCGCCGAAGATCGGCCGCTGGGCGTTCACGTTGGCCTCGATCTGCTCGCGACGCATGAGCTGCCGCTCGTCGCTCTTGCCGCTGGGGTCGCCCACCAGCCCGGTGCCGCCGCCCATGACCACCACCGGCTCGTGCCCGGCCCGGGCCACGTGGACCAGGGTCATGATGGGCACCAGGTTGCCGATGGTCAGCGAGTCGGCCGTCGGGTCGAAGCCGCAGTAGATCCGGCGCGGGCCCCCACCGGCCGTGTGGCTCAGGTGCTCGGCCAGGCCTGCCTCGTCGGTGCATTGGTGGAGCAGGCCCCGCCAGCGGAGCTCTTCGAGGAGGTCGATCTGTTTGGAGGTCTCGGGCATGGGCCGAGATGGTATGAGCCCAGCGGCCCGCCGTCGTGGTCTCGCGCTACGGGCACCCAGCGTCGAACTCGTTCTGGAACGCCAGGAAATCGAAGATGGTCAGCACCCCATCGCCGTCGAAGTCGGCCACCGTGAGGTCGCCGGCGTCGAAGGCGTTCTGGAAGCCGAGGAAGTCGAATATGGTCAGCTCGCCGTCGCCATCGATATCGGCGCGGCAGGCGTCGCAGTCGGCCAGCGGGTTGGCCACGATGAACCCCAGGAACGGATCGTCGAAGCCATCCCAGATGCGCTGCTGCACCTCGAATTGGTCGAGTGTGCCCCAGCAGACGTTGCTGGCATCGATGTTGCTCGAACCACCGGTATCGAAGGGCTGGCCGTTGAACACGTCCTGCCCGCGTGTCGCCACGTTGTCCGTGAACACGTTAAATCTTCTCGCATCCGGATCACCAGCAAACGTGGTCCCGGTTGAGCCTACATCGATGAAGACGGCGCCACCATCCGCGGCCATGTTGTCCTCGAACGTGGTCGCCTCGAACACCACACCCGGGCTCCGCAGGAGCACCGCCCCGCCCCGTTCCGCAGCAGTATTGCCCACGAAGACCGAATCGGACACGATCGTGTCGGGGCAGTTGTCAACCAGCAGGCCGCCGCAGTCCATCACGCTCGTGTTGCCCTCGAATCGCACGTCGATCAAGCGAATCCGTTCACTATCATGGAGCGTTATCACGCCGCCAAAGGCAGAGGGGCCTTCGAACATATTGTCTTCGAGAACCACCCGCTCGATCACGACGTTGTTGCATTCGCCCAAGAACATTCCGGAAGACGACGCCAAGAACGTATCAGATGAATTGCGTCGGAAGTCGCTGTCGGTGATCGTCAGATTCTCAACCCTAGAGATCGTCGCACCCGCCCAGCCGTTCTCGAGCACCGAGCACCCGACCAGATCGACATCCGTGCAGTCCGTGATCGCGAGTCCGTTGCGATCGCACTGCTCGATTCGTGATGATTCGATCACGACACGATTGCACCGCGAGAAGGCGAGCCCACGGGACCCGGTTCGGCCTTCCATCACGCTATCAACCACTAAGACGTCGTCAGCATCGAAGATATTCAACGCCTCGGTGGAGTTTGCAATCCCCCGAAACCCGGAAATCTCGTGCCATCGACCGCCACCGACGGACATACCTAGGCCGGCGTTGTCACGTGCCTCCAGGTTCTCGGCATGGAGGCGAAGCTCGCCTTCCAGTTCCGCCCGCACACCCCTAGAACCCGATTGTCGGGCGGTGAGGTCCTTCAAGACTGCCACGCTGAGGTCGAGGTAGACCGAAGCACCGATGCCCAAAGGCCCACCCCCCATCGACACGTCCACGTGTTCGAGGATCGATCCGCCGAGATAGGCCCCAGTGTCCAAGTCGACCTGACCATCGACAGCCAGCGGTGTGAAGTGGATGCCCCGCCACTGGCCCGGGATTGGATCGGTAGCGAGCGCCTTGAAGACGACGGGTTCGGCTTCGGTGCCTCGGGCGATCAGCGTGCCCGCACCGAACGCGGACGAGCCGATGTCCATGCCCAACCCGTCACCGAACTCCACGGTAACGCCCGGCTCGATCGTCAGCGTGGCGTCGTCACCCACGATGATGAGGTTCACGACCCGGTACGGGCTCCCGGCTGCGGTCCAAGTCACGTCATCGAGGATCGGGCCACCAACTACCGTTTGGGCGTGCGAACTCGCCGCGATCACCGAGATCAGGATCCCACCACACCTTGGCGCACCCCACCGATTGTTCATCCCGAGCATGACCTCACCCCATCTCAAAGTGTGAATCCAGACTCCAAGCTTGATACGGTCGTACCCGGCTTGATCCTGCACCACCCGGCCTTCGAGATATTGTAATCAGGCTCTAGCAAATCCGGTCGAGAAAATTTGCTAGCCCCGCTTGGCTATCGGCGCGGCTCCGGAGCCCAATCCTCACCGGTCGCCTGATCAGCCCATTTCCTCATGTCCCGAAGCTCCTGCCACCCCAGCACCTCGGCGTGGCCGTCGAGCATGGCGGTCACGGCCTTGCCGCCATGCCGGAGGCTGACGAAGCCGCTGTTGGTTCCGGGGTTGGCCGCGCGGTCTTCATAGCTATCCTGCCACCCACTGCTGAAGGTCGGCGCTTCGATCCTGAAGAAGCCCTCGGGATCGGGCAGTTCTTCGATGGTGCCGGGACCGCGAAAGCGGGCCGAGGCGAACGCGATGACCTCGGTTGGGCGCGTGGCCTGGTCGTCGCGCTCGAGGAACACCTTGCCGAACACGCGCTGGCTGGTGGTGTCGCCCAGGTGGTTCACGCTCCCGCCGACGTACGCGACGTTCATGCCCAGGCTGGGGTAGAGGCTCACCGTGTAGACGAAGTCATCGCGGCGTTCGCGCAGGGCCGCGAGTGCCTTGGCGTCGCCGTACATGCCTCGGAAGTTGTAGTCGAAGTACGGCGCGAGCCGCCATGGGTACCGCTGGGCGATGAGCGGGTCGCCGATGGGATCGCCCCGGTCGTCGAACGGCGCATGGCGGCCCATCACGTCACGGCGATCGGGCATGCCGGTCAGCAGCCGGCCGCCGTTGTCTTGGGCGTAGAGCTGGAATGCGAGCATCGTCTGCTGGGCGGCGGCGAGCTCGCGCGTGGCCTTGGCCAGCCCCCGGGCGGCCCCCAGGCTGGGCAGCAGGATCGAGATTAGGATCGAGATGATCGCGATAACCACGAGCAGTTCGATGAGCGTAAAAGCGGCATTCTCACGGCGCTGTGACACGGCAGGGCTCCTGCTTTGCTGTCATACAAGAATATTTCTTGACCAACAGCGAGTCCAGCCCAATACTACGCAACTGAGACTCAATCGCAATGCCGCTCGGGTGAGAATCTGCCGCCCGGTTCTTGAAGGAGACCGCCCATGACCCGCACCATCGCCCCCGCCGTCCTGCTCGCTCTCGCCGGTGCCTGCCTCGCCCAGTCCGGCCCGATCTCGCTGAGCTTCGACGAGCCCGTCCGCGACCGCTGGAACTACCCCTTCAGCGCCACCCCCGGCACACGCACCGAGTCGCCCATCTTCGGGGCCACGGGCCTGGCGGGGTTCGACGATCGCGACAGCCAGTTCGTGATCGGCTTCGACACCGGCGGCGACATCCCCACCGGCATGGGCGCCGACGCGTTCCGCGTGGTCTCGGCCAGGGTCACACTGGTGGTCCAGAACGACTTCCAGTTCGCCTACGACGCCACTCAGGACGTGCTGGCGAGTTATTTCCAGAGTGACGATCCCGACTATGTCGAGGACACCACCGCCGGCCGCCCCATCGAGCTCTACGCCACGGGCTATCGCAACGGCATTACCATCGAGAACTGGGAAGAAACCAGCGTGTTCGGCGGTCCGCCCATCGTGCCACCGGCCGAGGGCGCTCGCAACGCGTTTGCCGCGTTCTACGCGGGTGTCGACGACGTGGTCGACTTGTCACGCCAGGTGCGCGAGCGCATCGAGAGCACGCCAATGGCCATCGGCCAGACCACTGATGTGGCCGTAGGTGAGCTGGTGCCGGCCGAGACGGTGTTCACCTTCGACATCGATACCTGCGCCCCGGGGGCCAAGTCGTTCTTCGACGCGTCCTTCGACGCCGGCAAGGTCAACCTGACCGTCACCAGCATGCACAGCGCCGAGCTAGGCTCGACCGCCTTCCCCGCGTTCTTCACGAAGGAGAACGCCCTGAGCCCGATCCTGGGCTACGCCCCTCGCCTGGATATCACCGTCATCGCGGTTGACGACGCCGACCTGACCGGCGACGGCTCGCTGGACATCTTCGACTTCCTGGCCTTCCAGAACGCCTTCGACGCCGACCAGCCCCTGGCCGACTTCAACGGCGACTGTGTGCTGGATATCTTCGACTTCCTGGCCTTCCAGAACGCCTTCGACGCCGGCTGAGCCTCCCTACCCTTCGGCAAGACAGGAGCCAGGAACGCATGCAACACCCCACGACTCACACGGGCGACTCCGAAGCCGCCACCGGCATCGCCGCCACGCTGAAAGACAGCACCTGGGACCTGCACCAGCAGGCCGAGAGCGGCGAGCTCCAGCAGCGGCTAGTAAAAGGTGAACTCGGCCGCGCCGAGTACGCCGCCCACCTGGGCCAGCTCTACCTCGTGCATCGCAAGCTGGAGAGCTGCCTGGACGACGCCGCCGGCACATGCGATCAGGTCAAAGCGCTCAACAGCGAAGAGCTGCGTCATACCGGCAAGCTCGAGGCGGATCTCGCCCATCTGTCGACCGATCCGGCCGACGTGAAACCCGTACCTGCGACTCAGAGCTTCGTGACCTGGATCGAGGCCACCGCGAAGGACAACCCCACCGCCCTCATCGGGGTGCAGTATGTTCTTGAAGGCTCGACCAACGGCAACGGATTCATCGCCAAGAAGATTGGCCCAGCTCTCGATCTGAAGACCGACGGCCTGCGCTACCTCACCAGCTACGGCCCAGCCCAGCGCGAGACCTGGGCCCGCTTTAAGAGCAGGCTGGACACGCTCGACCTCGGGCCCGACGCGCTCGAAAAAGTCGTTGATGCCGCCAAACGCACGTTTGTGGGTGTCCGCGACATCAATAGTGAATTGCTCGAAGTGCTGGCAGGGCACACCAAGTCCGCCGGTGCCTGACAACCAGATCGGATGTCTTCAGCAAGCCCGCGAATCGCGGGCTTATTCGTAGCCACCTAGCACGCCGGCTACGCGTCACTGGCCCTGAACAGCATCTCACGTTTATCCTGATAGGCCGACCAGTCGAACGGCTTCCGGCTGGACTTCGGGTCGCCAGCCAGGAACAACCGAGCCGCGTCGACACCGGCCGCGAACAGGTCGATCATTTCGCCTTCTTCCAGGTTGAAATTGAGCCAATGCACGTCATCCTTGCCGTCACGGTTTGCGTCGAGTTCGATCTCGGCAACCAGCGAGCGGTAATCGGGGTTGCGCCACAAGAAATCAAAATCCGAAGCCTGTCGAGCTGCATTGAACATAGCCCCGCCCATGGTGATCGGGCCAGTGACCCGTGCGGCCTGGGCCCGGCTGCGTCCGAGCTTGGCCCCGAACGTCGGCAACCGCGGTCGCCGCCTTGGTCCAGAGCCCCCCGGTTGGGTGTGGAACAGGCTAATCGGAAAGTTCGACATGAGCCCGCCGTCGAGGAAGATCGCTTCTGCCGGCACCTCGCCGTTGTAGCCCACGCACTCCCGCCATCGGGCCCGCGCCGCGTCCCCCGACGGCAACGGCGCGACGCGCATCGGCTCGAAGAAGTAGGGCACCGACATCGACGCGCGCACGAAGCGGGCGGGGTTCTGCGCCTCCGGCTCGTCGTAGAACAAACCCGCCATTTCGGGAAAAACAATCTTGCTATAGGTCGTGACCTCACTGGACACGATCCGTAGCTTCGCTTGCAGGTCCGCCATGTCCTGGGGCGCGCCGTTGTGTGACATCGAATCGGGCCAGCGGTTCATCTGGGTGTCCAGGTCCGTGACACTCTCCACACCGCACTCCAGCAAGCGCTCGCGGACCCATTCCTCGAACACGACGCCGGGATTGATGCCCCACTCCCCAACAATCTCATCGATATTGCGCAGCACGGCCCGGGTGATCGAATAGCAACCCCGGCGCTTGATAAAGATGTCCCGCACCAGGTCACGCGCGTCGTCGCCGCCATCGACGAACGAGAAAAAATCCATGTCCGAAAGCATTGCCAGCAGCCGCAGTGCCCTCGGCTCGGCGGGAGGCGCGGCCGCGGCCAGCAGGCATGCGCTGATCGCTCCAGCAGAAGTGCCGCCGATGCTGCGAAACCGGATGCCCATCTCTTCGAGTGCCCAGGCGTACCCCACGAGCGCGATGCCCAATACACCGCCGCCCTCCATCACTAGGTCAATATACCGATGGCCGTCACCATCGGTGATGTCAGACACCGCATAGGGACCGCCGCCGCCTAGAGCGGCCATGCTTCGTTCCACACGCGGATCGTTCGTGAATCTGGATACGTCCATGTTCAACTCCTATGTTGGTTCTAACCTGCTGCACCACCATATTCGAGTGCGTAGCCGATCCTAGTAACATCGCCCGTATGCGGGGGTTGGTCATACCCCCAGAATCATGGGCGATCGTCCACGTAGAAAAGAACCGGCGCCCCTTAAAGAAAAGGAGTGCCGATTGGGTGTTGAACACGACCAGATGTAGGACCCGATTCCCGGGATCAGCGCGCCTTAGCAGCCCGCCGCGAACAAGTTCTGGAATTCCAGGAAGTCGAAAAGCGTCAGCACGCCATCACCGTCGAGGTCTGCCGACAGATCCCCCAGCGCGAAGGCGTTCTGGAACGCCAGGAAGTCGAAGATGTCCAGGCTTCCGTCGCCGTCAAAGTCGGCGATGCAGCCACCCACGGCATCACGGAACCGGGCCGTCATGAACAATGCCGGCGTGACGTTGGTCGCCGCAACGGCATCACCGTCGCACGCGCTATCGAAAGCAAACAGGCCGCCATCGACCGTCACCCCATCAACGGTGGTCGGGTCAAAGAACAGCGACTGGCGGCTCGAAAGCACATCCGCAACCAGGCGGTACTGGCGAGCCGGCAGCAATGTCGTATCGACGTTGAAGTGCGCGCGATCGTTGTTCGGGTTGGTGCTCAGGTTGAATCGTTCGGCAACCACCGGCGCTTCGGTCACGTCCCACAAGACAACGTTCGCGAGTTCACCCTGGCAATCCGAGGCACCCCGGAGCTGGCCATCGATGATGATCTGGGTCATCCGCTTGGGCCCGGTGGCGTCGGTCGTGTCCAAGTCGACGCCAACAAACGCCGGCGAACCCAGCGGGGTCGGCCGGTTCATGCCCATCGCGGGGTCGGCCTTGATGAGCTCCCGTCCGGCGGTGAACATCATGTTCGGATCGCCATCGGGCGCGAACGTCTCGCCGTCGATCACGACGGTTCCCGAGCGGAACACGACGACCTCACGGTCGGCCAGGGTTGCGATGTCGATGTCGCCCAGCGCCGAGTTCACCAGACGATCGACTCGCCGATAGCCGATCTCGGGCAGGCCCGGGAAGTCGACGATCAGCGACACCTCGAGGTCCCGCGTTGGATCGCCCGGGAATGGGTCGGCCGGCAGGGCCAGGTGCACCGGGTACTCGTCTTGGTTGAGGTAGCCCGCCGAGCTGGTCAGGAACTTCATGCGGTGGACCGTATCGCCCTCGATGTCGAGGATGACGTTGGCGCCGTACTGGGTTTCGAGTCCGCGCTCGATCGTGTCGTCATCGGTCATCGCTCGCACGCGGATGTACCGCTTCTGTTCTTCGGGCGTCGAGTTGTCATACAGCGTGTTCTCGTAGAAGCGGCCACGCTCCAGCCAGTTGCCCAGCGCACAATCGAGGTCGCCATCACGGTCCCAGTCGGCGTACGCGGGCGTCGCGCTGGTGCGGTGGCTCGAGGGGATGTCGGTCGTGGCGACGGTGTAGCGGGCCTCGCCGGTTTCCATGAGCTGGTTCTGGCGGAACACGCTGCGGCTGGTGAAGTCCAGGTCGCCATCGTTGTCCCAATCGACCACGCTGATGCCGAGATCGAGCCCGATGAACGGGCTGTCAATCGCGCCCGTGCGCTCGAAGTAGGTCCCGTCGCCGCGATTCTCCCACAACTTGATGCCAGGGCCGGTGTAGATCGCGATCAAGTCGTAGTCGCCGTCCAAGTCATAATCGAGGAACGCGATGCCCTCTTCCAGGAACGTCGAGAAGCGGATGCCGCTGGATCGTTCGGCCATGAAGTTGAACGATGGATCGCCCACGGTCGAGTTGTTCTGGTACATGTGCCCGTTGCAATACCAATCCAGGTCGCCATCGAAATCGACATCGACGAACTGGGCCCCCTCGCTCCGCGCGCTGGCCGGCGGCGGGTTGAGCAGGCCCGCTTCTGCCGTATCTTCGTCGAGCACGTACTCGCCCCCCGGCCCGACGGGCCCGAGGTTGTCGAAGAAGTAGTTCCCGTGATTACCGAAGGCCCACGCTGGGTACACCGGCAGGATCATGTCCATGTCGTTGTCGGCATCGACATCGGCAAAGCAGATCGCCTCGCCGTGGGCGTTGCAGGGCTGCACGTCGACCAGTGAGCGGTCGAGCATGATGTCGACGAAGTTGAGGTCGCCGTCGTTACGAAGCAGATGCATGCAGGTATCGCCCGGGAAGTCACGCGGGGACGTCGCGATGTCGGGCAGCCCATCGTTGTTGTAATCACCGAACGACGATCCGTACCGGCGTTGAGCGAAGGGCAGCAGGCGATCGAGATCATCGACCATCAGCCAGCCGTTGCCCTCCTGATTCCGCCAGAGCTCGCCGCCCTGGCACGCGAACACGTCGGGCCAGCCGTCGGCGTCGTAATCGCCCCAACTGATGCCATTTGTGAAGCCGTAGATCAGCCCACTCGGGAACGCCGGGCTCGTCCACAAGCTCAGGGGTACATCCGTGTCGGGGTCATCGGGGCCATCGACCTCGGACGTATTGGTATACGACCACGTCACCTGGGCCACGGCCCCGGGCAAGATGTCATCGAGCATCCACAGCCGGCGGCTGACACCGTCCGCCGCGACCGGCACTTCCTGAGACCAATCAGCCGGGAACGTGGTATCGACCGCGTCCATCGTCCGGCATTCACGCGAGAAGAACATCCCGCGGACACGCTCGTCGCTCGTGTTGGTGAACGTCGTCGAGACGATTAACTCTGATCCATCGAACCACGCCTCGGTGTGGATCTCGAGGTGCGGCGTGCGCGTCACCGTGACGGCGCGCTCGGGTGTGAACTCACTCGACACGGCTTCGACCGCCGGCCGATTCAACCAATCACCCTCGGTGCCGCTGGCGACGAAACGCCTGACCTCACCCCCCACCATGTACTGGTAGCCCGACCACTCGATGATGCCCTGCCCGCCAGCGTCAGCCAGGTGGAAGATGTCGCCGTCGTAGGTGCGCAGCGCCCCGCTGGGCGATGCGGTCAGCACACCCAGGTCGTTCACCTCGACAGTGAATGGCCCCGAGATCGGATCAGCCACAACCGACGCGGAACACAGAGCAAGAACACCGCCGGCCAGAGCCAGCAACGCCGCCGCACGATCAGTCGTTTTCAACATCTTGCTTTCCCCCTCCACAGAGACGACAGAAAGCGGCCACGGGCGGGCCGCCACAGGAGCCTACCGCCTATGACAGGGATCGCGTTACCGGGTGTGTCCTTCGATATCCCGAGGCCTACCGAACATGCTGCCACCATATGGCGAATCGGGGCCGTGTATTCGCCACGTTGCGTTCAGCAGCCGGGGCAGCTCAGCAACCAGCGTCGAACTCGTTCTGGAACGCCAGGAAGTCGAACAGCGTCAGCTCGCCATCACCATCGAAATCGGCCGCGGGGTCGCCGGATGAGAACAGGTTCTGGAATTCGAGGAAGTCGAAGATGCTGAGCCGCCCATCGCCGTCCAGATCGGCGCGGCAACTCGCAACGGCGGTGGCCAGGAGCCGGACGATGGCCTCGGGGCGATCTGGATCGTTGCTGACGACACGCAGTTCCGTGTCGATGTCGCCGGCGGAGGTGGGAATTAGGGTAATGGGCACAAAAGCCGTAGGCGACCCGGCGGGCACGGTGACCACATCTAGCGGAGCATCGAAGGGCGGCGGTGCAACAACCGTGAACCGCAACGGCTGGATGCCAGCGGCGCTCCACAGCGAAACGCTCCCGAGGTTGCCAACAGGCAGGTCGAGCACGATCTCCTGGCCAACAGCAACCTCACCAAAGCTGAGCGAGGCCAGCGTGCCGATTTTGGCGGGCACCAGCAAGTCGAGGAACACCGGCAGGTGGCCGAGCGATCCGCCGGGAGCGTCTCTGAGAGCCTGGGCGATGACAGGGCCGACCATGTCGTTGCCGCTGGTGGTAAGCGGATCGTCGAACGAGCTGCCGTCGTTACCCCACGAACGGTAGCTGTGGTTGGGATCATCGAACCGCGTTCGGCTGAACTGGACGGTCACGTCGCCTAAGTACTCGATGCCGTCGCCATCGAAGAGGTCATCGTTGATCAGGATGAGGTCGAACCGGTCGTCCATCTGGTCAACGGGATCCTGCGTGTGGAGGAAGCGGAAAAGCGAGCTGTTGTTCCACGAGCCCGGGCTCTTGATCGGGTCGAACAAGCGGCCGTTGTTGTCGGTGCGGCTGTCGACCAGGTCCCCATACGCGTCCTCGCTCGAACTCCGCATGTTGAGGTCGCCCAGCAGCATGATGCAGGTGCCCTCGGGCAGGTCCTCGGCATCGGCTCGGATGGCTTGGGCCTCAACCTCGCGCCGGTCCCTGTCGCTGCCCGAGGTGCCGGCCTTCATGTGCGTGCTGTACAAGCTCAGCACGGGCGTGTCGTATCCTGCGAGAGCCAGGTCGTAGCGCATCGTGTTGCGCGGGGGAAGTGGGGAACTGCCGCCCGCCGACGCGATGACCACCTCACGCACCGATACGCGGGACGTGCGATATACCAGCGCGCTATCGGTGGTCGGGCCATCGACGAACTGAGCGAGCGCCCAGTCCTGCCCACCGCGAGCGTCGCTATTGAGGATGCCCGGCAGACGACTCGCGGCCGCCGCACCGGTCACTTCCTGGACCACTAGCACGTCCGGGCGCAGCGAGCGGCCATCGAACTCGGCGAACAGCGACGTCCTGAACGCGTCGTTGCGGTCGGCGTCGGAGCCATTGAAGTTGGTTAGGTTCCACGTCGCCACGCGGAGTTGGGCGATGGCGGGCGTTGCCGCCACCAGTAGGATGGCCATAGCACGCATCAAGCCGGGTCTGATCATCGAACGGTCCTCCAAGCGACCATTCTACTATGTATACCGAGCACTTCGGCCGAGCAGCGGCGTAGAACCGCCATATTGCGCGAAGAAAGTGCGATGCAAGGTCCGAAGACGCTGGCAGGAGAAGATCATGACCATGTCCATCACCCGCCTGGCCCGATGCTCGATCACCATGCTGCTCGCGATGCCGGTGGCTGTTTGGGCCCAAGCCGATGCGGCCCCAGCCCAGGAGCCTGCTTGGCATCATGTCGACGCAGCGCGAGCCATGGAGTTGCTCGCCGAATTGCCCACCGCGCGTGCGGGCCACCGGACACCCGAGGACACCGCCGGCCTGCAACGCACCGAGACGCTGGTGCTCCAAAGGCTCAGAACGCTGGGGTACGATCCGCAGACCCAGGAGGTCCCGAGGCCCGAACGCATAGCCAATCTGACGCCGGAGGAGGCGCCGACGCCGCGGAACATCTGGGTTGATCTTCCGGGCGACGGCGACCTCGCTCGCGAGTGGCTGGTGGTCATGGCCCACATCGATGCGGTCGTAGGAAGCCCGGGAGCCGACGACAACGGCACCGGCGTGGTCGCGTTGCTGGAGATGGCCCGGGCGATCAAGGACAGGCCCCGGCAGCGCAGCGTGCGGCTGCTCTTCACGACACTCGAAGAAGCCGGCCTGCACGGTGCGAGGAAGCACGCGACCGACAACATCGAGCCGAAGGTCGAATCTGGAGAGATGACCGTGTTCGGCGCGATCTCGCTCGAGATGCTCGGCTACTACAGCGACGAGCCGGGGAGCCAGCGGTCGCCATTGCCGCCGATGGAGGGGTTCGAGCAGCCGGACCGCGGGGATTTTCTCGCGATCCTGGGTGTCAAGCGGCACCAGAGCTTCAGCCGGGGTCTGGCCGCAGCGATGCTCGAGACCGAGCCAGATGCAAGCGTGCTGCCCATCGACATGTTCGTGGTGCCGCCACCCGACCTGATGCGATCGGATCACGCCGAGTTCCTGATCCGAGGCTGGCCGGGCGTGATGCTGACCGACACGGCCAACTTCCGCAACCCCCACTACCACCAATCCACCGACGCGGTGGACACGATCGACAAGGAACGCTTTGCTCGCGCGATCTCGCAGGTCATCGGCGCGGTCGATCGTCTTGTGAACCCGCCGGCCGAGGAGCCCGCGCGCGACGACGCCGCAACACCCTGAGGCATCGCGGCGTCGAATCTTCTCTCCACCGGAACTCCGTTCTTGGGGCTATTGACCCCGCGAACGGTCAGGCGTTGGGATCAAACTCGCTGAGCAGGGCGTCGACGGTGCCCTCGATGCGAGCTGGCGACTCGTACACGCCCCGGACAATCTCTTCGCGAACTCGGATCACGAGTTCGGCTCGGATTTCCGAGGTCTCGCGACCGGCCCGCGCCGCCGGCGAGATCTCGATGCGATCGGGCTCGCGGCGAGGTGCCTGGGCGTTGCGACCCGGCTGCTGGCCCGGATCGCGATCCGGACGGGCGATGGGCCTGGGTTCGATGTCTCGGGCATGGGACCCGGAGCTAACTTGGCCGATGTCTGACATGTGGCGGGGCCTCCGAACTGAATCTCTCGAACGCATCAATTGAACAACCCCTCTCTCGTGCGGCGGTTGGCAATACGTATAGCCCAGAATGCCCCGTTGGCACCCCGATCGTGACGTCTTGCCCTTGCGAGGGTGGCGTTCCATTGCCACCCAACCACCGTTCTCTCTTACCACCGTCCCGTCACCGGAACAGGGTGAATATCGTCCCAGGTGGCACGACCGCTACAAACTTCACCACCGCGCCAAAGAATCGCTCAAGTAGCCCTCACGGCACACTCAGAGCGGGTCCAACCGAGATAGAGCCCATGAACGCAGCACTCCTTCACCACGGCCCACGAAAGATTTTTTTTGCCCAAGTCCGAAAACCACTTGGTGTTTGTACGGATGTCGCCGCCAAGCAATGTAAATCTGGGCAAGCCCGGGTGGCATGGTGCGTCTTCGCGGCTGTCGGGGCGGGGCTCGTTGGCTGCGCCGGTGGCGGTGAGGCGGGTCCGTCCATCGATCCAGGCGAGGGCCGAGCATTGTTCCCAGGGGGCGGCACCTCCGCTCGTGACGACGGGGCCTGGACGATCGTGCTTGCGGCGTTCCGGGGGGAAGAAGCGGACAAGGCCGCCCGTCTCGCCCACGATCGCGTGGTCAACGAGGGCGGGCTGCAAGGCGCCAGGGTCGAGCAGCGAGGGAGGGCCATCCTTCTCACGCTGGGCCGGTTCGGCGGGCCGGACGATCCAGAAGCGGCAGCCGAACTCGAGCGGGTACGAGGAGTCCAGATCCGAGGCTTCACGCCGTTCGAGCGGGCGATCCTGACACCACCGTTAGCCTCGACCGGGACCAACCCCGAGCATGACCTGCTGAACGTGCATCGGACGTACGGGCCGGGCTATATCTACACGCTGCAGATCGGCAGCTACGGGCGTGCCGATGGGCGGCCGGCGACCGATGCCGAGCGCATGGAGGCTCGCCGGGCGGCCGAGCGGGCTGTGGCGACATTGCGGAGCGAGGGCGAGCAGGCGTTCTATTTTCACGGGCCGAACTACAGCAGCGTGACGGTCGGGCTGTTCCGGGCCGAGGAGGTCGACCCGCAGACCGGATTGCGCAGCCCGGCGTTCTACGACCTCCAGGCGAAGTTCCCATACAACCTGCTCAATGGTGCCGAGCGCAGGGTGACGCTGCAAGGCGAAGAACCCCAGGCCCAGCGCAGCGTGCTCGTGGGCATTCCAAAGCGGTAGTCGGAAGGATCAAGCCGAACCAACGAGTTGGATCCACAGCGGTTCGAGCTCGAAGCACCGCCAGACGCCGTCGGGCCCACGCTCCCAGTGCAAACGCCACCACGAGTAGTGGGTACGGCTGAATCCGTCGACATCGACGCCCACGCGGACGAGGGTCCGTCCCAGGTTCGGGCCATCGATGGTCGCCTGGCGATCCAGGATCTCCCACTGGCCGACGCGATATCGCGATTGCAATCGGCGTGCGGCCAGATCGATGATTTCGGTTCGACCCTCGACTGGAAGCTGAACACGTGCGATGGCACCCGCCGTGCGCAGGTAGGCGTCCTCGGTCAAGATCTCACTCATCGCGTCAACCTCGACCTGCGCTGTGGCGCCGATGGCGACCTCCGTCCGCTCGAGCAGCGTCTCGCGCTCGGTCGTCACCAACATCGATGCCAGGTAGACGCCGGTCGCCACGGCCACGAGCACGCCGGCCACAATGAGGCCCCTCCGGCGCTGGTTACGGCTGGCAAACGCAACCACGGCGATGATGGCCAGAAGGACGAGCACGGCGATGGGCAGCAAGGGCTGCTCGAAGAGGAAACGCTCGAGCAGCGGGGGCGGCGGCAGCCGCTCGATGTTGCCAGCCTGGAGTAAGTCGTTCACGGTGGACCTCCCTGAGTATGCGGGCCGGGTCGTTGGTGGTCTGGATCGCCTCTGGACCGCTCCAGCGTATTCCCTGGAAGTGCCGATGCAGAGCGGTACGACGAGCCCCGGAGCGATGCCGATGTCCCTGCCCGCCGACCCAAAATTGCTGGACCGCAACCTCCGCTCGCTGGCCAAGGCCTCGCCGCTGGTGGCCAACGCCATCGCAGCGGCACAGCCGAGGGCCGACGCCGCATTCGCGATGACCGAGGACGGCGTGCCGGCCTGCAGGATCATCGTGGACGGCAAGGAGCGGTCGCTCGGATCGGCCCGGCACCCGCTGCGTGAGGCGGATCGGCTGGCCGAGCAGGCGGACCCATCGGAAGCGGCCGTCTTCGCCGTCCTCGGGTTCGGGATCGGCTACCACGTCGACGCGATGGCGCACCGCGTGGGCGGGGCGGGGCTGGTGCTCTGCTTCGAGCCCGACGTCGAGTTGCTGCGATCGGTGCTGGAGCGTGTGGATTGCACGGCATGCTTCGACACCGGCCGCGTGATCGTGCTGCACGAGGCCGAGAGCAGCGACGCGATCACGGCGAGGCTTCGCGGCCTGGAGGGCGTGCTCGCGCTGGGCGTGCGGTTCATCGCCCACCCGCCCAGTACGGGACGGCTCGGACCCGCCGCCGAGACGTTCAGCAAGAAGCTGGTTGAGGTGATCTCGGCCGCCAAGACGTCGATCGTGACGACGCTGGTGCAGACCGAGAAGACCCTCGAGAACACGCTCGCCAATGCGCGGGCCTACGCCACCCATCCGGGTGTGAACGACCTGGCCGGCGTGCTCGAGGGCGTGCCGGCGGTCGTGGTGAGCGCGGGCCCGAGCCTGGCCGAGAGCATGGACGTGCTGGCCCAGCCGGGCGTGCGCGATCGGGCGTGCATCATCGCGGCGCAGACGGTTCTCAAGCCCCTGCTCGAACGAGGCATCCGCCCGCACTTCGTGACGGCTCTGGACTACCACGACATCAGCAAGCGGTTTTACGAGGGGCTGACCGCCGAGATGGTCGAAGGCGTCACGCTGGTAGCCGAGCCCAAGGCGAACCCGGCGATCCTGAAGGCCTGGCCCGGTGCGCTGCGCTTGACCGGCGACGAGGTACTCGACCGCGTGCTCGGAGATGCATCGCACGCCTTCGTGCGCAGCGGGGCGACGGTGGCCCACCTCTCGTACTTCCTGGCGCGGCACCTCGGGTGCGATCCGGCCATCATGGTCGGGCAGGATCTGGCCTACACCGATGGCCTCTATTACGGCCCCGGCGCAGCGATCCACAACGTGTGGGCCGCCGAGCTTGGAGCGTTCCGCACGCTTGAGATGATGGAGACCGAACGCATCGGGCGTGCACGGCGGATGCTCCGGCAGATACCCGACCAGAACGGCCAGCCCGTGGCCACCGACGAGCAGTTGCACAATTACCTGTTGCAATTCGAGCGTGAGTTCGCCGAGGACGAGCGGCGTGGACTCTCGGTGATCGATGCCGGCCGTGGTGCGGCCAAGGCGCACACCGTCGTGATGCCGCTGGCCGAGGCACTACAAAACTACGGCAAGGCGTTCACCCTGCCCGACACGCCGAACCCATCGACCGGGAACAACACCGTCCGCGAGACGCTCCTGAGCACCGCCGATCAGACATGCGATCTCGCCGACCTCACACGCAAGGCCGAAGCCCTCGTTCGCGGGCTCGATGCCTTTGGCGATGCCGGGGTGATGAACGAGACCGTGCGAAAGATCCACGACGTGCGTGACCGGGCCGAGGCGATCCAGCCCGCGTTCTGGCTGACCCAGTTCCTCAACCAGACGGGAGGCCTCCGCCGGGCCAAGCGTGACCGAGCCATCGCGATCTCTGCCGAAGAAGCCACCGACCGGGAGGTCCAGGCCCAGCGCATCGAACGCGACGCCGAGAACCTGAGCTGGCTCGCCGATGCAGCAGATCGCATGGCCGGGTTGCTCAAGGACACGGCCGAAGAGCAGTCACCAGCAGTGGTCGAAGTCGCCGCCCCCGATGCATCGAAGAGGCTACCCGCGATCGTCTGGTTTGATCCAGAGGTTGGAGGGCTCAACCAACGTCGGGACTTGCTCGCACCGATCGCCGATGGCTTTTGCATAGCCGACATCACGCTGCGCACGCTGGCTTCCTGCGAGCGCGTGTCCGAGGCCATCCTGATCGCTACGGACATCGAGGCGGCGCAGCGGGTCGCCGCAAAGGCTCCATCGGGCTTGCGTGTTTCTATTCACTCAGCAACCGATGGGCTCTCGGACCGCCGCCGGGCAATCGGATCGGCCCGGGCGTTCTGCCCCTCGAGCTTCCGAGGCGGTCTGGCGTCGCTCACCGCACACGACGAGGCGTTCGATCCGGCCGCGACGCTCGCGATTCTCGATGGCCTCGACGCCCCCGGTGTCCTCATCCTCGGGGCGGACTGGGCTTTGCTGGATGCGGGGCTGACTGATCGCGTCGCCGAGCGGTTGCTGATTGACGCCAAAGCCCGGCACGTCGCCTTCGCGCACGCTCCGGCCGGCCTGGCGGCGTGCGCGCTCGCGAAACCGGCGGTTGCGGAACTCGCCAACAACCTCGAAGCCGGTCCCATCGCGAGCATCGGTGGTCTGCTGGCGTACACGCCGCACATGCCCCGGACCGACCCGATCGCGCGCGAGATCTGCGTCACGGTCGATCCCCAGCTCAGGGACCTGGGTCGACGCGTGATTCCCGACAGTGATGATCGGCGCGTGGTACTGTTGCCGGCGATGCATGAGGCTGCAAATAGCACTCTCGTGACAAGCACCCTGGGCGAGTTGTACGCGACCGCACCCCAGCGCCCAACACACTTGCGTGTGATCCTGGGCGAAGAATCCGATGATGACCTGTGCCAACGCGTGCTCGCGTTCGCGCGCGGCGCGGGCGACGCCGCCATCACGCTGGATTGCGAGCGGTGTGGCTTTACTCCCTTCGCCAACCACCTGGCCCGCGCATTGCACGAACTCGGGACCGCCTCAGTGCATGCACATACACCGTTGGGCTGGGGGCAGGACGAGATCGACCGACTCCTGGCGAGCACGGTGGACATCATCAGCATCGACGTCATCGATCCGGACTTTCTCCCGCCGCTCGAGGCCTTCCCCGACGCGCCCGGCAGGGGGCTGAGCACGCCGTGGATCGTGCCCCGGCTCCGGCGTACCGAGGCGATGCTGCCAACACTGCTTGAGAAGTACAATACGGCGCTGATGGGTTTCGGGGCCGCGCTGATCGAGCCAGACACGCCCGATGATTCGCAGAGGCTCGTGCCCCTCCCACTTCCGCAAACCGCGAGGGAGAGGCTCGACCGTGAGGACAGGCAGACCGAGGCCGCATCGGTCTCGCACGCGGGCAGCCCGGCATGACTCCCCATCCACAAGCGATCGCCCTGATCCTGGCTCGCGCTGGCAGCAAGGGCCTGCCCGGGAAGAACCGTGCGCCAGTTTCGGGGAAGCCGTGCGTCGAGTGGACGTTCGAGCACGTGCGAGCTTCGGCTGGCATCGGCCGGGCCGGCGTGTCGACCGATGATCGAGAGATTGCAACTCTGGCGACGCAATCGGGGTTCGAGCACTGGCCCAGGCCCGGCGAACTTGCGAGCGACACGGCCACCGTGGACGCCGCCGCACGGGCGGCGCTCGATCAAGCCGACGAGCACGCGATCGTGCCCGATGATGCCGCGATCGTGATGCTGTATGCCAATGTTCCGGTCCGGCCGCCGGGCTTGATCGACCGAGCGCTGGCCGTGTTTCGCGAGAGCGGTTGCGACAGCGTGCAGAGTTATGCGGCCGTCGGCAAGTACCACCCGATGTGGACGGCCCGCGTCGATAGCCAGGGCCGGGTCCGCCCCTGGCAGGGCGATCGGCTGTTTGGCGGGGTGTATCGCAGGCAGGATCTTGAGCCCGCCTTCGTGCCCGATGGCGGGGTGATCGTTGTCCGGCGGTCGTGCCTGGATGCGGCGAACGCAGAGCCCCAAAACCCACACGCGTTTCTCGGCCGCGACCATCGTGGCGTGACGACCGAGCCGGGTGACGTCGTTGACATCGACAACGACGTCGATCTGGCTGTTGCCAACGAGATCCTCGGGCGTCAGCGGCGCCCCATACACGCGTGAATCGCCGTGTGATGGGGCTCGGGCCTACAACAGTGTCCCATGCGCGTGCTCTGGATCTTCTCGCTCCCTCGCAGCGGCTCGTCGGTGACGGCGTACGCGGCGGCGCACGCGCTGGGCTGCCCGGTTGCCGACGAACCGCTGGGCCCGTGGGATCGCACGGCCGAACCCTACAACTATCCGCCAAGCCAGGCCGAACTGGTGAAGGCCCACCTCGCGGGCCAGTGCATGCTGGAAGACCCCGCGACGATCGACCTCGCCAAGGAAGTGCTCCGCGAGATCGCCGATGGCAGCGATACGCTCGTGGTCAAGCACCCCCACCTGCGTCCGCCGCCCGAACAATTCTGGCGAGCATTCCCGGATCATCAGGCGGTGTGGCTGGCGCGTAACCCCCTGACCAGGCTCAACAGCCTGTACGCGCGCGGCTGGACCGATGCGCTCCGGCCCAACTTCGAACTCGACCATTACAAGAACTTCGCAGCAAATTGGGCGGCTTCACACGTGCCGCTCACGTTCGAGATGTTCCGGAGCAAGCCCGACAAGTTTTTCCGGCAGCTCTTCAAGGCGTGGGGATTGCCAAAAGATCCGGCCCGCGTCAAGGCAGCCGTGCAATACACTACCGGGCACTATCACGGCTCTTCGAAAGAGCTCGAAGACCGCGCGCCGTCGGCAGCGCCGAGCGAGCGCTCGCGTTCACTCCCCGAACAGGCCGTACGGATGTACCTTGCCGATCCGCAGATGCGCGCCATGATGAAACGCAACCGCTGGCCGCGGGATGCGTCGGCGTATCTGGATTGATGGCTTATCGCGATTCGACGAACCGCACGGGGATCGCGGCCCACGGTTGCCATGCGGCGGGATCGCCTTCCCACCACAGCAAGGAACTCTCGATGGCCGGCGCGGGTATCTCGCCCGTTCCGGGCAGATGCTCACTGAGGGGCACCAGGCGAACCCCGGTGCCCAAACGCGCCAGACCATCGAGCATGCCCAGCAAGGCCTCGGGGGAGGCCGAGGCCCGTGCCAGGAACACAGTCGGGGCGGTGGCCATGATGTACTCGAGATGGCCGAGCGGTCCATGACCGTTCGCGGTGGCGGGCCCTTCGCCGATCCCGTCCAAGCCAATCAGGCGGGAGTGGTCGGGTGTCGCCATCGCGGCTACCAACTCGGCTTTGGCCTCCTCGAGTCCCCAGGTGGGCGCGACCGCTTGCGCAGCGATGTCCACAGCAGCTTCACGAGCGGTGTCGGCTTCATCGACGGCGACAACCACCATGAGGCGGCCAGCCAGGGCGAGTTCGAGGGCCCGCTCAACGGGAATGTCCAATCGAGCGGTCAGGATCTCGGTGGCCGTTGGCTCGATCACTCGCGGAGCAAGGAGCGTCGCCGCCGGTGGCGCTTCGGCGAGGATGCTGCTCTCTTGACCGACATCCTCGGAGGTGACCAGCACTGGATCACCGGCATCGGGGTCACTCACAACAAGTTCTGGCCCAGGCTGTGGAGCGGGATGAGGCAGTAGTACGGGGACGAGCTGCCACGCGCCGAAAGCGAGCGCGAGCACCGCCGCGACGGCCATCGCCGGCTTGAACCAGCCGGGCATCGCCGAGATGGAAAAGCCCTCATCGTCGCAACCACGGTTGGTGGCGCGAGGCCCGATCGTCGCCATATCCGAGAGTGCAAGCAAAGCCTGACGCTCGTGCTCCTCAAGTACGGCCTGGGCAACCCATTCCGGCGGCGCGGGAGCCTCGAGCGAGCCAAGGGCGGCGCGATCGATCCGCATGGCTTCGAGGATCGAACCGAAGTGACCGTCTGCGGCAACGGCCTGGGTCACCCGATGCAATGGCGAGCCAGGAGTCGCCGAAGAGCGCGCCTTGGTGTCCGACTCGATCCACTCCAACACGTCGGCCTCGGAAAGGCCGTGTGGTAGATCAAGGTTGAACGGGCGGTTGCTCATTGTTGGTTGCCGCCCTTGCCTTGAGTGACGCCGGATTCGAGCCGCTCGATCGCCTGACGCAGTGCCAGCCGGGCCCGGAAGAGCCGGCTCTTGATCGTTCCCATGGGTACGCCCAGCACCTCGGCCACTTGCTCGTACTCCAAGCCCTGGACGTCCCGCAGCACCAGCACAACGCGATGCTCGGGCTGGATCTGGTCGAGCGCCATCGCCACGTGGCGTTGGCGCTGCCCCGCATCCAGGACCTCATCGCTCCGTTGGACGCGCGAGCGGGCCTCAGGTTCCCCACCTTCGGGCCACGGAACACGCCCCTTCGACCGGACACGATCCGAACGAATACGGGTGTAACAGGCGTTCGTCGCAATACGGTGCAGCCAGGTGCCCAGGTTGGCGCGGCCGTCGAAGCGCTCCAAGCCCGTCAGGGCCTTGACCAGGGTCTCCTGGGTCAGTTCTTCGGCGTCATCGGCGTTGCCGAGGATGCGCAGGCACAAGGTGTAGATCCGTCGCTGGTACCGCTCGACGATCTCGCCCGCGGCGGCCCCATCGCCAGCCTTCGCACGCTCGATGAGTTGGGGCTCGTCGTCCATCACCCGCGGCGGATTCCCCGTATGCCGGGAGGTCTCGATCCGGCTCGCAGCAGTGTAGCCGGAGTCGCCGAATCCACACGGGCTGACAAATTTTCGATAGTTCGGGAGATCACGTATTGATTATTGAGCAGGAATGTGGAAACTATTGTTGGTTAAGGGACGTTTTCGGTCCCGCCGTGGGGAGTATCCAGATGTCGGTACGGTTACCGAACGCCGCAGCACCCTGATGTTTATGGTGTGGTCGGGTGCGTACCCGTTCACCCTCCGTCCGGCCGTGTGCTGCCCGCGCACGGCCACTTGCTAGCGGGTGTGATTGCTGCGGGTGCTGGAAGGCCCTCCACGGATACAAGTTGAAGGGGAGGTTCGCTATGCGGACTGTTTTATCAATTGCTCTGGCGTGCGGTGTTGCCGCTCCTGCTCTCGCCCAGACCACGCTCATCGATGACGACTTCGAGAGCTACGCGCTCGACAGCATCCTGACCGGCCAAGGTGGCTGGGATCTGTGGCCGGGTGGCGCCGACGCCACCGTCTCCAACGATCAGGCCGCCTCTGGCAGCCAGTCGTTCAAGGCCAACGACTTCGAAGTCGACATGATCTATCGCATGCGTGATGGCGCGGGGGTTCCGATTGCCCAGAGCGGCCAGTGGACGTTCACATGCCAGACGTACATGTCGTCGTCGGCCATCGGCGACTTCTACGTGCTGCTGCTGAACACCTACAACGACGCCGATCCGGGCAATAGCAACTGGTCGATGCAGTTGCGCCTGGGCACGATCGATCGACTGGTCGAGAGCGAGTTTGACGGTGCCACCACCGATCTGATCGTGGATGAGTGGGTTGAGGTCCGTGCCGAGATCGACCTGGACGCGGACTCGTTCGATATCTACTACAACGACGTGATCTTGGCCGAGGACCTGATCTGGAGCGAGAACGTCTCCGGTGGCGGCCTCACGCAGATCGACGTACTCGACCTGTACACGCCCAACGCCAACCCGTCGTACATCGACGACGTGCTGCTGGTCGAGGTCGATGCCGGCTGCCGGGCCGACATCGACGGCGACGGCGCGCTGACCATCTTCGACTTCCTGGCGTTCCAGAACGCGTTCGACGCCGGCGACATCGCGACAGCCGACTTCGACGGTGACGGCGTGCTGACCATCTTCGACTTCCTGGCGTTCCAGAACGAGTTCGACGCCGGCTGCCCGTGATTCCCTCTCCGCTTCGTCTGTGATTCGGATTCGTACTGCCCCGCCGCTCGCGTGAGCGGGGCGAAGTCCTGACAGACTTCCTTTCTCGGGTGCGGGCGTGCGTCCCTTTGCGGGTCGCACGCCCGCTTTTTGGTGCTCCCACTCCTACACTGACGCCCCACTTTCCAAGCCATTCCTGCCTTTCCAGGCGGTCTGACCCAGACAGGAGCCTCCCCATGTTCGATGCGATCAGTCTGAAGAAAACCGGCCAGCCCCAGGCCATCGTCGTGGGCGTCTTCAAGGGCAAGGGCCTGGGTGCCGCCGCCAAGAAGCTCGACGCCGACGGCTCCATGGCCGCCGCCGCAAAGCGGGGCGAGGCCACGGGCGACCTGGGCTCCATCGCCGCCGCGTACCCCGCGAAGGGCAAGCCCGCCGAGCGTGTGCTCCTGCTGGGACTTGGCGATGCCAAGACACTGACCGCCGACAAGCTCCGCAACGCGATCGCCGCCGCGGGCCGGCAGCTCTCGGGCGCCAAGGTGACCACCGTGCAATTCGAGCTCGACGACGCCATCGGCGCCGCCAAGCTGGATGATGGCGACGCCTTCGCCGCGGTGGGCGAGAGCCTCGGGCTCTTGAGCTGGCGCTGCGAACACTTCCGCGGCTCGGCCAGCCCGTCGAGCGCCAAGCCCAAGCTGGCCGTCATCGAGTCCAAGGCCGCCCGCACCAAGGCGCTCCAGCTCGGCCTGGGCCTGGCCGAGGGCGCGAACTTCGCGCGCACGCTCAGCCAGACGCCGCCCAACGTTGCCACGCCAGCCTGGATGGCAGCCGAGGCTAAGAAGCTGACCAAGCACGGGCTCAAGGTCAGCGTCGTGAAGGGCGAAGGTCTCAAGCGTGAGAAGATGGAAGGCCTCATCAACGTCGGCAAGGCCAGCGAGAACGAGCCGCACCTGATCCGCATCGAGTACCGCCCCGCCAATGCCGCCAAGTCGGCCAAGCCCATCGTGCTGGTTGGCAAGACCATGACCTACGACTCGGGCGGCCTCTCCATCAAGGTCGGCGGCGGCATGGTCGGCATGAAGCGCGACAAGGACGGCGGCTGCGGCGTCATGGGCGCCATGCTCGCCATCGCCAAGACCATCAAGCCCAAGGTCCCCGTCGTCGCGCTGCTCTGCTCGGCGGAGAACTCGATCAGCGACGAAGCCTACCGCCCCGACGACGTGCTGACCTTCCGCAACGGCGTCACCGTCGAGGTCACGAACACCGACGCCGAGGGCCGCCTCGTCCTGGCCGACGGCCTGTGCTACGCGTGCGACAAGGAGAAGCCCGCCGCCATCATCGACGTGGCCACGCTGACCGGTGGTGTTGTGGTGGCGCTGGGCAGCACGTTCTCGGGGATGTGGTGCGACGATGACAAGCTCCGCGACAAGGTGCAGAGCGCCAGCGACGCCAGCGGGGAACGCGTGTGGCGTCTGCCGCTGCACGACGAGTACCGCGACATGATGAAGAGCCCCATCGCCGACATCATCAACAGCAACCCGAATCGCAAGGCCCACCCCATCCAGGGCGCCGCGTTCCTGAGCTACTTCGTCGACGAGAAGGTCCCCTGGTGCCACCTCGACATCGCCGGCACGCACGCGGTCGAGGGGGATGAGGGGCCGTACATCAAGGGGCCGACGGGGTTTAGTGCGCGGTTGTTGGCGCGCCTGGCGCAGAGTTGGTAACGCTCTACGACCGGTACCGCCTAATCCCGCACGACAGGGAGGCCCTAATCCATCGCCCCCACGCCCAGCGTCCGCAGCACCAGGCTCTTCAGCGGTGCATGCAGCGGTGTGCGCTTGAAGGCGCGGTTGATGCGGTCGATGGCCTGGTACCGGGGGTTGCGCAGGTAGACCGACTCGTGCTGGCGCAGCTCGCCGGCGAGGATGCGCAGGGCGATGTCGGGGTGCTCGGCGAGATTCGGGTGGCGGTGCGTGATGAGGGCGCGGAAGCGGGCAAGGTTGGGCTCGCCGATCTCGTGCCGCATCGAGTCCTCGCGCTGGCGGTAATAGATGAGCCGCTCGGGCATCGTCTCGCACCGGTAGCCGCGTGACGCGAGCGCACAATAAAAATCCCAGTCCTCGTAGCTGGTCAGCCAGGTGTCGTAGCCGCCCACGGCGTCGAGTACGGCCTTGTTGATGAGGGCCACGCAGCACGAGCACACGTTGGCCGCGGGCAGCATGTCGCGCTCGAGGCCGAGCGGCAGCCAGATCCACGGGGCGTCCTCGGGCGTCTCGGGGAACGCCGCGACGATCGAGGTCACCATCGCCAGCGGGCGGCTGGAATGGCTGGGTTGGTTCGCCGCATGCAACGCCTTGGCGACGAAGGTCGGGTCGAGAAGATCGTCGGCGTCCAGCGGGACCACCCACTTCGCGCGCGCTTCGGCAATGCCGAAGTTGCGGGCATCGCCCAGCCCACCGTTGCGTTTGCGCACGACGCGGACCGACCCGTCGCGATCCAACTGGTCGATCATCGCGATGCTGGCGGGGTCGGTCGAGCCATCATCCACAACGACAATCTCGGTGTTCGCGTGCGTCTGGGCCTTGGCGCTCTCCAGGGTCTGCGGCAGCCACATAGCCATATTGTAGAAGGGGATGATGATCGAGGCGTCGGGGACCGCTTTGCCATTGGGCGAGCCGTTGCTGGTGACGCGGCTGGTGGAGAACTCGGTAGTCTTCACCATGCGCCCGCGAGCGGCGTCGATCGCGGCGCTCGTCTCGCGCACGATGCGGGCGGGCTCGCACATGCTCGCGACGCGCTGGGGCCCCACCGTCTTGACCTGCTCACGCAGGGCGTCGTCAGTGAGTGCTCGCCGGAGCGTGTCCTTGAGGCTCTCGATATCGCCACTCTCGAACAGCAGCCCGCTCACGCCGTCCTCGATCTGCTCGCTCATGCCGCCGGCGTTCGAACCCACGACGAGCTTGCCGAGCGCGAGGGCCTCGAGGCACACGTTGGGATAATTCTCCCACAGCGACGGGAAGCAGCACACCGCCGCGCCGCGGATGGCCGGGCCGAGCTCGACGCGCGGGCGCGGGGCGTCGAAGCGGAAGTGGTCGGCGTGGGCACGCGACGCGAGCTTCTCCAGATGCCGACGCACCGAGCCGCAGGCCGGGCCGGTCATCGTGTCGCCGCCGATGAAGCGGACGTCAAAGTCCAGCCCCTCGTCCATGAGTTGCTGGGCGGCGGGCACCAGCAGATGGACGCCCTTGCGCCGCTCGCTGCGACCATAAAACAGCACCGTCGGACGCTCATACTTCTCGGCCTGGCCCTTGCCAAGCTCGTCGATGGTCGCCATGTCGAACGCGTAGGGCACGACGAAACCCGGCTTGCGATCCTTGGCGACGTCGGGCCCGTAGCGATCGCGGACGCGCTCGAGCAGACTCGTACACGGGGAGATCAGCGCGTCGGCGTCGCGGATGGCCTGGGTCTCGATCGCCAGGATCAATGCGGTCTCGCGATCGAGCATGGCGTCGGCGTTCAGCTCGATGCAATCGGCCAGCGGCGTGTGCAGGCGGACGGCCATGACCGCGCCGGCGTAGGCACCCAGCGTCCGCCGGGCCTTGAGGGCAAGCCAGCCCTCGCCGCCGAAGTCGGGGAACTCGATGTAGTCGAAGGGGTGCTTGGCGTGCAGTTCGCTGAGCTTCTCGTGGACGGCCATCGAGTGCTGCTCGAACTGGCATCGGAAGCCATCCAGCAGGCACTGGCCGGCGTGGACGTCCACCGCGTGGAAGCGGACGCCCTTGTGGGTCTTCGGGCCGTCGTCGAGCAACCCCGGGTGCGGCTCGCTCAGCACATGGACCTCGTGCCCCGCGGCGGCCCAGGCCCGGGCCATGAGCGAGACATAGACGCCGATGCCCGCGCCCCAGAAGGGCAAAACCTCTTTGCTGACCAGGCA
This sequence comes from Phycisphaera sp., assembly GCA_025916675.1. Taxonomy (NCBI): domain Bacteria; kingdom Pseudomonadati; phylum Planctomycetota; class Phycisphaerae; order Phycisphaerales; family Phycisphaeraceae; genus Phycisphaera; species Phycisphaera sp. Next base: position 1,553,858 of record CP098402.1, read on the forward strand.
GATTCGCATGCGGCGGGGGCTCACTTAGCAGGGAAACGGGCAGGATGGGCACGGGGAGTCCCATCGTAGGGCGACGCCCCGCCAAAGCCCCACCAGCCGGGTCTATCATCGCGCCCGAGGGCCCACGGACTGGCCCCCAGCACCTGTGATCGCGGAGCCGAAATGCCGTACACCATGCGACCGGACGAGGGCTATGGCCTCGACGTGGAAACCACCGGCTACCTGGCCGACCACCCCGACACCGGCGACCGCTGGACGCTGAACTTCGGGCCCCAGCACCCGGCCACCCACACCACGCTGCGGCTGGTGCTCGAGCTCGACGGCGAGCGCGTCGCCCGCTGCACGCCCCACATCGGCTACCTGCACAGCGGCTTCGAGAAGCTCGGCGAGGCCCTGGACTACAACCAGTACGTCACCATCGTCAGCCGGATGAACTACCTGAGCCCGGTCTCCAATGACATCGCCTGGCACGGCGCGGTCGAGACGCTCTTCGGCATCGAGATCACGCCGCGGTGCAAGGTGCTCCGCACGATCCTGGCCGAGCTCGGCCGCATCCAGGACCACCTGCTGTGCGTGGGCGCGGCGGCGCTCGACCTCGGTGCCATCACCGGCTTCCTCTACAGCTTCAACCCGCGCGAGAAGATCTACGACATCATGGACTTCGTCGCCGGCCAGCGGTACCACCCCGACTGGACCCGCGTGGGCGGGGCGATGCAGGACCTGCCCGACCAGGAGGTCTTCCAGCGGATGGTCAAGGCCTTCTGTCACGAGGATTGCCTCGTCGCCATGAAGGACCTCGAGACACTCGTCGAGCGCAACCGCATCTTCATGGACCGCTCGCGCGGCATCGGCATCCTCTCCAAGGAAGACGCCATCGCGTGGTCCATCGCCGGCCCGCTGGCCCGGGCCTCGGGCGTCGCGCGAGACCTGCGCAAGGACGCCCCCTACCTCTGCTACGCCGACAACTGGGACGGCCAGGGCGCCGAGGCCGTGCGCTTCCAGGTGCCCGTGGCCGACCAGGGCGACGTGTACACCCGCTTCCTCGTGCGCATCGAGGAGATCAAGCAAAGCGTCAAGATCATCGACCAGCTCATCGACAACATCCCCGGCGGCTCGATCGACGTCTTCAGCGACTCGAAGATGGTCAAGCCACCCAAGGCCGAGGTGTACGGCTCGATCGAGGGCCTCATCCAGCACTTCGAGCTCATCATGAGCAATCGCGGCTGGAAGCCCCCGGTCGCCGAGTGCTACGACGCGCAGGAGACCGCCAACGGCGAGCTTGGCTACTACATCGTCAGCGACGGCGGCCCGCGCCCCTGGCGCGTCCGCACCCGCCCGCCGACCTTCATGAACTACGCCATCATGGCCATGATGACCGAGGGCCACATGCTGGCCGACGTGGTGGGCATCCTGGGCAGCATTAATGTGGTGGCGGCGGAGCTGGATCGGTAGAAGAAGGCATCAGGCACTGGGCACCGGGCATCAGTCCGAGCCGCGTGCGTGAGCACGCGGACCCGTCTTCGCATCCTCGGTCCGATCCACGCGGTATCGTTCCCCGTGGGCGACTGGATCTTCACAACCCTGACGTGGCTCCTGCTCGCGCTCGGCCTCCTCGGCCTGGCGTGGGCGATGCTGTGGGATCGTTCCCGTGGCCGCAAGCGATGCCCGAAGTGCTGGTATGTCGTCGAGGGCGTGCCCGAGGTTGACAGCGCGACAACGTGCCCCGAGTGCGGAAAGGCGACACGCAAGCCTCGAAAGTTCCGCAAGACACGGCGGCGCTGGGGGTTCGCGGCGCTCGCGATGATCATGCTTGCGGGCAGCTACGCGAGCCACGCTTATCCGATCGTCCGCGACCACGGCTGGTGGCGGGCGGTGCCCGACACCGTCCTCATCGCCATGGTGCCGTACGTCGAGGAGCCCACGGGGTCGCCACTCGGCGCTCCGGGCACCGATCCACTGCTCGGAGAAGTGTGGCACCGGTCCTCCACCAATCCATCGAGCAAGCACCACGCCTGGTGGTCGGCCGGCGACCTCTGGCCTTGGGAACGCTGGTTGCTTCGCCATCGGAGCCGCACGCTGCTCGGGCGGGCGTCGACGCCCGCCGGCCAGCAACTCGCCGCCCGCCTGTTTACCATTTCCACGGACGACCCCGTGCCGCTGACGGCTGAGGCGCACAAGGGCGCCGTCGCCCTGGCGTGGTCGAAGCTCCGATACGAGACCTGCGACACCTACGTCGACGTAGGCGTCTTCGTCGACCTCAAACCCTATTCGTTCCGGCCGCGCTTCGAGCCGGATCTCTACCCCGAGGTCTTCCTGACGGCGTTCGAGCGCGGCGTGCGCATCCACCAGGAAGTACTCGACCTCCATCTGCCGCAGAAGTGGTACGGGTTTCTGCATGTGGTGTGGCGCGGGCCGGACGGCCAGTCTTTTTTGTGGCGGAGGGCCGGGGACGAGCTCCGGCCGCTTGGTTACTTTCCCAGCGCGGCTCCGGTGACCCACATGTGGGAGGCGCTCGACCCAACCGAGCACTGGACCTCGATCCTCGACCACTCGACCGATCCGCGGCTGGTGGGCGTCGAGGTCATCCGCGGCCGGCCGTGCTACCACGTGCGCGACGCGGGCGTGCCGCCGGAGCACGCGACCCAGTTCTGGATCGACGTGGAGACCGGCGTGGTGCGGCAGCTGATCTATGGGAGCGGCATGATCCACTACGAGTCCACGTTCGGCGCCGAGCTCGATCCCTCGTGGTACGCCTTCGACCCCGAGCACCCCGAGCGCAGCCCGCTCATGCAGAGCCTCGAGATCACCAACACGATGCTCCCCGGGCACGAAATCCACGAATTCAAGCGCTGGGGCACGCGCAACTGGGGCGGCTGACCCCCAAGGGGGTTCCTCGTGCGCCCGGTTCCATCCGGGCCCGCTCGATCCGATCGACTACGCGGCCTTGCCACTCGCGCCAGAAGGCGTCGAGACCGCCTCGACCACCTGCTGCCCGTTGCCCCCAACACCAAAGAAGACGTTGAACGTCGCCGCGTCGCCGCGCTGGGTGCCGCGGAAGGCGGTGATGCGGTAGGTCGAGGTGGCCGTGCCCGCCGGCAGCGTAGCGTCGACGAACTCGCGCTCGCCGGCGACCAGCACGAAGCCGTACGTCCCGCTCGCGTCGTCCTGGCGCAGCACCTCGTAGCCCACCCCACCCGCGGTGCCGCCCTGGGCGCCGGGGTTGTCGCACTTGAAGCGCACCCGCAGGGCCCCGGTCTCGAGGATCTCGGTCACGAACTCGTACGGCTTGCCCGGCGCGGGCCGACACCCCGTGCCAATGATCCCTTGGAGGCCCGCCCATGCCCCAATCCCGCCAACACCGATCGATGATCGCCCGCGTCGCGCTGTACGCGTGGCTGGGCCTTGCGACCATCGCGTCGGCGTGGCCGTTCCTCTTCTCCACGGTCGTGTGGGAGCCCAGCGGTCACGCCATGTGGGGCGCGCAGTGGGGCTCGCTGTCGAGGCTCACCACGAGCAACCACCGCTCGACGCTCGGGCAATCCGGAGGCGATCTGGGCAAGTCCATCCTGCGATGGGACCCGGGCGTGCGCCAGGGGGCGAACTTCTCGCTGTTTCGAGGGCCTACCAGCGGCTCGTCTGGGCGGAACCAGCCGTGGTTCGTTGAGTTCCCACCGTGGGCGGTGCTGCTGGCCCCCACGCTGCTGGTCCTCGGCGGGTACCGCGGCGCGCAATTTACCATCGGTCGACGCCGCGCGCAACGGGCCCGGCGCGTCGGCCGCACGCCCTGCCCCGCCTGTGGCTACGACGCGACGGGGTTCAAGGTGTGCCCCGAGTGCGGGGCGGCGCTCGAAGCGGAGGCGTGATCGGGCGGTCTTGGGTGTTCGGGTTGTGCTTTTGGGCTTTCTCGTACGCTCGACGCTCTGGCGGAGCGGAAGACCGCTGCGCCAGAGCTGCGTTCTGTTGGGTTGTTTTGAGCGGTCGCTTCGCTCCCTTGGCGGCCTGACGGCCGGGCCCTTGCGGGCCGCGCCGGGACATGCGCCCTGCGCCCGAAGACGGGCTGGTGCGGATGCCCCGTCGCCGAAGTACCAACACGCGTTCGGCTTCACATTTGACTCTTGACGCCGAAGCATCCGCCGAGCGAGGTCTTCCGAGCGACAGCGCATGCGGGAGGCGCGGCCGCTTCTGTGGCCCGGCCGTCAGGCCGCAAGCGAGCAACGCGAGCGCCCAAGAACAACCCCGTTGGGCGAGCGCTGGCGCAGCCGTCTTCGGCTCCGCCGAGCGGCGAAGAACCAAAAAACCACCCACCAACACAACCCAAGAGCCCGAGACCCCAGAGTGAAACCCGCTTCACCCCCGCACAAACCGCCGACCCGCGCCCGTACGCTCCACCCATGCCCAGCCCCACCCCCGAACGCGCCGCCCTCGCCCTGCGCCGCGTCCGCGCGGTCTCGAGGTGGATGGACACCCGCTTCCGCGTCCCGGGCACGGGCTACCGCTTCGGCCTGGACCCCATCATCAGCCTGCTGCCCTTCGCCGGCGACGCGGTGTCGGTGGGCATCAGCGTGTACCCGCTCATGGAAGCCCGGCGCGCGGGCGTGCGGCGTAGGACGCTGCTGAAGATGGCCGCCAACCTGGGCCTCGACTTCCTGGTCGGTTTAGTCCCGCTCGTCGGCGTCGTGCCCGACGCGTGGTACAAGGCCAACACGCGGAACCTGGAGCTGATGGAGAAGGAACTCGGCGATGTGGCGGGCGACATCGCGCATACGGTTGCCAATGGCTAAGCGCACCCCCTTTATCGGCGGCAACTGGAAGATGAACACCTCGCGCGGCGAGGCGCTCGAACTGGCCGCCGACGTCGCCCGGGCGGCCGGGTCCGACGGCCCGCAGGTCGCGATCTACCCGCCCTTCGTCTGGCTCGAGACGATCCGCTCGAGCGTCGGCGGCTCGGGCGTGATGCTGGGGGCCCAGGACTGCTCGGCCCACGACAACGGCGCCCGCACCGGCGACGTCTCGCTGGCCATGCTCAAGGAGTGCGGCGTCTCGACCGTGCTCATCGGCCACAGTGAGCGGCGGCACGGCCTCCAAGAACCCGAGGAACTGATCGCCGCCAAGCTCCGCTCCGTGCTCGACGCCGGCATGACCGCCGTGCTGTGCATCGGCGAGACCCTAGAAGAACGCGAGGCGGGAAGGACTGACCCGGTGAACGAAGCCCAGCTCCGCAGCGCCCTGGGCGACATGCACGTCGTGCGCAACGACCACCTGGTCGTCGCCTACGAGCCCGTCTGGGCCATCGGCACCGGCAAGACCGCGAGCGCAAGCGACGCCCAGGCCGCCCACGAACGCATCCGAGCGGTGCTCTCTGAGATTCTGGGTTCGGACGCCGCGGCGGCCATCCGCATCATCTACGGCGGCTCGATGAAACCCGACAACGCCGCTGAGTTGATGGCAAGCCCCGACATCGACGGCGGCCTCATCGGCGGGGCGTCGCTGAAGGCCGAGGATTTTCTCGCGATCGTCGACGCAGCAAGGGCATAAGAAAACCGCGTGCAAACGCACGCGGCTGGTATTATCTGCACTATTGCCTAATGCCTAATGCCTGATGCCTCCGGCATCAATACCGGTAGTGATCGGGCTTGTACGGCCCCTCGACCGGCACGCCAAGGTACTCGGCCTGGTCGGCGCTCATCTTGGTGAGCTTCACGCCAAGCTTGTCCAGGTGCAGGCGGGCGACCATCTCGTCGAGGTGCTTGGGCAGCACGTAGACCTTGTTCTCGTAGTTGTCGTTGTTCTCGTGCAGCTCGATCTGGGCGATCACCTGGTTGGTAAAGCTCGCGCTCATCACGAAGCTGGGGTGGCCGGTCGCGCAGCCAAGGTTCAACAGGCGGCCCTCGGCCAGCACCAGGATGCTCTTGTCCATGCTCTTGAAGTAGAACTCGTCGTACTGCGGCTTGATGTTGCGACGCTCGACGTCGGCATCGCGCTGGAGCTTCTCCATCTGGATCTCGTTGTCGAAGTGGCCGATGTTGCCCACCACGGCCTTGTCCTTCATCTTCTTCATGCTCTCGAGCGTGATGATGTCCTTGTTGCCCGTGGTGGTGATGAAGATGTCGGCCGTGCCGATGAAGTCCTCGAGCGGCTTGACCTCCAGGCCCTCCATCGCGGCCTGCAGCGCGCAGATGGGGTCGATCTCGGTCACGATCACGCGGCAGCCCTGGCCCTTGAGGCTCTGCACACAGCCCTTGCCCACGTCGCCGTAGCCGCAGACAACCGCGACCTTGCCGCTGAGCATGACGTCGGTGGCGCGGTTGAGCCCGTCGATGAGGCTGTGGCGGCAGCCGTAGACGTTGTCGAACTTGCTCTTGGTGACGCTGTCGTTCACGTTGATCGCGGGGAAGGGCAGCGTGCCCTTCTCGGCGAACTGGTACAGGCGGTGCACGCCCGTGGTGGTCTCCTCGCTGATGCCCTTGACGGCAGGGGTGACCTTGGTGAACCAGCCGGGGTTGGTGTCGATCGTGTCCCGGATGGTGTTGAGGATGTGCTTGTACTCCTCGGCGTCCTTGTCCTCGTCGAACGCGGGCACACTGCCGGCCTTCTCGAACTCCATGCCCTTGATGAGCAGGAGCGTTGCGTCTCCGCCATCATCGACGATCTGGTCCGGGCCGCTGCCGTCGGGCCAGGTCAGCATCTGCTTAGTGCACCACCAGTACTCGGCCAGCGTCTCACCCTTCCAGGCGAAGACGGGCGTTCCCTTGGGGTTCTCGGGAGTGCCGCCGTTCTCTGTGCGACCGACCACGACCGCCGCCGCCGCGTTGTCGGCCGTGCTGAAGATGTTGCACGAGCACCACCGCACGTCGGCGCCGAGCTCGACGAGCGTCTCGATCAGCACGGCGGTCTGCACGGTCATGTGCAGGCTGCCAGCGACCTTGACGCCCTTGAGCGGCTTCTTGCTGCCGTACTTCTCGCGCAGGGCCATCAGCCCGGGCATCTCGTCCTCGGCCAGGCGGATCTCCTTGCGGCCGCTCTCGGCGAGGGTCAGGTCCTTGACCTTGTACTCCAGTTGTCCCTGGCTCGTTTTGGCCACGTCGGTGGTCAGCGTCGTCATGTTTCGTGTTCCTCTTCCTTGACTGTGAATCGGTGTAATGCGTTCGTTCACACGCCGCCGGCTGGCCGGGGCGCGAGCTTTCATACTTGTTACGTCTGGCAAATAGCCGTGGCAGCAAAGACCTCCGGGCCCCGCGCATCGGGCGAGCTCGGGAGCGGGCGATGGCCGACGAGTGTCAAGCCAGCCGCGTCGCACCAAAGACCGAGTTGGGATTCCGAAATACCCAGCCAGCAATGCCCCATCTCCAGCCGGAACTCCTCGCGGCCGTGCGGCTGCATGTCGACGATTAGCACCCGGCCGCCCGGCTTGAGTACACGCGCGGCTTCTTGTAACGCGGCTTGCGGGCTCTCCAAGTGGTGGAGCACGAGCCCCAGCACGACCAGATCAATGCTGCCGTCTTCCAGTGGCAGGTTCTCGGCTTCGCCGAGTTCCAGTTCGATGTTGCCCGGCTCGCCTAGTCGCGAACGCGCCGCTTCGAGCATCGTCGGCTCGCGATCGATCCCGATGACCCGCTCGGCCACGGGCGCGAGCATGCCGGCAAACACGCCCGTGCCGCAGCCCACGTCGGCAACGACCATTCCCGGTGCGAGCAACGAGGCCAACGCCCCACCGGCGTAACGCTCGCCGAAGAGTTCGCGGCTGACATCGTCCCACTGCGCGCCCACACGACCGAAGAACGCCGCCGACCCTGGCCGACGATCGGCGATCACCGCACGCAGCCGCCGTATGTCGGCGTCGGCCTCGTCGCCACGCCCCGCCGTCTCGCGCACCTGCGTCCACACGCCGCGAAGCTCGGGCGGCAGGTCGTCGCTCACGCAGCGATAAAGCGTGGCCGTTCCGGCCGCCCGTCGCTGCACCCAGCCGTGGTCGGCCAGCAGCTTCAGCCGGCGGCTCACCGTCGATTGCGGAAGTTGCACCACCTGGGCGATCTCGCCGACGGCCAACTCCTCGGCCTCGAGCACCCGGAGCATGCGCAAACGCACCCCATCGGCGATGGCCGAGAGCGCGGCGGCGATGTCGTTGAGTGCGTCGGTAGTCTTCATCCGTGTATCCGGATGAAGTGTAGAAAGCACCGGCCGAAAGGCAAAGAGGGTGCCCTAAAAATAAGTAGTTACCCTCCCGGAGAGGGCTCAGGCGGGGGTGCATCAGGGGCCAGGATGCCCTCCTCGACCGCCTCGTACGGCACCCGCACGAAGGTCCGCCCGGGAGTCTCTCCCAAGGCCCGGATTCGTTCGGCCACCTGGGCGTTCGTGTAATCGAACCACAGGGCCATCGCGTAGCGTTCCAGGGCCTTCTCGGTGTCGCCGATTCCGTGGTAGAACTCGGCGAGCTTGAGCTGCGGCTCAATATGAAGCCCACGATCGACCCGGGCACCCGCCAGCAGGGCCCGCTCGGCCTCGTCCGGATCGCCGATTTCCTCGGCATACCGCCCGAGGCGTAGGTATTCCTCGACGGTGCCCGGCTGGCGGGTGCGGTCGCGCAGCAAAGAAATCAGCCGCTCGTGCTCGCCCGCGCTGTGCAGGGCCTGGATCAACAGTTCGAGCTTCTGCTCGTCCATCGGGTCGTCGCGATAGACACGCTGCAGCGGAACGATCGCCTCACCGGGGCGTTCTAAAGCCAGAAGGGCCTTGCCCCTTCCAAGGTCGGAAGCCAGCGGCACCGGATGGATCTCGGCATACGCCTCCCACTCGGCCAGCGCCTTGGCGTAATCGCCGGCCGCGTAGGCGTTGTTAGCCGACTCACGAATCTCCCCGGCCGAACGCTCCTGAGCAGCGCATCCGGCGAGGTTCAGGCACATGAGTCCGGCGACAAGGATGACGGCAACGGTGTTGAATAGCTTGATCGGCATAGGGTCGATTATCGGCGCTCCACATGGCCCGCGGCTACCCCAGAGCGCCAACGATTCTTCAGAGCATGCCAGATCCCAAACGTTTTCCAACCGTCCTGCTCCGCCACGACCTGCCCGGCGGCTCGCACCACTTCGACTGGATGCTCGCCCTTGACGACCACGGCTCGTTGCTGACGTTCCGACTCGATCGAGACATCAGCCTCGATGCCGAGCCATTCGAGGCCGAGCAACTGGCCGGTCACCGTCGGGCTTATCTCGAGTACGAGGGCGAGGTTTCGGGCAACCGAGGGACGGTGGTTCGCGTCGCCTCGGGGCATTGCGACATCCACGCACGCACCGATCATTCGATCGAACTCTCGCTGCATTTGGGTGTTCGGCATGAGAATTTGGGTGGAATCCGCCAGAAAAATGGGCGTTTTTTGTTTGGTTCACGGTAAATTTGATGCAAGATTTTGGTCCTTTTCGCGTATAATGCACGCAGACCGCTGATGGGAAGCCACGGTCGGCTTCGCGTCGCCCGGCCGCGTGGGGTTGCCGGGTCAGTGGACGGGGCCGCCGATGAGCGGGCGACGACCCCGATGGGGCACGGCTCATGCTCGATCAGAATCAAACGACCAATCGCGAGTTCAAGGGCGAGAGCAAGCCCAAGATCCGCACGCTGGCCAAGCTCGGCGCAACGCCCGAAGACGAGACCGGCTGGAAGCGGCATGCGCAGCTGACCGGTCAGGGTGCCACGCACGTGAAGAGCTTCCATTGCAAGCTCCAAGGCGACGCTCTGGCCCACCTCGACCAACAAATCAACGCCTGGATCGAGAGCCATGAGGATTGCGAGGTCAAGCTCGTAACCACCGAGGTGGGCGAATGGAGCGACAACCTCGGCAAGGCGTGCCACATCATCGTCCAAGTCTGGGTCTAGATCCGGCCTGGATGCAACTACCCGCTTCCACTGACCGTGTTCGACCCCGCACGCCGATATCAGCGGCGTGTGCGGCATTGTGGCCATAGCTCGCGGCGCGGGCGCAGCGTTATCCGTTTCGGAACGGCAAGCAGTACGCATGCGCGACACGCTCGCGCACAGGGGGCCCGACGGTGCCGGGGTGTGGTCGATGCCGGGGGTCTTCCTGGGCCAGCGCCGCCTGGAAGTCATCGCGCCGGGTGAAGCGGGCCGTCAGCCGATGGCCTCGCGCGATGGCCGGTGGGTGATCGTCTACAACGGCGAGTTGTACAACGATCCGCAACTCCGCAAAGAACTCGCCACACTCGGCCAAGAGCCGGATTCACCCAGCGACACCGCCACAATGTGCCAGGTGCTCAGCGCCTGGGGGCCACAGGGGCTACGCAAGTGCCGGGGCATGTTCGCGATTGTGGCGTACGACACGGTCGAAAATCGTCTGGTTCTGGCGAGAGATCCGCTGGGCATCAAGCCGCTCTGCTACGCCATCACCCAGCCGCCCGACGGTGGCGGTCCCGAGTTGGTCGTCGCCAGCGAGGCCACCGCGCTCTTCGAGCACCCCCACCTCTCTCCCAGCGTCGACCCACTCGGGCTCACCGCGTACCTGACCACCATCCGCCTGAGCACCGAAGGCCGGACGCTGTTCGCCGGCGTGTCGATGCTCCGTCCGGGACAGGTTCAAGAAATCGACCTTCGCGACGCCACCCTCACACCGCAAGAGTGGGAGTTGCCCATCGAGGGTGGCGACCCAGACAATCTTCGCGCACTCGTCGAAGAATCGGTCTCCCAGCACCTACGTTCCGACGTTCCCGTGTGCGTCCTGCTCAGCGGTGGGCTCGATAGCACGATCATCGCCGCCACCACCCGCCTCCACCGGCTGCGACTGCCAACGTTCGGCGCGGGCGACGGCAGCGATGATCCCGAGGCCGATGCCGCGTACGCGCGACGGCTGGCCGGGCAATGGAACCTGCCCCACCGCTCGATCCGCATGACCCAGGACCGATTCGTCGCCGGCGTGCGCATGCTCGTCGAGCGCACCGGCCAGCCGGTCAGCACGCCCAACGAGACCGCCATCCACGCCCTTGGTTGCGCGATCCGCGCGGGTGGGTGCAAGGTCGCGCTGACCGGGGAGGGAGCCGATGAGCTCTTTGGTGGTTACCACGGGCCGCTGCAACAAGCCGCCGAATACCTCGACAACGGCGGCGACGACCCGGCCATCGCGTTCCTTCTTGGCAACGCCTGGGTGCCGCCGCAGATGATGCCCCGCGTGCTGAGCCCGAAGCTCGCGCGCATCGCAGAGTTCGCGGGGTGGCTCGTGCAGGCGTACCGCGACGCGTACCAGCTCGAAGCGGCCAGACCGGGGCCCACGCTCGCACCGCGCGACGAGGCCATGCGCACGAGCATGCGTCTGATGCGACGTACGAACCTCACCGGCTTGCTCCAACGCGTGGATAGCGCCCTCTCGCAATCGGGAGTCGAGGGCCGCACGCCCCTGGCCGATCGCGTGGTTGCCGCGTTCGCCGATGGGTTGCCGTTGAGTCAGAAGTTCGATCCCACGCTGCCACCGCATGAGGGCACGAAGATAGCGCTCCGCCGGGCGTTCGATGGCGTCGTGCCAGCGGAGATCCTGAACCGCCCCAAGGCCAGCTTCCCGCTGCCGTTCCAGGGCTGGCTCGGGCCGCTGTTCGACGACCTTCGCGACGAGCCGATCATCGACGAGTTCTTCAACCGAGACGCCTGGGACCTGGTCGCACAAGACCCCGAGGCCAACTGGGCGCAGGCCTGGCCCATGGTCAACATCGGGCTGTGGGCCAAGCGATGGTTTGGGTGAGTACAGGTCCGGTTGATCAGCCCGCCCGCGAGCGGGCAACGTCTTCGCAAGCCGCGAACAGGCCGGCGAGCGCGTGCTTGGAATGGTCGCTGAGGTCGACGAACTTCAAGCCCAGCTCACGCGTGAACATGGTGGGACGCGACGACCACGCCACGGTGACCTTGAGCGGCAGCACCTCGGTCATGCCGTGGAGTTGCACGTCGAACTCTCCGTAGGTCTCCAGGGGCGGCCAGGGCTTGCCCCGCAGCCGCATGCCGCCGGGCCCGATATCCACGACCCGCCCCAGCTTGGTCCGGAGATGGCGGATCTCGATCCGACCGACGGTGCGACGGTTGGATTCCTTGAGCCAGTGGGCGTGTGTTCGCAAGACGTCGTTCATGGCACCAGCAGATCGTCAAAGCAGGGCTCGAGCCAGATGGGCCTTGCCCCAAGCGCCAGCCTTTGGGTCGGCGTGGGCCGGTCATGACGGCTGCACCGGCTTGATCGGCCCCGCCCTGCGGTCTATGACAGGCGATGCCCGACCCAAGCCTGCTCGAAGCCTTCCCCACCCCCGTCGACACGCCATTCGTCATCGAGCACGTGGCCGAGGAATTCACCTCGCTGTGCCCCAAGACCGGGCACCCCGACTTCGGGGAGGTCGTGGTCGTCTTCGAGCCCGCGCCTGGCAGCTCGGGCGGCCTGTGCGTCGAGCTCAAGAGCCTCAAGCTCTACCTGCAATCGTTCCGCAACGAGGGCATCTTCTACGAGGCCGTCACCAACCGCATCCGCGACGATCTGGCCGCCCTGATGCACCCCAACTGGATGCGCGTGACCACCAACTGGCGTGGCCGGGGCGGCATCCGTTCGGTCATCCGTGCCGACCACGGCACCGTGCCGCCGAATCTGGCCTGACTCCACGCCTAGGTTCTCCCCTCACCCAGCAGCCGAAAGCGAGCCCGACCTTGGCCGATAAACCCAACCGCACCCTCCTGTCAGATGTCGGCGAGGGCGAGCACGTCAGCGGCCCGTACGCCATCATCAACGCCCAGCTCGGCAAGACCCGGACCGACAAGCTCTACCTGCGCTGTTTGCTTTCGGATCGTTCGGGCACCGCGCCGGGCCGCATGTGGTCGATCGACGAGTCGACGTACAACCGGCTGCCGGCCGAGGGCTTCGTGTGGGTGGAAGGTGACGCCCAGGCCTACCAGGGCGAGATGCAGATCATCATCCAATCGGTCGACCCATTCGACCCGAACGAGGAGATGATCCGCGAGCTGCTACCCGCCTCGAAGCGCAACCCCGAGGAAATGTTCGCCGACCTTCGCGCGATCTTCGACACGTTAGAGCACCCCGCCGCCAAACGCCTCGCGCAGGCGTTCTTCGACGACGAGCCGCTGATGTCGGCCTTCCGCACCGCCCCGGCCGCCAAGGTGCTGCACCACGCGTACTTGGGTGGTCTGCTCGAGCACACGCTCCAGCTCTGCAGCCTGGCCGACCGCATGCTGCCGCTCTATCCCGACCTCAACCGCGACCTCATCCTGCTCGGACTGCTGCTACACGACATGGCCAAGACGCGGGAGCTGAAGTACGACCGCGCGTTCGATTACTCCGATCGCGGCCTGCTCGTCGGCCACATCGTCGACGGCGTCATCCTGTTGCGCGAGAAGGCCTACCAGGACGGTGTCGACCTACCGCCCGAGGCCATCATGGTGCTCGAGCACATCATCCTCTCGCACCACGGCGTGCCCGAGTACGGTGCGGCCAAGGTCCCCGCCACGCCCGAGGCGATCTTCGTCTCGAATCTCGACGACCTGGACGCCAAGACCGAGATGGCCCTGGTGGCCGCCAAGCGGGATCGCGTGGACAAAACCGACCTCCGCGGCAAGTTCACCGAGAAGCACTGGGCCCTCAACACCCGCGTGTACCGGCCCGACCCTCTGCGCGAATAGAAATCGCCCGCCCGGGCATACACTTGGGCATGAGCGAGGAAGTCGCCATCCAGGTCAATTTTGGCAAGCCCATGCCGGTGTTCCCGCTGGGCGTTGTCGCGCTGATGCCCCAGCAAGTAGCACCCTTCCACATCTTCGAAACCCGCTACCGGCAGATGATCGGCGACGCCCTGGACGGCTCGGGCCAGATCGCCATGGCCACCTACGACACGAGCGATCTCGAGGTGTTCGACCACAGCGGCGATTCGCTACCCCTGCGGCCGGCCGTGTGCATCGGCCAGGTCTTCCAGCACGAGAAGCTGCCCGACGGGCACTACAACATCCTGCTCCAGGGCATCTGCCGCGCCAAGATCGTCGACGAGATGGCCCCCGACGACGAACGGGCGTATCGCACGGCGTACCTCGAACCGCTCGACCTGCCCGGGCATCCTCAGCTGGGCCTGGACACCGCACGCCAGAAGCTCACCGAGCACCTGACCGCCTGGCCGCTCCAACAGCTCCGCACCGCGGCATGGGTCGTCGAACGCCTCGAAAACGAGCAGATCCCCGATTCGGCCGCCTTCGAACTCGTGTGCTTCTCGCTGTTCACTGATCCCGAGTTGCGCTACCAGTTGCTGGCCGAGCCCGACGCCAAGCGCCGCGTGCGCTTGGTCGAGCTTGCCCTCAGCGACATGGCCCGCATCATCCGCAACGCCGCTTCGCAGCACCCCGAACGCTGGCCCAAGGGCGTGAGCTGGAACTGAGCTGCAGAAACAGGCCTACACGTTGAACAGGAAGTGGCACACATCCCCATCCTGCATCGCGTAGTCCTTGCCCTCCACGCGCATCTTGCCGGCTTCCTTGATGGCCTTCTCGCTGCCGTACTGATCGAGCACATCAACGCCGTAGATGTTGGCCCGGATGAACCCGCGCTCGAAGTCGGTGTGGATCACGCCGGCCGCCTGCGGCGCGGTCGCGCCCTGGCGGACGGTCCAGGCCCGGATCTCCTTCTCGCCCGCGGTATAGAAGCTCTGGAGGCCCAATAGCCGGTAGGCCTCGCGCGCCAGCTTGCCCAGCGCGGGCTCGTCCATGCCATAGTCGGCCAGCATCTCGGCCTTGTCCTCGGGCTCGAGCTCGGCCAGCTCACTTTCGATCTTTGCGCACACCGGCACGAAGGCGTTGCCCTCGCCCTCGGCGTGGGCTTTCACTTTCTGGGCCAGCTCGCCCTTGCCGGCGGCGTCGCTCTCGTCGACGTTGGCGATGTACAGAATCGGCTTGGCCGTGATGAGCCCAAGACCGCGCCACGCCTTGCGCTGCTCGGCATCGATGATGGAGTCGGCGATCACGCGAGCGGGCTTGCCCTCGTCGAGCACGGGCTTGATCTTTTGGAGTACGGCGTACCGGGCGATAGCCTCGGGCTCGCGGCTCTTGGCGGCGCGCTCTGCCTTGGGCAGGGCGCTCTCGACGGCCTGCAGATCGGCCAGCAGCAGCTCGTTGTTGATCGTCGAAATGTCGCGCATCGGGTCGACCGAGCCGTCGACGTGCAGAATCTCCTCGCCGCCCGGCGCCTCCTCGAAGCAGCGGACCACCTGGGCGATGGCGTCGACCTCGCGGATGTTGCTCAGGAAGGCGTTGCCCTTGCCCGCGCCCTCGCTGGCACCACGGACCAGGCCGGCGATATCCACCAGCCGCATGGCCGCGGGGATGACCTTCTGCGTCTCGATGTGCTTGTGGATGCGCTCGAGGTTCGGATCGGGGATCGGCACGATGCCCACGTTGGGCTCGATGGTGGCAAAGGGGTAGTTGGCCGCCAACGCGCCGGCGTTGGTTAGGGCGTTGAAGAGTGTGGACTTGCCAACATTGGGCAGCCCGACGATGCCTGCGTCCATGGGTTCGATTCCGATTGCTTGGGGCCTGCGATGCGGGAAAGGGGCAAAGGTATGCACGCCCGCGTCCGGCTCGCGGTTATCTACCCGCCCCACATGCCCGATTGCTGGCCATAGCCCGAGTTTGGTGGTCTACTTGTCAACGAGGCCCGGGGTACACTGTCGCCTGAACGCGAGCGCTCGTAGCTCAGCAGGACAGAGCAACGGTTTCCTTCGTCAAAGAGGGGCCCGGCCCGGAAACGGGCCGAGGCGAACCGGGTGAACTCGGGGAAACCCTAGTCGCTCCCGTTGGGCGATGGGCAATCCCGAGCCGAGCCGTCGGCGGGGTCTGGAGCCAAATCCAGAGCCGGCGGAAGGTGTAGAGACCAGCGGGTGAGCCGCCCCGGCAATACCCCCGCACCGAAGGTGGTTGACGCCACCGGAGGAAGCGCCCGGCACCCTACCCAGACGCGCATGTCTGGCGGGTGAAGAGATGGTCCGGTCCGTGGTGAAAGCCGCGGGTGTGCCGAAACCGTAGGTCGGAGGTTCGAGTCCTCCCGGGCGCGTTGAGAGAATGAGAGCCGGCGAACGGATTGCCGGCACGAGACCCGGACGGAGCCACAGCCTCGCGGAGGCGAGCATGGCCACTCCCAGATTTGTTGTTACCGCGTGCACCGGCGCGATGCTGGCCCTGACGCTCGGCGTCCAGGGCTGCTCGACACCCGCCGCACATCACCGCCACCAGCCGCCAAGCTTCGCCCAAGCCGCGCCCACGATCACCACCGAGTCGTGGGCCACGGTGCTGCCCTTGCCCGGCATCGAGCAAGACCGGGTGGCCTACGCACGCCGCGACACCGCGCTGGGCATGCCGTCACCGGGCTACACCAGTGTGGCCGGCTCCTGGCGGGCCAACGAGCGACCCTCGCTCACGCGATACCAGTTCATACCGCTGTCGCGGTCCCCGCACACGTTCCTGTTTTTCACCGCGCCGGCGCAGCATGAACGCCGTGCGCCTCGGGTCCCCAGGAGGGCCCATCCGTGGCGCACGGCGTGGTAGCTGAACTATCGGATCGGCCCCACATTCGGGCCGGCCGGCCTTAGTCGAACGAGTTGCTGTTGCTGGGCAGCTCGACCGAGCGCAGCTTCAGCGTGGTCTCGATGCGGAAGTTCGAGCGCGTGTAGTGCCTCTCGGCGAAGAACACCTTCAGCTCGTACTCGCCGCCGTCCTCCAGGAAGTTCAGGCGGCTCAGATCGACCGTCTGGCTGACAGCGCCGTGGACGCCGCCGATGTCGATCACCATCTTGCCGTCGATGAACACCCACACGTCGTCGTCGCCGAAGAACGTGAACACGTTGTTCGCGTCCTCGTCGTAGACAAACTTGGTGGCCAGCTCATACGTGAAGTGGTAGTTGTGTCCCCAGCGATCGCCCGCCGGGTTGCCGTACAGTTCCTCGTCGATGGGGAAGAAGCCCTGGATGCCATCCTGGCTGCTATCGTCATGGGCGTGGAAGACGTAACGATCGGTGCCCGCCTCGCGGGTCAACGTGATGCCGGCCGGCTTGGCCAGATTCACACCGGGGACCGTGCGGAACCACTGGTTAAAGCTCTCTTCACTCGTGAAGACGCTCCCACTCTGGGCGTTCAGCGTGCCCGTGGTGTCACCTTCCATGACGTCCATGTAGTCCACTTCCGAGGCGAAGGGGAACATCCGCCGGCCCTGGGGGTCCTTGAAGCTGCCGTCGATCTTGAAGCCATTGCTGCCGTCGCGCAGCGTGGGCTTGCCATCGTCATCCAGCTCGAAGCCCACGAAGCCCACACGCAGTCCGGTGTTGTACCGCTGGAAGTCGGGGTGCCCACCCTCGGTATGGGGGCGGAAGTCACGGACCGTACCGGTCAGCACCAGTTCGCTGGGCAGATCGGCGTACGGATCGTCCGACTGTCCCACCTGGGCGTTCGCCACGGTTGTGCCGCACGCCAGAGCCACGATGCCGGCCACGCCGACCGCGCCAGCGGCCCGCACGATCCGGCGAGAAGATTGACCATTTCGCATCGTTGCCTCCATGCCGGGTCACCCGGCCAAAAAACTCACCCCACCATGGGGCGTCACAATCCACCTACAGCCTCGATTGCGCGCCCGACCGCGGCCATCCGCTGCCATGAAAAGAGGCCGTCTGGCGTGCGGGATGTGCGGGCTGGGAAATCCCCGCGGGCCATGCGGGACGGTTTCCAACGCTCGACGCCCTTGGGCGTCGATGTAACCGACAGGGTCGCTCGATTTTCGGACGCCCTGGTGGCGTAGGCTGCCGCCTTCTCAATCCAAGAGTTCGTACGAATCGGAGACGCACGCATGGACGCGTTTGTGATCGAGGGCGGCAAGCCCATTTCCGGCAGGTTCGAGGTCCACGGGTCCAAGAACGCCGCGCTGCCCATGCTGGCGGCCGCCCTGCTCACCGATGGGCCGGTCGAACTCTCGGACGTGCCGCACCTCGAAGACATCACCAACATGCTCCGCCTGTTGGGCGAGCTTGGTGTTGAGGTCACCGAGCAGCCGGGCAAGGACAGTGGCGGCCGGGCCGTGCATACCCACGTCACCGACACCAGCCTGAGCCACGCCCGGTACGACATCGTGCGGACCATGCGGGCGGGCGTGTGCGTTCTCGGCCCCATGCTGGCCCGCCGTGGCGAGGCACGGATCTCGATGCCCGGGGGCTGCGCGATCGGCCCTCGCCCGATCGACCTGCACCTGAAGGGGCTTGCGGCCCTGGGGGCATCCATTAGCTTGGCCAACGGCGACGTGGTCGCCAAGGCCCCTGCCGGCGGACTGCGGGGGGCCACCGTGTTCCTGGGCGGCCCCTTCGGCTCGACCGTGCTGGGTACGGCCAACATCATGAGCGCCGCCACGCTGGCGCGCGGCCGGACGGTCATCGAGTCGGCCGCCTGCGAGCCCGAGGTGGTCGACCTGGGCCGGTTGCTCCAGATGATGGGCGCGAAAATCTCGGGCCTGGGCACGCCCCGCATCGTCATCGACGGCGTCGAGCAGTTGGGGGGGGCGACCCGCCGCGTGATGCCCGATCGTATCGAGGCGGGCACCTACGCCATGGCCGCCGCGATGACCAAGGGCGAACTCACCATCGCCAACTGGCCGGTGGATGCCCTAGTCGGCCCGTTCGAGATGCTGCGCGACGCGGGCGTCGAAATCGAACTGAGCGAACACGAACCGCTCGACACCACCGGTGGAGATTCGATCCGCGCCACCGCGTTCGTGCGCCGCACGGGATCGCTTCGCCCGGTCGAGTTGACCACGCAGCCGTTCCCGGGCTTCCCGACGGACTTGCAGGCCCAAGCCCTGGCGCTGCTCACGCTGGCCGACGGCAACTCGATTATTACCGAAAAAATCTTCCCCGAGCGTTTCCTGCACGTCGCCGAATTGTTGCGCATGGGCGCGCACGTCATCCGCCACGGCCCCACCGCTGTCGTCAGCGGGGTACCCAAGCTGGTTGGCGCGCCCGTGATGGCCAGCGATCTGCGGGCCTCGGCCGGTCTCGTGCTCGCCGGGCTGGCGGCGCGCGGCCGCACGGTGGTCCGCCGGGTGTACCACCTCGATCGCGGCTACCAGCGCATGGACGAGTACCTGACGGGGCTCGGTGCCGACATCCAGCGCATCAGCGAGAAGGCCCTGGAAGAGGTGGCCGTCCCCGCTTAGCCCGGCTTCTCGGCGGCGGGCGCGACCAGCACCGGGATGCCGCCCCGCACCGGATATCGCAACGGCTCTCCGACGACACGCACCCAATGGCCGCCCTCTTCCAATTCCAGTGGTTTGCCCGTGATCGGGCACCGCAACTGCTCTGGCAGGCGAACCGGGGGGGGAGCGGGTTGGGCGCTCCGCTCACTCTTCATCGAAGCCCCGATCGAAGAGGTCGGCCAGGGCCTTGCACGCCTCCTCGGCGTCGTCGCCGTTGGCGACGACCTCGATCTCGACGCCCTGGGTGGCCGCCAGCAGCATGATCTGCATGATCGACTTGCCGTCGATCTCCTGATCGTCGCGGCGCAGCAGTATGGCGCTCTTGAACTGCTGGGCCACGTCGGCCACCGCCGTCGCCGGGCGCGCGTGCAGCCCCAGCCGGTTCGTGACGGTCACCTTGGCGGCGCACTCCTTGGCCAATCCAATTCTCCCGAGCGAAGCGACGGTATTCAGCCGGGCAGCTTCTGGTGATCGGCCTCGTGCAGTAATTCGATGATGTCCTCGCGCGTGGTCGCCTGCCGCAGGAACCGCCGGAACGTCTCGTTGCCCAAGCTCTTGAAGATGACCTCCATCGCCTTGAGGTGGTCTTCGGGGCTACTGCCGGGGCTCAGCAGCAGCACCACCGAGTACACCGGCTGGCGGTCGAGGGCGCTGAAGTCGACGCCCTTGCTGCTGCGTCCGACCGCGGCGGCCATCTTGGTCACGCCGGGATGCTTCACGTGCGGCACCGCCACACCCCGGCCGAAGCCCGTGGAGCCTTTGCGCTCACGCTCGAGCACGGCGGCCACGAGCGCGTCGCGATGCTCGGCGTCGGCAGCACCGGCTTGGACCAGCGCGTCGATCATCTCGGCGATCACGTCGTCGCGTTCGGTGGCATTCAGTTCTGCCACCACGGCATCGGGTGCCACGATCTCGGTCAGCTTCAAGGCCATGTCTAGTGCGCCTGCCGCTTCTGGACCTTGACCTTGTCGTGCAGGTCGGTGAGCTGGCGGATGCCCTTGTGCTGCACCGAGTCGATGACGCCGTACAGGTCGCCCCCATTGTCCTTGCTTACCAGATCCTCGTGGTGCTCAACGTCCACAATCAGTTCGACCTCGAACGAATCGCCCGATGAGCTGTTGTGGTGCTCGATGGTCCAGGTCACCGACTGGATGCGGTCGAAAAAGCGGGTGAGCTTCTCGGATTTCTCCTCGGCGTGCTGACGGATGGGGTCGGTGATCGTCATGTGCCTGCCGACGACTTCGATGCGCATGGTCAAATCCCTTCTGGCCGGCGTCCTTCCGGCCCGCTCAAGCATACTCACCCGAGCGTCAGCGTTGCGGTTTGGCGGTCCTGGCCGCCTCATCGGCTTCCGAGG
This sequence comes from Phycisphaera sp., assembly GCA_025916675.1. Taxonomy (NCBI): domain Bacteria; kingdom Pseudomonadati; phylum Planctomycetota; class Phycisphaerae; order Phycisphaerales; family Phycisphaeraceae; genus Phycisphaera; species Phycisphaera sp. Next base: position 1,574,464 of record CP098402.1, read on the forward strand.
GGTGAGGGGTCTCGTCCGCTGGCTCGGGCTTTTTCGTGCCCGGGGGGGCAAACCGGTCGGGCACGAGCGTGCCGCCGGTGATGAAGAACCGGATCGCCTCATCGATGGACATCGGCACGTCGATGGCCTCGTCACGAGGCACCGTGATGGCAAACCCGGTAAACGGGGTGGGCGTCGAGGGGATGAACACCGCGATGCACGGCACCCCTGTCGCCTCGTGGATCATGGAGATCGAGTCGCTGGTTACCAGGCCCAGGGTCCACAAGCCGCGGCGGGGGTACTGCACCATCACGACACGGCGAAAGGCCACCTTGCGGTCGCCCATGATCAGGTCGACGACCTGCTTCACGTGGGGATAGACCTGCTTGAACCCCGGGATCTGAGAAATCAGGCGCTCCACGCGGGCGTAGAAGCGGCGGCCCAGGTAGTTACCCAGCAAGAGGCCGGCGAGGTAGATGAGCATGATGGCCACGAGCAAGCCGGCGCCCCGGAGATACCAGTGCTGGTTCCAGAAGTCACCGAGTTGCTTGCGCACGAGGTGCTCGCGCACGACAGTCGTCGAGCGGCCGCGGAATGGCCGGCCCTCGGGCGAAGCCAGGAATTCGTCGATCTGTCCCGGCTCGACCACCATGAACTGGGGCCGGCTGTCCTCGGGCGTGACACGGGGCGCGATCTCGACCACCACCACCCGGATGCCGCGGTTGATCGGCTCGGCCACGTTGTTGTACAGGAACACGAACGCCTGCCAGAGCAGCCACAACGTCAGGATGGAAGGCAGGAGGACGGCGAGCCCGCGGCCGAAGAACCGCTTGAAGTCGTCCATGAAGCTTTCCTGGCGTGCCACGCGACCGATTCCCTTCAGCGTGAAGACGGGTCCGGCCAGACGCCAGGGGTCGGCTTTGGATGAGTGGGCTGATCGCACCCAAGAACGACCGCGAGGACCGGAACATCCGCGAGGGCGGGAACGCCGACGCTCCGAGCCGGCTCCTGGTCCGGAGGAATGGGCCTGACAGGACTTGAACCTGTGACCTCACCGTTATCAGCGGTGCGCTCTACCGACTGAGCTACAAGCCCGGACCGCCGAGTGTATCGGCTCGTTGGCGCGAGTCAACGAGTTCAGCCGCCCCTAAAGGCCTGTTGCGGCGTAATGTTGCACCCAAGGAGGGGCGTTCGGTCGCCCAAATACATGCCAAACATATCTCTCAGTCGATTGCGGAAGGCCCTCCCGCTTGCCACCCGCGTCCTGGTCGGGGTTCTGCTCCTGGGCGGGGCCATTGGCCTTCTCCAGGTTCTTAAGGCCACCAAGGCCGAACCCGCTCTCAGCGAGAACGCCGGGTTGCCGCCGCTCGTGCGGACCGTCCAAGTACAGCGCGTCGTGACGGCTCGGCCTTGGACGGGCTACGGAACCGTCCGGGCGATGTCGTCGGCCCGGGTCGCGGTGCAAGTCGCCGGGCGGGTGGTCGAGCGACCGGACACGATCGAGGCCGGGCTGGCCGTATCGGAGGGCGACCTGCTGCTCCGTATCGATCCGACGGACTTCCAGCGGCGGGTGGCCGCGCTGGAAGGGCTCATGGCCGCCCTGGAGGCGGAGTTGGATCAACTCGACATCGAAGCCGAGTCGCTGGACGACCAGCTCACGCTCGTACTCGAAGAGGAGGACATCGCGAGGCGTGAGTACCAGCGTGCCAGGGGCGTCTTCGAAGATCGGGGCGCGGGCAGCCAGGCCGAAGTCGACCAGAAGCTGTCCGCCCTGCGCCGGGCCGAGCGTGAAGCTTCCGCCCTTGACCAGCGATCGCGGTCGATCCCCTCCAGGCGGGCGGCGGTCCAGGCCAACCTCGCTTCGCAAGAGGCAGAACTCGGCGTCGCACGCGAGAATCTTGAGCGTGCCACAGTCATCGCTCCGATCGATGGCGTGCTCCAGGACGTGTTCCTCGACACGGGCGATTATGCCCAAGTTGGTACTGAAGTCGCCCGGATCGTCGACCTAGCGCGGCTCGAGCTGCCCCTCTCATTGCCCGCGTCGGCCGCTGATGACATCGCCATCGGCGACGAGGTCGAGGTCTCGCTGGAGTCGGGATCTGCCGCACGCTGGAAGGGCCGCATCAGCCGCCTCGCACCCGAGGCGGATGCCCAGACCCGCTCGATCCGCGTCTTTGTTGAGGTCACGCAAGAACTGGAAACCGACCAGAGCGGCATGCTGGCACCCGCCACGGGCCAGATGCTCCGACCTGGCATGTTCGTCGTCGGGCGTGTGCGGCCCAGCCAGCCTCTGGCCCACCTGCTCGTACCACGCCGGGCAGTCGTGCAAGGGGGCGTGCTCGTGGCCGAGATGAACTCGCCCGCGCGCGCTGAGCGCGTTGAAGTCGAGACGCTCTTTGCCTTGGAGGGCAGCTTCGACGGCGCTCCCGAGGGCGAGACGCAGTGGTATGCGGTGCAAGCCGAGATCCAGGAAGGCCAGCGTGTGCTGGTCAGCAACCTCGACGATCTCCGCGATGGCTCGCCCATCCGTCTGGGCGAGGCCGGGGACACGCCATGAGCCTGCCAGCCTTTGGCGTCCGCAAGCCGGTCGTGGCCAACTTGGTCATGTTCGCCATCATCGGCGCGGGTGTGCTGCTGGGCATGGGGTTGCGGCGCGAGTTCTTCCCCGAGGTGAGCGCGAACCGCGTGGTCGTTTCCGCACCGTACCCCGGCGCTTCGCCCGACGAGATCGAGCGTTCGCTGGCGATCAAGATCGAGGACCGCGTCTCGGACCTTCGCGATGTGGTGGAGATCAACACAACCGTCACCGAAGGCAGCGCCCAGCTCATCATCGAGTTTCAGGATTCGATCGACATCGATGAGGCCGTCAGCGACGTGAAGCGAGAGGTCGACGCCCTCCAGGATCTGCCCGAGCAGTCCGAACGCATCATCGTTGACAAGCTCGAACCCAATCTGCCGGCCATCATCGTCTCGATCTTCGGCGACACAAGCGAACGGGCCCTCAAAGAAGCCGCCCTGGCTATCCGCGAGGATCTGCGCGCCCTGCCCGGCATGGCCGACGTCACCATCGACGGCATCCGCACCGACGAGATCCGCGTCGAGGTCAGGCCACAGGCGATGGTCGAGCACCAACTGAGCCTCCCCGCGATCGCCGATCGTGTGCGCGCTTCCATGCAAGAACTCCCCGGCGGCACCGTCCGCACCGGCACACAGACGCTCTCGGTACGCACCGTACGAGTCGAGGAAGATTCACAGCTCATCGCCAACATCGTGGTCAAGAGCGGGGGTGGCCGGGTGCTGCGGCTTGGCGACATCGCCGAAGTGACGTACGGCTTCCGCGACACCGACCTCATCACGCGCTTCGAGGGCAAGCCCGCCGTCTCGCTGACCTGCTTCCAGGTGGGCGACTCGGACGTGGTCACGATCGCCGAGATCGCCAAGGCCTACACCGCCGGCATGCGGGGCGACCCGATCGAGTTAACAATCGGGGAGCGCATCTCCAAAGCCATGCGGGCGATGCAAAACCAGCAACTCGAGAGGCAGGGCAAACCCCTCGACCTCAGCCCGGTGTCCGACCGCCTTCTCGCCTATGAGGAAGGCCAGAAGTGGATCGGCCGCCTGCCCGGCGAGGCCCGAATCACCACCGACTTGGCACGGTTCGTAACAGGCCGGCTCAATCTCCTCACGCGCAACGCGCTACAGGGCGGCGCGCTGGTGTTCCTGGTGCTCGTGCTGCTGCTCAACTGGCGGGTGTCGTTCTGGGTGGCCATTGGCCTGGTCATCTCGCTGGCGGGCACCATCGCCATGATGCGCCTCACCGGCATCACCCTCAACCTGCTCACGATGTTCGGGCTGATCATCGTCATCGGCATTCTGGTCGACGACGCCATCGTGGTGGCCGAGAACATCGTCGCGCGCCACGAAGAGGGCATGTCACCCACACAGGCGGCCATCGAGGGCGCGGGGCAGGTGTCCTGGCCAGTCGTAACCACCGTGCTGACCACCGTGTTCGCGTTCCTGCCGCTCGCGCTGATCGAGGGCCAGATTGGCGATTTCCTAGCGGCGTTACCCATCGTGGTGGCCGTCTCGCTGCTTGTCTCGCTGATCGAGTCGCTGTTCATATTGCCAAGCCACATGGCGCACACGCTGCGTAAGTCCGACAAAGCCGAACGCACCGGCAAGGTCTCCCGCCTCTCCCGCTTCGAGGCTCGCTACGACCGCGCCCGCGATGGCCTGTTCACCCATGTGCTCATCCCGCACTACACCAGGCTGCTGGTCAAGTGCCTGAGGTATCGCTATCTCACGCTGACGGTGGCGATCTCTGCCATCGTTGTTTCGGCGGCCATGGTCGTGGGTGGGAAATTGGAGTTTATTTTCTTCGAAGTCGAAGACGCCGAGTCGATCAACGTTACGCTGCGCATGCCCATCGGCACGCCCGTGGGCGAGACCGACGCCATCGTACGTCGCATCGAGCAATCCTCGCTCGCCCAACCCGAGGTGGCCAGCGCGTACTCGTCGGTGGGTGCCATCGGCGACGTGAACGGCGAGGGCGGCGACATCGCCCAGCCCCACCTGGGCCAGATCTTCCTCGAGCTCAATCCCGTCGAGCAGCGCGACCGCACGAGCAACGACGTGATCCTGGCCATTCGCGACCAGCTTGGCGAGCTGCCCGGCGTCAAAAGCCTGCGCTTCGAGCCCATCGGCGGCGGACCGGGCGGCGTGGCCATCAGCCTGGGCATCGTGGGTGACAACACCGAGCAGGCAACGGTGGTCGCCGATCGCCTCAAGGACATGCTCGACGAGATCGAGGCGGTCTTCGACATCGAGGACGACGCCGACGCCGGCCAGCGCGAGCTGCGATTCGATCTCAAAGACGGAGCAACAGAACTCGGCTTCACGCGGGCGCTCCTGGGTGAGCAGATCCGCGGCGCGGTCTTCGGGCTCGAGCCCCACACCTTCGCCGGCAATCGCGAGGACGTCAAGGTCCGCGTCACGCTGCCCAAGGCCACCCGATCGAGCCCGGTCGCCATCGAGGACACCTATGTGTTCGCGCCATCCGGCCAGGCCGTGCCGCTGATCGAGGTCGCCACGATCGAGGAAGGCCGCGGCTACGCCACCGTGCGCCGGCTCGACCGCGAGCGCATCATCACCGTCAGCGCCGACGTCAACCGACAGCTTGGCAACCCCGAGGAGATCGTCGCGTCGCTACGGTCGAAATTGGTCGAGCTGGAACGCGAGTTCCCCAGCGTGCAGATCGTCGAACGTGGGCGGCAGAAGGATGTGGCCGAGAGCTTCGCGACGCTGCCGCTGGGCATGGCGGTCGCAGCAGGGCTCATCTTCGTCACGCTCGCGTGGCTGTTTTCCAGCTACCTCCAGCCGCTCATCGTGATGGCGGCGATCCCATTCGCGACGGTTGGCATGATCTGGGGCCACATCGCCCTGGGCTTCGCGATGACGTTCCTCTCGCTCATCGGCTTCGTCGCGCTCTCGGGCATCGTGGTGAACGACTCGCTCATCTTCATGGAGTTCTTCAATGAACGCCGGCGCGGTGCCGCGGGCTTGCCACTCGCGCTCGTTCGTGCCGGCCGCGCCCGCTTGCGACCCATCCTGCTCACGACCATCACCACCGTGCTGGGCCTCACGCCGCTCATGCTCGAGCAATCGTTCCAGGCCCGGTTCCTGATCCCGATGGCCATCACGATCGCGTGCGGGCTCATGTCGGCTACGGCCATCATCTTGCTGGTGCTGCCATCGATGCTGGCGATCCTGAGTGACATCAAGGCCCTGACGCGCATGGCCTGGACGGGTTCGATGACCAAGGAAACCAATGGCAACGGAGAGCCCGAACAACCCGCCGCCACGGGCCCTTAAACTCGCCCGCGGCATCATGCGCATCGGCGTGATCATCGCGGTCATGGGAGTGCTGCTCTTGGCCATCGGCCTGATCTTCTCACCCGACCGGGCCATGATCTTTCCGGCTTCCATCGCCGGGCCGTTGCCACCACCGCCCAATGGCGTCCAGGCCATGCAGACCGACGCGGGGGTGGTGTGGTTCCTGCCGGCCACAACCACCGAACCCGCCCCGGCCATCATGCTCTTCCACGGCAACGGCGAGAATATCGCCAGCACGCTCTCGACCGCCAAGGTGTACCAGTCGCGAGGGCTGGCGGTTGCGCTCGTCGAGTACCCCGGTTACGGCGGCACACCCGGCAAGCCAACCCAAGCCTCGGCCACCACAGCCGCAGTCGCCGCATACGACACGATCAAGGCACGCGATGGCATCGACGCCGATCTCGTCTTTACCCACGGCTTCTCACTTGGCGGGGGTGTCGCAGCGCAGCTCGCCCGGCGCCGCCCGCTTGCGGGGCTGATCCTCGAGTCAACGTTCTCGAGCCTGACGGCGATGTACCGATCGATGCGCGTCCCGGGGTTTCTGTGCCGCGATCCGTTCCGCACCGACCTGGTTCTCGCGAACTTCGATCGCCCCGTGCTGCTGATTCATGGCAAGCAGGACACCATCGTGCCGCCCATCCATAGCCAGCGCCTGCATGAGATCGCGTCCGATTCGGTGTACCTGGAAACAGACGGCGGCCACAACGATGGGCCGTCGGACCCAGAGGCCTACTGGAGGGCCATCGACGACCTGATCGCCCGTTCTACGGAGCCTTGAGCTAGCCCCGCAACCGAACCACCGCGCTCTGGCGGCGACCGCCGCTGACGAACTCGACACGCACACCGGTGCTCAGGTCTGCCTTCTCCATCACGCCGATGAGTTGCTCGACCGTTCGGACTTCCCGGCCGTTGACGCCCAGGATCACGTCGCCCTTGGTAATATTCAGAGCGCTCGCTGGCGTCTCTGGATCAACCTCGATCACCAGCACGCCCTCGCTCGGCATGCCGGGGAAGAGCAACGGCACGCTCTGATCGATCGTCGACCCCTGGACCCCGAGTACGCTGACCGCCTGGGCCCGCTCCATCGCTTGTTCGAGTGCGCGTCGCTCTGCCTGGTGCTGCTCGCGATACGCGAGGGCTCGCAGCTGATCGCTCCCGGTAACCTCAGCCTCGAGTTCGAGGGTCTGGCCATCACGGACAATCTGCAACGTGATCGGCGTCCCGGGACGCGTCAGGCCTACGAGGTTTCGCAAGCGGTTGAAGTTCTCGGTTTGGCGGCCGTTGATCGCGATGATGATGTCGCCGGGCCGGATGCCAGCGAGATCGGCCGGACCGTTGTCAATCACCGTTTGCACGTACACGCCAATCGGCAGGTCTTGTCCGGTATCGGCCGCAACATCCGAGGTATTGACCAGGTCGCTCACGCCCAGGAAGCCCTGCTCGAGCTGGCCGGTTTCTCGGACGTTCTCAAACACGCTGGTGGCGATCGCGCTGGGGATGGCAAAGCCGATGCCCACCGAACCCCCGCCATCGGACGAGGCGATCATCGAGTTGATGCCCACGAGCTCGCCGTGCAGGTTCACCAGTGGCCCACCACTGTTGCCGGGGTTGATGGCCGCGTCGGTCTGGATGAACTCCTCGAAACGATCGACACGCTGCCGTGTTGCCTGGCGTGGTGCCAGGCCACTGCGGCCCTTGGCGCTCACGATGCCCGCCGTCACGGTGTGGTCGAGCCCGAACGGGCTGCCCACGGCTACGACCCAGTCGCCCACTTGCAACCCATCACTATCGGCAATGCGGGCTGGGATCAGGTCTTTGGCCTCGAGTTGCAAAACCGCGAGGTCGGTACCGGGGTCCGAGCCGACACGCTGGGCCGGCACTGTCCGCCCATCGGACAGCGTGACCAGGATTTCATCGGCACCCTGCACCACGTGGTGATTCGTCAGAGCGAACCCGTCGGCGGTGACGATCACACCGGAACCAACACCAGCGGGCAAGGTTTCTTCCTCTCGCACGATGCGGCCGAACTGGTCACGCACCGTGCGATACACCCGCCGGGCGGTCTGGATGTGGATCACCGATGGCTCGATGTTCTGCGAGGCGTGGCGGAACACGCGGCTGAGGCTGCCCGCGAAGGCAACATCAGCCTGGACGTCTGCCGGCACGTTGGCACCAGCCTGATCCTTCGGCGTGGCGAAGACCAGACCCGTATCGGCCTCGTCGCCCCGCTGCCCCGCTCCCGCGTCCTTGGGGAGCAAAGAAACGGCAATCCCGGTGACGGCCACCATCACGGCAGCGCACAGCACGGTCATCCTGATCGACATGCGCACCTCCTGTACTCAGGGACTGTATTGGCCAAGCCCCCGCCATGTTCACCCTTGATGGGACGCGCGAGCGGGTTCTTGCTGTCGATAGCAATTTGTTCGGATGTTATTGGGCTAAGTTCCGCGCCGATTACCGAAAAGCTCGATATGGAGCCTGTGGCAGTACCGCCAGCCTCGAGCCAGGCAGGTTTCCACAAGCCAGCCAAGCCCGGCAGGGTCGGGGCTAGCCACGCCCTCGGGCATCAGCAACACGTCCCGGGCAGCGACATGGGGCAGCCGCGACAGCACGGCCTCAATCTCGGGCAGGTCGGCCGGCGAGGCAACCACAAACTTGAGCTGCCGCTCGCGGTGATCGACCAGCAAGGCGTTCAATGCGTCGAAGTCCAATCTCTTCTTCTCGTGCCGGATGGCCAACGCCCCGCTCGGATCACGCGGGTCGTCGACGGGCGTGCTGTTGGCCAGCTTCGGGCTCAGGCTCAGCAGGTCGCAGTGCACCGGCCGGTGGACGGTGCCGGCGGTCTCGATGGTCACGTGGATGCCCATCTCCGCCAGGCCGCGCGAGAGGTCGGCGATGGCCTCGAAGATCATCGGCTCGCCTCCGGTCAGCACGGCGTGAGAGAGGCCCGACGTCCTGGCCTCGCCCAGCAAGTCCCTGACCCGGCGCTGCTCGCCCTTGGGCTCCCAGCTCGCGTAGGGCGTGTCGCACCACGAGCACCGCAGGTTGCACCCCGCCACGCGCACGAACCACGAGGGCACGCCGGTCAGCTTGCCCTCGCCCTGGATAGAGACGAACGTCTCGGCGATCGGCAGCGCGGGCCCGCTCATGCGTACCTCGTCGGGTCTTGCACGCCGGCGGCCTCGAACCCCCGCCGCCGCAGGATGCACGCGTCGCAGCGCCCGCACGCGATCGGCCCGTGCTCAACCTTGGTGGGGTCATAGCACGAGGTCGTGAGCGCAAAGTCCACGCCCGCGTCCAGCCCGGCGCGCACGATCTCGGCCTTGCTCATCTCCAACAACGGCGTGCGTACGCCCAGGGGGTGGTCTTCCTGCGTCCCACGGCGCGTCGCCAGCGTTGCCGCCTTCGCGAAGGCATCAACGAACTCGGGCCGGCAGTCGGGGTAGCCCGAGTAGTCCACGGCATTGACACCGATGAACACGTCGCTCGCGCCCAGCGTCTCGGCAAGGGCCGTCGCGATCGAGAGGAACACGAGATTGCGGGCCGGCACGTACGTGGAGGGGATGTCGCCCTCGCCCGGCTCGGCACCGCCCTTGGGAACATCGCCTCCAGTCGTGAGCGAAGATCCGGCGAAGGGCCCAACATCCAACGAATACACGGTGTGCGACGCGGCCGCGAGCTGGCCGGCGACGAGGCGGGCGCAGCGGATCTCCGCCTTGTGCCGCTGGCCGTAGTCGAATGTCAGCGCGTGGCACTCGAATCCCTCACGCCTTGCCAAGGCCAGGCAGGTCGCGCTATCGAGCCCACCACTGAGCAGGACCACCGCCGCGGTCATCTCGCGCTCGCGTTCTTGCGCAAGATTGCCCCGCGAGCGGTCGCGCCGAGCTCGGTGAACTTGCGCTCGAAGTTGCTGCCAATCAGCCCCCCCTCGGGCGCCGAAGGCAGCTTGGGCAGGTCCTCTCGCGTGAAGGGCGGCGACGCAAACCCATCGGGCACGCCCTCGCACCACCGGGCGAATTGCCGCTCGTAGAACGCCCACAACTCGTCGTGGTCGGTCGCGACCCGAAGCTCCCCGTTCGGGCGCAGCACACGCCAGCAGTCGGCCAGGAAGCCATCCTGCAGCACCCGGTTCTTGTGGTGCTTGCGCTTGGGCCAGGGATCGGAGTAGTACAGGTGGAGCGTGTGGACGCACCCGTCGGCCACCCGCCACTTCAGGAACGCCACCGCGTCGTCCCGCAGCACCCGGGCGTTCACGATCGCCCCGGCTTCCCGATGCCGGCGCACGCGGTCCGCCGTGTAGAAGTACACGTCGGGATCCTGCTCGATGGCCAGGAAGTTGCTCTGCGGCCTCGCTTGTGCGGCCTCGACCAGATACCCGCCCTTGCCGGGGCCGACCTCGATCTCCAATGGGTGATCGGAATGCTCGAACCATCGCGATGGATCGTGCCGGGCAGACTCCGGCCGTTCGAGCAGGTCATCGGGCAGCGTGCCCAACTCTTCCTTCGAGACACCCACCACACCCGGCGCGGCGTCGAGGGTCTTGCCACGGCCCAAGTCGGTGCCCATCAGTTGGCCCCCGTTTGCGATGTGAGAGTCTTGCTCATGATGAGGCTCTGGTAGTTGGTGTACGGCCAGTGCCACGACTGGACCACGCGGTAGCCCCGCCGCTCGTAATACCCACGCAGCGGCACGTCAGGCTCGGCCATGCTGAGCGCCAACTCGGACGCCCCCAGTGCGAGAGTTTCCTGCTCGACACGCCCGAGCAATGCCACTCCCACACCGGCACGCTGCAGCCCTGGATCGACCGCGAACTGCGAGAAGTGCGTCACGTCCTTGCGAAGGAACCATGGCGGAAACGCGGCGTCCTCGCGTTCCTGAAAGAGGATCGCCCCGAGCAATCGCGTTGCAAAACCGGCCGATGGCGGGCCATCCGAGGGCTTGAGCGCGACGAACGCCTGGCCCCGATAGCAGCGCTGCCGGGTGATCTCGACCGATTGGCGGCCGGCCAGGGGGTCCATCCCCCGCTCCCGCTGGCCCGCGTACGCCCGGTGCAACAGGTCCGTGATCGGGGCGATCGGGTCGGTGGCCAGCAACGCGCGGACCTCCACTGGGGTAGCGCCTTGCCGGCCAGGCATGGCCCGGGGTTGGTTGGTGTCAGGGCGGGCCATCCGGCGTCTGGGAGCCTCCGAGGCTGAGTCGTGCGAGAAACGGTAACGCTAGACTCGCCAGGTGCCCGCAACGAATCACAACCCAGCATCTATCGACGCACAGGCGACATCCATCGAGGTGCGTATTCGATATTGCGAATGCGATCCCATGGGCGTAGCCCACCACGCCAGTTATGCGCCCTGGCTCGAGATGGCCCGCACCGAGGCCCTCCGCGTGAGCGGGAAGACGTACGCCCAGATGGAAGCCTCGGGGGTGTTCCTGGTCGTGACCAGACTCGAACTGGCCTATCGCCGCCCTGCGCGGTACGACGACGTGCTGCGCATCTCGTGTGCCGCAAGCATCGCAGGGCGGGCCCGACTGCGGCACGAGTATCGGATCGAACTCATCGAAGCCGGCGACGCACAACACGGTCGGACCAACGACCAACCACTGGCGACCGCCACCACGGAACTGGCGTGTGTTGATGCCACGGGGCGGCCCTGCCCGATGCCTCAGTGGCTGGTGGACGTGGTCCGAGGCTGACCTGCACCGCGCGGAGATCCGATTGGGCGACACCAACGACATGCCACAGACCACACCGAAACGCCGCTCGCGGCGTCGGCGGTGGTTGTGGCGCGTGTCGTGGCTGGCTTTGATCGTAAGCCTCCTGGGGGCAACCGCCATCGGCCTGCTCTTTACGCCTGCGGCGGGCGTGATCCTGCGCCCCAAGCTCGAGCAGGAACTTGGTGTCCGGACCGAGGGTGGCTCTTTGCGGATGGACCTCGGCGGCGACATCATTATCCGTGATGTGACCTTCCGCACACCCGACGTTGCCGGTGGACCGGTCGGCGAGGCGTCCCGGTTCCTCGTCATCAAGCATGGTCGCATCCTGCTGTGGTGGCGCGGCAAGCTGCGCGGCCAGTCGCTGGTGCGCCGCGTCGAGGTGTTCGACGCTGATGTCAGGCTCAGCAAGCCCTTCGACGACTTCGATCTCAACATCCTGGCGATCGAGCCGCCACAGAAGGCGGGCCCGAGCGGGCCGCTGCCGAGCATCATCGTTCACAGGGCCCAAATCCTGCTCGGTGAGCACAATACCAGCGGCGACATAACCGAGCTGCGCACGCTTCCCATGGTCGCATCGCTGAGAAACTCTCGCGATGAACCAGGAGCCTATGACGTCACGGCTTTCGAGGATCCGAAACTCAGCACGAGCGCGAAACCCCTGCGGTTCGAGGGCAGCCTGGGGCCGAATGGTTTTTCTGGCAAACTCGGCGGCATCGATATGGCGGATTTTCCGCCCGAGACCATACCTGTCCAACTCCGTGATACGTATACCGAGTTAGCCGTGGCCGGGCGTACACGCGGCGCGACCGTGCGATACAACCGGGCGCTCGACGTTCTCGAATTGGTGCTCGATTTCCAGGAGGCGTCACCCTTTCCGGCACCGTTCACCGAGGATTCGGATATCAGCGCGCGTCTCGACCTTCGGTTACCCGTGCCTACCGACGAGCAGGGCACGCTCCAGCCGCTCATTCCGGCCAGCGGCAGCGGGCAGCTCCGCCTCGTGCAGCGACCCGCCCCGGTCAATGGCACGGGCGTCTCGTGGCGCAGCGTGCAGGCACCCGAGGAACCGGGCGAGATCGGGTTGGGCCAACGCACGTTCATGATCGAGGGCCGGCTCAACAGCACGATCGAGGACGCGAACGCCCAGATCGACATGCGGCTGTGGATCGGTGGTGCCACGCCGCTCTATGAGTTCGAGGTCGCCACGGCCGAGCCGTACGAGTTCAGCCTAGCTACGCCCTGGCTGCACCGAGAGACGCCCGTGCTGCAGACGGTTTCCAAGGTTCTCGACATGCTTGAACCCGCGGGCACCGTCTCGCTCATCGCACGAGTGTCGCAGGTAGCCGAAGGTGATGGCGTGCGGCAGAGCGTCGAGGGCCGCGGCACCATCCGTGACGCGAGCATGCGGTTCGAGCACTTTCCGTATCCGATAGGCGGGGTGTCCGGCACCATCGAACTCGATGATGGCCAGATCCGCCTTGTCGGGCTGCGCGGCTCGACACCTTCGGGTTCGGAAGTGCTCGCGTCCACGACCATCACGCTCGACCAGGTCGCCACAGGCGTCGACGTCGACGTGCAAGCCTTTGGCGTGCCCTACGACGAGACGCTCCGGCAGACGCTCGACGAGGTCGCCCCGGAGATCCGTGAGATCATCTTGAACGAGGACGCGCTGGCCTCGGCGTACAGCGATGGGCTCGTTCGCGAGCCCGGAGCGATCGGTCGAGCGCCCGCCTTTGCCTTGGGCGGTGAGGCCGACGCGCACGTGCGTGTGATCCGTCGGCCGGGCGTCAATGGCAGCACGACCGTCAACGTCGAGGTCCGCACGAGCGGTTTTGGTCTTGTGCCAGAGGCCTTTCCGGTTCCCGTCATTATCGATGACGCGCTGTTGACCATTGACTTACCGTCGGAGCTGGAGACGTTGGCCATGGGACGCCCCCAAGCGGTCCGCATCGAGGCCCAGGACGCACGGGCGACAACGGTCGCTGGCGGCGAGGCCAAGCTGTCCGTCGTCGTGAGCGTCCCGATCGATGTTCCGTCGGATCAGGACCGAGCCACGACCGTTGACGTGACTGTCGATGCCCAGAACGTGCCCGTCCACGAACCGCTGCTTGCCGCCGTGCCGGGTGGTAGTAGCGAGGGCGAGCAGCCGGACGGACCCCGCGGCTTGCTCCGCGCTCTGGGGCCGAAGGGCGAAATCAACGCCCTGGTGCGGATCTTGCGCGACGAATCGGGCGAGATTGACTGGTGGGCCGAGATCGTACCGCAAGATGCCTCGCTCGTGCCCGCCCCGCTCGATGCCCGGCAGCCGTTAGCCATCGAAGGCCTGATGGGTACCATCCGCGTGGATGGCGACGGCCTCCGTGGAGAAGTTGCCGGCATGACCAGACGAGGCGGCGCCGTTCGCGCAAACTTTCGAGCCAACTTCGGGCGGGACAGCGCGATCGTCGTGCTGACCTCAGAAGACCTGAATCTCGAATGCCCCGTGGAAGACGCCGTTGCCGTCTTCGCTCCCGAGCTCGCACGTTCACTGCTCGCAGCACGCGATACCTTCGATGTGCGCGGCATAGCCGACGTCTCGACCAGTGTGCGCAAGGCCGGCGAAGACGTCTCGGCCGAGGTCCGCGTGTCCCGAGTAGACCGGCTGCGCTTCGACTGGCTCGATGGCCGCATGGGCCTGGACAACGGCCGTGGCACGATCATAGTCTCGACCACCGACGAGGGGCCGCTGGTCAGCTTCGATCGCGTGCTGGCCGAAGGCAGCTTCGAGAACGAACCCATCGGCCGCGTCCGCTTGCGAGGCGAGATGCCGATCGATGCCCTACGCGATGCCGGCAGCCGGTTTACCCGACCTACCACGCTGGATCTCGAAGTCCAGGGCGGACGCCTCGAATCGAAACTCCTCCGCACGCTCGCCGGCAACCGCAGCGCGTCGGGGGCCGAGTCGCTCCTGGGTCTCTGGGATATTCGCGGCGAGTACGACGCCTTGGTGGCCCTCGAAACACCGGCGTATTCCGGTGATGGGCCGGGTGCCAAACCTCTTCGGGCCTTCGAACTCTCGCCCTACGACGCCTCCATGATCCGCAACGGCACGCGCATCGACGTGCCCTGGGTCAGCGGCGTGGTTGCCGGCCAGGAACTGGCACCCAGCGACGATGGCCCGGGTGGAACCGCCCGATACGCGGGCGAAGTCGACTACCTGACCCTCGGCGGCGACGACTGGTGGGTCTCGCTCGACGGCTATTGGCGTGCCGACGGCGGCAGCGAGAGCGAGTTCGAAGTCTCGCTCGATGGCCAGATCCGCGAATCGGAAGATGGCGTCACGCACGCGCACGGTTTGCCGGCGCCACTGATCGGCATATTGCCCCCGGGTGTCGGTGCCACACTCGACACCATGAACGTCGAAAGCACGGGAGAAGTGACGGTCGAAGACGGCCGCTTGCGCGTCAAGTCCCATCGGCGAACGGACACGCGCATCGAGATCGATGCGGCCGTAGCTATGGAACGAGTCGAGATCGGTTTACGGCCAACCGCCGAGAGCTCCGAGGAAGACGGTACCACACGCCCCATCGCGATGTTCGATCGGGGCGTCCTCGACGTCCAGAGCGACACCGCCCACGCCCAGCGTCGCGCAACGATGGATATCTCTGCGGATCAAGGGCAGATATGGGGTCTTGGCGTAGGTGATGTAGAGTTGCACGCCGACGTGAATCTCGATGGCACGATCGACCTTTCCAACGTCCGCGCCGATGCGGGTGGTGGACGCGTCGCCGGCCGGGGCCGTGTCATCCTGCCGCCGATCGAAGGTGATCCTGCTCGATTCGAACTCGACTTGGGTGGTGCGGGGCTGCACACCGAACGGCTCCTGGCGGCCGTCCAGGAACGCGAGACCGAACAGACCCGCGGCGCGGGCGACCTTGACCTGTCTCTGGGCCTCGCGGGAGAGTTTGGTGATATCGACAGCCTCCGCGGCCGGGGCTCGATGCGCATCCGCGGCGGCTCGCCCGTCGAACTGCCGCTTCCCATCCGCGCGGCCGTTGAGGCGATGAATGTCAACTTCGGTGCCGACCGCTACGACGCCGTAAACGGCGAGTTCTATCTCCAGGGCCAGACCATGACCTTCACTCGCCTAGCGGTGAGCTCTGACTCGGTGATCCTCAATGGCCTGGGCACCGTTGGCCTCCGCGGCCGCGAGCTTGACATGAGCATCACCAGCCGCCCCACCAACGACACGATGTTCCGGTCGTTCGTGCGGATGATCCGCGAGGTCATCGTGGCTATCGAGCTGCGCGGCACGCTGGACGACCCCGCGCCGGCGCCGAAGCCCCAGGCACTCGTCGGCCCGCTCGACCGGTTCCGCCGCATGCTGCAGGGCGGCCTGACCTACGAAGAGTGGACCAAGGAACGCCTGCGCCGCTTTGACCGTGAACAAGGCGAGCCCACCAGCGGATGGTGAGCTTGGCGGTCAGCCACCGACCGGGTTGCTACCCTATGTGCCCATGCAGGACGGCACGACACAACCTAAAACTACATCCGCCAGCACACCCCAGCCGCGCACCGATTGGCAGGACGTTGGCAAGCGTATCGACCAGTTGGTTGATCTCGTCGCGCCGGAGGCCACCGAGCCATTCGACCGAAAACTCGTAGCCGAACTCGTAGCCGCCGGGCTCAAGCTGCTGCCCGACGGGCGCAACCGCGGCGAATTGAAACTCATGACCGCGGCCATGAAGGAACTGCGGTACGCCTACCGAGTTTTCGGTCGCTACGAGCACGCCCAGAACATCACCATCTTCGGCTCGGCCCGCACGCCCGAGGACCACCCCGACTACACCGCCTGCGTCGAGTTCTCCAAGGACATGGCCGAGGCGGGCTGGATGGTCATCACTGGCGCGGGCGACGGCATCATGAAGGCCGGTCACGTGGGCCCGGGCAAGGCCGCCAGCTTTGGCGTCGCGATCCGCCTGCCCTTCGAGACCACCGCCAACACGGTCATCCACGGCGACGAGAAGCTCATCCACTTCCGCTACTTCTTCACCCGCAAGCTCATGTTCCTGTCCCAGGCCAAGGCGGTCGCCCTGTTCCCCGGCGGCTTTGGCACGATGGACGAGGCCTACGAGACCCTTACCCTCATCCAGACCGGCAAGAGCGGCATGATCCCCATCGTGATGCTCGAGGGCGAGGGCGGCGGTTACTGGGATGAGTTCCACGCGTTCGCTCGCAACGCCCTGCTCAGCCGCCAGATGATCGGCGAGGACGACACCGCCCTGTACTACCACGCCAAGGACCCCCACGACGGCGTGCGGCACGTGCTGGACTTCTATCGGAATTACCACAGCTCCAGATACGCGGGCGACGAACTGATCATCCGCGTCCGCCGTCGCCTCGAAAACGAGCACATGGCGACACTCAACGAGGAATTCGCCCGATTGGTCAAGTCCGGGCAGATCCGCCAGGGCGGCCCGCACGAATACGAGGACGAATTCCTGGAACTGCCCAGGATCACGTTCACCCACACCCGACGCGACTTCGGGCTGGTTCGCAAGCTGATCGACCGGATCAACGAGCTCGACGCCTCGTAGACCACCATGCCGCGACCGAACCGCCGCATCGCCGTTCAGAAAAGCCTGGCCCTGGTGGCCGGCCTCGTGCTGTCGTGCTCTTGCGGATGCACCAGCCACTTACGCATCCCCGATGCCCCACCCCCGATTGATCTTGAGCCTGTGACATCCATGGCCGGGTACGGCATGGAATTGCGGCTGTGGGCCCTGGATGCGACATCGTGGAGACGCTCGCAGAACAACGCCGAACTCGAGAAACTGTACCAAGCCTGGCTGGCAATCGAGGCGCAACGAACCGCCGACGAGCAGGAAGCCCAGGACGCCAGGCAACCTGCCGACGAGCCGCAGCCCGCGGGCCCGCCCATCGACAATCCAGACGATGGCCCCCGGACCTTCGAGGAATTCGTGATGGCGCAGCGCGTCGACTCGCCCGAGCGGCCTGGGCTTGAGGCGCTCGCCAGGTACAGCGAAACGCGCGGCGCGCTCGATCAACGAGCGATCAACGTTTGGGAGAGCAACGGGCTCGAGTTCGCGCTCGTGCCCATCGGCGAGTTGGCCAGCCTCCGATCCTTGATGGGTGTGCCCGGCCCCCTCGAGCGCACCTGGTGGGGCTCGACCACCGCATGGTCGCACCTGGCCAAGGGCATACCCGCCGGCAACCGCCACATCGAAACCGATATGGGACCACTCGTGCTCGGGCCGGGCCGGCTCGCCATCGTCGGCCGTGCATGGCCCGCGCCTGGCGTGAGCGAGCCGGTGCTTCGGCTGGAACTCTGCCCACAGTTCCTGCCCGTGCGCACGTCGGCCTCGCGCCTCGAAGCACGCCTGTCGGCCCGGCTCACTTCGGACAACACGCCGCCCAGCGCCCTCGACGAGGGCCCGGTGTTCGAGCGGCTCATTTTGCGTGGGTCAATCCCGCGTGGGTACGCGCTGATCATCGCCCCGACCGTGCGCGGGGAGATCCTCGGCCGCTTCGGTCCGGACGTGCCCACGTCGACCTTGGCCGAAGCCCTCCTGTCCTCGGTCGGGCCCGATGGCGCTCCTAGGCCGGTGGCGTTAGTGGTGGTGCCCGTGCTGCCCCAGTGGTTCTCACTCGGCGGGGGCTGACCCCTACGAGGCGTACAGGGTCCGAGCCGAGCAACATCCCAAGCTACCATGCCGGGCCCGTCCTGCTGGTCGGGTGATCCCTATCGCCCCGTCCGGACCGGAGACCCAGGACCTTGCAACACCTTGCCTCGCTGCTGTGGCTGCTGCTCGGACTGACGCTGCTCGTTGGTGGGGCCGAGATCATGCTCCGCGGCGCCACGTCCCTCGCCAAGCGGCTGGGCGTCTCGAACTTCATCATCGGGCTCACCGTGGTCGCCTTCGGTACCAGCATGCCCGAGTTGGCCACCGGCGTCGGGGCCGTCCTGAAGGGCGAGAGCAACCTGATCGTGGGAACGGTCATCGGATCAAACATCGCCAACATCGGGCTCGTGCTCGGGCTGGCCGCCGTGATCAAGCCGGCCCGGGTGCGCGGCGGCGTGGTCCGGCGAGAAGTACCCATGCTGATCGTGGTCACGATCAGCATGGTGTTCACCCTCTTCGGCGGCAGCATCTCGCGCACCGAAGCCATGTTGCTGATCGTCGGATTCGTCGCATTCATCGCATGGACGCTCTACGCCTCGAAGCACCTCGACCCCGAAGACTCCGCGTTGGTCATCGAGGCCCAGGGTGAGACGCCCGACGAGGACGCAAAGCAGCCAAACGTGGTGCTGAACCTGCTCTTGGTCGTGTTGGGCTTGGGCGCGATGGTCATCGGATCGGAACGCGCGGTGCTGGGCGCGACCGACTTGGCGACCGCTCTAGGCGTGCCGGCGTTCATCATCGGGCTCACGCTGGTCGCCATGGGCACGTCGCTGCCCGAAGTTGTCACAACGGTGCTGGCCGCGTTCAAGGGCCACTCGGACCTGGCCGTAGGCAACGTGCTCGGGTCCAATATCTTCAACGTCCTGTGCGTCGTGGGCGTCAGCGGTCTGGTCGGTGAACTCGAAGTACCCGCGATCGCCATGCAACGCGACGCGTGGGTCATGCTGGGGCTGACACTCATCCTGCTACCGATCATGATCACGCGATTCAGCGTGAGCCGGGCCGAGGGTGCCGTGCTGATGACCGCCTATGCGGCTTACATCACCCTGGTTGTCTTGATGCAGTCCGCATAACACGGTCCGATGCCAATCTTTGACGATTCGCGCGGTTTCGCCGCAACTGAGGCCAATTCAGGCGTTCCGGATGCCGATGGTGTCCAATGAACGTCTGAGTACCCGGAGGGGCCCATGCTGCGCGTATCGATCCACGAAGCCGCCGACGGCATGCGTCTGGCCATGCCCGTCTACCACCCCAGGCGCGGCGGTCCGGTGCTGCTCAAGTCGGGTGTCACGCTGGATGGCCGCCTCATCGCGCGCCTGCGGGAAATCGAGCTGCGCGAGATCTGGATCCACTATCCGGGCATGGGGTTCCTGGGCGGGTTTGTGAGTCCTGCCATCCTGCAAGCGCGTGCCGGGCTGAGCCATCAGGTGCTCAGCGCCCTTGATACCGTGGCCGGCAATGCCAAGGCAAAGCTCGAATATGCTGCCTACAAGCGCGCCATTGTTGGGCTCATCGAGCAATTGCTGCGCGCGCCGACCGCCGCGTACTACGTCGAAGAACTCTCCACCGCCGACACGCCACACGGCCGGCACGCCAACTCGGTGTGCTTCTTGAGCTTGCTGATGGGCCTGAAGCTGGGCGACTATCTCATCGCCGAACGCTCGAGGCTCCACCCCGCGCACGCCAAGGATGTGACATCCCTGGGCGTGGGCGCGATGCTGCACGACGTGGGCATGCTGCGGCTGCCCACGCAGACCCTGCGAAAGTGGAACCGCGAGCACGACGAGACCGACCCACACTGGCAACGGCACGTGAAGCTCGGTTTCGATATGGTGCGCGAGGGCGTCGACCCGTCCGCCGCCGCGGTCGTACTCCACCACCACCAGGCCCATGACGGCTCGGGATTCCCGCGGCGTAAGCTGTTGGGCGGCGGTGCCATCCCGCTGGTAGGCCAGGAGATCCACGTGTTCGCGCGCATTGTTGCCGTGGCCGACGAATTCGATCGCTTGCGTGACAGCGGCGATGCGCCAGGCGCCGATTCGGTCCCGCAGGCCCGCCGCGCGACGGTATCTGCCCTTCGCGAGATGGCACTGGGCGAGACCTCAAAACGGTACGACCCGATGGTCATCCGGGCATTGGTTGCGTCGGTGCCGGCTTACGCGCCCGGCTCGATCGTCACCCTGAGCAACGACTCAAGGGCCGTCGTTTGCAACTGGCGCCCGGATGATCCCTGTCGGCCGCGGGTGCTACCCATCGAAGGGCTGGAAGCCGCGGTCGACGCCAGCCCCGATGACTCGGACCTGCTCGACGCCGGCGAGGAACCCAAGGGCCTGATCGATCTGTCCTGCACGCCAGACCTGTACATCTCGCACGCCGAGGGGTTCGATGTTTCGGACGAGAACTTCCTGCTGCCCAGCACCAGCGAGTTCGACCTGCGCAGGGCCGACCGCGAGCGGATCAACCGGGCCGAAACCCTTGATGCCTCCTAAGAAGCGGAATTAGCCAGCCGGCTGGACCTGCTCTGCGGGCTGCTCGGCTTCCGCCGTCGTCGCGACCTGCTCGGTCTTCTCGACAGCCTCGCCAGCGTCTTCCGTACTTGCTTCGACGGTCGTGGCTTCCTTCGTCTCGGCCTCGGCAGGCTTCGCCTGCGCGGAGCGTCCCGGACGGCCCTCGCGTTGGGCTGGCGCGGGTTGGCCGTTCTCGTCGAGTGTGAAGCCGACCGTTTCCAGCCTGGACTCATCCCATTCCTGGCTGAGCACCTCGCCCTGGTCGGGATCCCGAACCAGGACACGGTCTCCCGCGGAAATCCCTGCAAGGACTTCGGCCTCGGTCTCGCTGCGACGCCCCAGGCGGATGGGCACTCGTTCGTAGCGGGCACCATTGGGCAAGTAGACGTACCGGAGGCGGCCTTCGCTGAACACCGACTGCACTGGGATCGTCAACGCATCGTCGACCTGATCCAGCACGATGGTGGCTTCTGCTCGCATCGAGGGCTTCAGATCCTTCGCCGATTCGCCGGGCTGGAGCAAGATGCGCACCGTGTATTCGCGCAGGTTCGGATCGCGCCAGCTCCCACTCTCGGCGAGCACACCGATGGAATCAACCGTGCCCGGCAAGACGCGAGAGCCGAGCGCTTCGATCTGCACCATGGCGGGCTGGCCCGGACGTAACCGCCCTGCCAGGGACTCATGAACCCGTACGGACGCGACCATCTCGGTCGTATCGGGTAGCACGAGCACGACCTGGTTCGGCGAAATCTCGGTGCCGGGCTCGGGGGGGTCGTTGTTCCAGCGGCCCTGGCGTGTGTTCGAGTTGTACACAACCAGCCCGTCGTTTGGTGCGTGGATCACACAGAAGCTGAGTTGCTCACGAAGCTTGGCTAAACGCTCCTCGCGTAGCTCGAGCTGGCGGCGCGCGTTCTTACGGTTCGCCTCCCGGCTGGCCAACTCGATGGCATTCTGCTTTCGCACGCGCTCGACCTTGGCCTCGGCTTCGGCAACGTCACTCGTGCGCTGCTTCTCGTCGCGAGGGCGTTGGTAATCTCGGTAGGTGTCGAACGCGAGCTGGGCCTGCTTTACGCGAGATTCGGCTTCGAGTAGTTGGATCACTTCTTGATCAAAATCGTTCTTGCTCTTGAAGTCCTTCTCGAACAATGTCTTGCTCTGCTCGTGCTTCTCACTGAGCCGGGTGGAATTTCGCTTGGCGCTATCCAAGTCGGCCTGGAGCCGCTCGGTCTCCTTGAGGTCGTCGCCATCACGCCACTGCTGGAGCGCGAGCTCAGCGAGTTCCTTCTCCAGGTTGGCCGCACGCAGATTCGATTCGTTGTCGCTGACCCGGATGAGATAAGCGTTCTCAGCGGCTTCCAGATCGGCACGGGCCGTCTCGACGCGGCTCTCTTCTTCGGTGATCTGTTCCTCGATCGACTCGCTGTTGAGCGTGAAAAGCACGTCGCCCTTCTTGACGCGTGTGCCCTCCTTGGCGATGGTCGTCAGCGTCGCCCGGCTGTCGAGCTTGTTGCGAATCTCGACCTGCTGGCGGGCCTCGAGCTCCCCCGTGGCGATCGTCTGGATGTCAAAGTCACGAACTGAAGCCTCGACCAAGTCGCTCGAGCGGACCGTGTCCATGTCAGCTAATTGTGTCGAGCCGTACCAAAGCCCGCCACCAACCACGGCCAGCACCACGACTGCCCCCGCAGCCTTCACCAAGATGCCGCCTCGCCTTGCTCGTACCTGTCCCATGGGCCACCTTCCCGAGGGCTCGTACCCCTGAGATGTTCTCGAAAATTCCGAATCGGATGCCGAATCGCACCAGATTGGCCGATCCATCGGCAGTCGGTATTCTTGCACACTAGCGTTGAACCACTCAGAGCCCCGATAGGTTCCAGCCTGTCACCGAAAACCCGCAAATATCTGGGGCCTCCCGGATCGATTCACAGACCATGATCACGCCTCCTAAACCATCTCGTGATGCCCCCTGGCTCCTCGTTGTCGCCGCCCCCGCAGAAGCACGGGCGGTGCTTGCCGGCATTGGGCTCGATGCCGATGCGGCTGCCGAGTGGGAGCCACGCGAGACAGATGATGGCCTTGCCGTACTAACAACAGGTGTCGGTAAGGCCAACGCGGCCGCTGGGGTCGGTATTGCGTTACATTCTCGGACGTATGGAGCTGTGGTGAATCTCGGCATCGCCGGGGCACTTCCTAATGGCAAGCCGCTGGCCATCGGGAGTACTGTCGCGGCCACACGATCGATCTATGCCGACGAGGGGCTCGCTCTGCCCGACGGGTCGTTTGTAGGGTGTTCGCAGATGGGTTTTCCGCTTGGCCCCTTCGACGATCGGGGCGTGCCGGCGTCCCCCGGGCTGTTGGATTGCCTGGGTCCGCTCGTGTCGACGACGGCCCCCGTGGCGACCGTGTCGACATGTTCTGGGACCGACGCCCTGGCCAGCACTGTGGCCGAACGCACGCTCGCGGTCGCCGAGGCGATGGAAGGGGCTGCGGTTGGCCAAGTGGCCGCAAAGCTCGGCGTGCCATTCATCGAGCTCCGGGTTATCAGCAACACGACCGGAAACCGTGAATGCCAGGTCTGGTCGATCGGCGAGGCTCTGGATGTGCTCGGCGAGTTGGCCAGGGATGTCGGTGCCGCCGCCCTTGCCCGATAACTCACCGAATGGGTCCGAGCGCACGATTGTGCGGGCGGGGCGGATCTGAACAGGCTACCGAACTGACAAGCGAGGCTGGATTTGCCCCCTGCAAGGACCGATTCCATGGGCTGACCGTGGATTTGCGTGGCGATGCTGCGCGTGGGCCAAAGTGCGGGTCAGGGGGCCGTTGTGGGCATCTCGCTGAAAACACTCTCCGCGATCGGCTCGACCCGCCTCATGAGCGGGTCGGTGTCGCCCATCGCCTTCGAGTTCGGGACCGCCGAGCTGAAGGTGCTCCAGATCACGACCGGGGCGAATCCTCACCTCGTGGCCGCCGCAGCGCTCGAGATGCCTTCGCGGCTTCGTCGTGACGCCCAGGCCCGCATGGCCTACCAGATCGAGGCGCTGCCCAAGTTAGTCAAGGCCGGTGGATTCAAGGGGAAGCGGGCGGTGTGCTCCATGCCCAGCGCCATGTCGTTCTGCAAGCACCTCAAGATCGTCAAGGCCGATGGCGTGGGGCTCGACACGCTGGTGAGGGCCAAGATCCAGTCCGCCCTGGGCTGCGACCCCAACGCGTTGGTGTACCGGTGGGTTCCCGTCGAGAGTACCGGCACCGGCAGCCGCGGCGAGGTCATCTGCATGGGTGCGGGCCGCGACGTGATCCAGCGGCTGATGCGTGCCCTCAAGGCTGCCAAGCTCGAGCCGGTCGCGATGCACAGCGACTTCCAGGCGATCATCACGGCCATGCACGCGTGCACCCGCCACTTGGAGGGCCACGAGGACAAGCCCACGCTCTACCTGGAATTGGGTGCCGGTGGCTCCCGCGTTCTGGTCGGCGACGGCGAGCGGCTGGCCTTTGCCAAGTTCGTCGAGATCGGCGGCAAGCACCTGGACGAGGCCATCGCCCGCGAGCAGAACATCGACCTCGAGCGTGCCCGCTCGATCCGCCTGAACCTCCAGACGCTTGTGCCCGAGGCCGTTGCGGCCCCCGCGGCGTCCAAGGACGAGAGCGTCGACCAGGCGGTTGGTGGTTCGGGCCTGGCGATGCTTGAGGCCGCCCTGAAGCGCTCCCGCGCCACGCCCAGCAGCGAGACCAACGGCGACAGCGCCGTGATGGCCGCCCTGGACGAGAGCGCCGCGGGCATGGAAACGCTGGACGAAACGATGTCGCGCACGGGCACCGACCTGACCGAGCCGCTGGAGATCCTCACCGACGAGGTCCAGATGTGCGTCCGGTATTACAACGGATTATGCCCGCAGCGCAAGATCGAGCGGGTGGTGTTCTTAGGCGGGGAATCCCGGCAGATCGCGTTATGCACGCATATCGCCAAGCGGCTGAAACTGCCGGCGCAGATGGCCGACCCGCTCGCTCGTGTTACCCGGACCGGAAATGAGCCCTGCATCGGCACGGACCTCAGCGGAAGCCAACCCGGATGGGCCGTGGCGCTTGGCTTGTGCCTTCGCCCAACCGATCTTTGATCAGACGCGGATCTACGGAGGATCGTCATGCTCGGACCCTCAGGCGACAACAACCAGCAGGGCGGCGCCCTTGGCGGAGGCTTCCTCCCCGAGGACTATGTCCAGCGCAAGGCCGAGGGGCGGGCCAACATTATTGGCCTGACGCTCTTCTGCGCCGTGATGGGCACGGTGGTGGCGGCCTTCTTCGTCACCAACCGCAACTGGAAGTCGGTGCATGACGAGCGTGAGGCCATCGCCGTGCAGTACACGGCCGCCGAGCCCGAGATCGAGCTGCTCATCAAGCTGGAAGAGCAGAAGGAGCAGATGCTCCAGAAGGCCGAGATCGTGACCGCGCTCATCGAGCCGGTCCCGCGCAGCATCCTGATGGCCGAGCTGGTCACGCGGATGCCCGACGAGATGACCCTGCTGACGGTGGAACTCAAGGGCCGCCGGGTGGCTGAGGCTGCCCCGATCAAGGGCCAGACCGCCCAGCAGCAGCGCACCAGCGTGCGAGGCCGCCAGGCCGGTTCGCTCGGCGGCACCAGGACCGGCGCCAGCGCCGAAACGGACGAGAAGGCCTCGATCCTGCCGCCACGCTACGAGTACACGCTCACGCTCACCGGCGTCACGTCGACCAACGAAGAGGTGGCCGACTATTTGGAAGCGCTCAAGATGTCCCCGCTGCTGCGGCGTGTGGAGATGCACTACACCGAGCGGCAGAAGATGAAAGACCTGGAGCTGCGCAAGTTCCAGATCAGCGCCGAGATCGACCCGCGGGCCGATGCGCGAGGCATCGAGCCGCCGTCGTCGGCCGACGCGCTGGCCAACGGCACCACACTTCCTACCGAAGAACCCTCCGACCTGCCCGAAGGCGAGCCAGAGGGCGAAGAAGCGATCGTGATCGAACCCGACGATGGGGAGGGTCTGTAACATGAAGTTTGGTGTTCGTGAACTCGTCCTTCTCCTGGTGCTCTTTGCCGTCCCGCTGGCCAGCTACTGGTTCGTGTTCAGGCCGCAAAACACCCAGATCGAGCGTGCCCGCGAGGAGATCGCGCTGCGGCGCGAGAAGCTCGAGAAGCTCCAGCAAGAGAGCGCCCGACGCGGCACGCTGGAAGCCGCGACAACCCAGATCGCCGAGCGCATCGAGACCATCGAGAGCCGCCTGCCCACCAACAAGGAACTGGGCAACGTCGTTCGTCAGATCTCGGAATTAGCCGGCAAGGCGGGGCTGCAGCAGCCCTCGATCATCGCCGAGAAGCCCGTGAAGGCGTCGCTCTACATGGAGCAGCCGCTCAAGATCGAGATGGTGGGCGACTTCCGTGGATTCTACAAGTTCCTGTTGGAACTCGAACGGCTCGATCGCATCACCCGCCTGCCCGAGATGACCGTGAGGCGGTCGGACAAGGTCGATGGGCACATGGTGGCCGAGTTCACCCTGAGTATCTACTTCCAGGATGAGGAGGCCTGATGAGCACCGATCCCACACAACTACCCGAGAGTGCCGGCGAAGAGGTCAAGATCGTCGAGAGCTATGGGACCGACGGCAGCAAGCGGCTGCCGATCCAGATCGGCATCGTCGCCGGCGTGCTGCTGGTCACTGGCGGCGTGATCTACTGGATGCACGTCCGCGGCATTGCGCCCGGCAAATTGCTCAAGCCCGTCGAGATGCGGTACACGATCGAGCAGACCCAGGCCCGCCACTACGAGGGCGAGGATCGCATTCTCAAGAGTCTGTCGCTCGCCGGCCCTCCGCCCCAGATCCCGTTGGAAGAGATCCACGAGAACCCGTTCCGCCTCGACCGCGCTCCCCAGGAAGACGCGCCCATCATCTCCGCCGGGCCCGTTCAGGCCCGAGACCAGGTGCTGGTAAAGGCCGAGCAGATGCTGGGCTCGATGAAGATCGAGATGGTGCTCAACAGCGAGACGAACCCGCTTGCCAAGATCAATGGCAAGGTGTACCGCATCGGTGACAAGATTGACGGCGTGCTCGAGGTCGTCTCGATCTCGGGCCGTGCGGTGACATTCCGCGCGAAGACGCTGATGCGCACGCTCGAGATGGAAAGCCAGCGCTAAGCACTCTTTTCGGGGGATGCTCGACAGATGAGCAAGTACAACATCGACGACATCCTCAGCGAACTGACCGATTCGGGCAAGCCCGAAGGCCAGGACAAGGGCAAGGGCAAGGGCGCTCGCCACCGGATCGACGAATCCGAGCAGGCGTTCAGCCCGCTGCCCTCGATGCCCGCCAACCAGGGCGACGCGGGACGCGGGGCGGTCGAGAGCGACCCGGCCGTCAAGCAACGGCCGAAGGACGCACCCGACGCCCGGGTGGGCAAGGCCATCAGCGACGTCTACGCCCCCGATGAGGCCGCGGCGGGCGACGAGTACGACACCACGGAACTCGCCCAGCGCCTGGTCGTGGCCCACGCCGTTTCGGGCGAGGACATGTCGCAGGCGCAGGCCATCGTGAAGCAGACGCCCGGGCGGCGGCTGATCGAGGTGCTCATCGAGCGCGGTGCCGACGAGGAAGCCGTGCAGCGGTGCGTGGCCGAGAACGCGAACCTCCCCTTCGAGCGCATCGATCTGGACTCTGGCCTCGACGGCGGATTCGATGGGGCGATGCTCCAACGGTTGACTGGGGACTACTGCCGCGATCACCTCGTTCTACCCCTGCGCACCGAAGGACAGCGCGCGGTCGTGGGTGTCGTGCGGCCCGACGACGTGTTCCTCTTCGATGAATTGCGCGAGACACTTGGAGTGGTCGGCGTCAAGATCGTGGTGGTCACGGGGTTCGACATTCGCGGGGCCCTCGAAGTTGCCGGCATGGGCGAGCACGAGGAGGAGCCCGAGGACGTCGACCTCAACGAGATCCTCGATCAGGTCGACGAGGACGACGTCCAAGTCGAGAAGAAGGATTCGCAGGAAGTCGACCTGGAGCAGAAGGCCGGCGAGAGCCCGGTCATCCGCTACGTCAACTACATCATCCAGCAGGCCATTAAGGACGGGGCCAGCGACATCCACATCGAGCCGGCCGACAAGAAGCTCAAGGTGCGGTTCCGCATCGACGGCGTGCTCTTCGAGGCCATGAACCCGCCCGGTTCGATGTCGGCGGCCATCACCAGCCGCCTGAAGATCATGGCCAACCTCGACATCTCCGAGCGACGCATCCCCCAGGACGGACGCATCCGCTGCTCGGTGGCCGGCCGCAAGCTCGACTTGCGTATGTCGACCCTGCCCAACACGTATGGCGAGAAGACCGTCATGCGTATCCTCGACACCAAGAGCATCAACGTGCAGCTCGAGGACCTGGGCTTCTCCGACGACACGCTCCAGGTGTGGCGGAGCCTCGTGACGGCTCCGCACGGCATCACGCTGGTGACCGGCCCGACCGGTTCGGGTAAGACGACCACGCTGTACGCCTCGCTGCGGACGCTCGACAAGAACAAGATGAACATCTCCACCGTGGAAGACCCGGTGGAGTACCACCTCGACGGCGTCACCCAGACACAGACGCACGAGAAGATCGGCATGTCCTTCGGTAAGGCCCTCAAGGCCCTGCTGCGTCAGGACCCCGACGTGATCATGCTCGGTGAGATCCGCGACATGGAAACCGCCATGACGGCGGTGCAAGCCGCGTTGACTGGCCACTTGGTGCTCAGCACGTTGCACACCAACGACGCGCCTTCGAGCATTACTCGATTGGTCAACATCGGTCTGGAGCCGTTCCTGGTGGGTGCCGCCGTCAATGGCGTGCTCGCCCAGCGGCTGCTCCGCCGCCTCTGCAAACATTGCAAGGCCGAGGAACGGCCCAGCGAGGAGATGGCCGAGTACCTCGAGATGCAGGGCATGAGCACCGACAAAATCTGGACTGCAAAGGGCTGCGACCGCTGCCGCGGCACCGGCTACTCGGGTCGTGTCGGTATTTACGAGCTTCTGGCGGTCGACGACCGGCTGCGGGACGTCGTCGCGGGCAACCCCAACGTCAGCGAGTTTCGCCGCATGTGCATGGAGCGCGGCATGGTCTCGCTGCGGATGGACGGCATGAACAAGGTCAAAGACGGGCTGTCGACCGTCCAAGAAGTGCTCCGCGTCACCGACGGCAACCACTAATTTTCTCGATGAGCTTGACCTGTTGCCAGGATGCAATATATTTGCATTATGGCGTCACTATCCAAATCTAAGCAGCCCGCCTCCCCCCGCCAGGCCGCCCGCCGGAAGGGCCCGGTCGACGGGCTGCTCGACCCCGAACTCTTCAAGGCCCTGGGTGATCCCACACGGGTTCTGCTCTTGCGCTGCATCCTCAAGTGCCGCCGGGGCTGCTCGGTGAGCGAGGTGGCCGAGTGCTGCGACGTGGACTTCTCGGTCGTCGCCCGCCACCTGTCGCTGCTGGCCCGCGCTGGCGTGCTGGATTCGAAGAAGGAAGGCCGGACCGTGACGTACACGCCCAGGTGCGCCGAACTTGCCGCCACATTCCGAGACCTCGCCGACGCGATCGACGACTGCTCACCCTCGACCTGCTGCGACAACGGTTGCTGCGAGGGCGAGTAGCGTGGCCCGCTTCGTCCCGCCCCGAGTGATGTTCCTATGCACGGGCAACTCCTGCCGCAGCCAGATGGCCGAGGGCTGGGCCAGGCACCTGCTCGGCGATCAGATCGAGGCGTGCAGCGCGGGCACCGATCCTCAGGGCTTAAACCCCCTCGCGGTGCGTGCGATGGCCGAAGCCGGTGTCGACATCTCCGGCCATTCGAGCAAGTCGATCGCGCAGTGCGAGCCCGACACGCTAGACCTCGTGGTCACCGTGTGCGATCACGCCCATGAGCACTGCCCGCTGTTCACCGGCCATACCCGCGTGGTGCATCGCGGGTTCGAGGATCCGCCACGCCTAGCCGCCGATGCCCACAGCGACGAGGAGGCACTGCCCCACTACCGCCGAGTGCGAGACGAGATCCGCGCGTTCGTCGAGACCATGCCGAGCTTGTTTCCGCAGCGAGATCGCCGATGACCCCTGATCGTCCCAAGCGTCTGAGCGTTCTCGACCGCTTCCTCACGCTCTGGATCTTCCTGGCAATGGCCACCGGCGTGCTTATCGGCAAGTTCGCCGCTGGCGTGCCCGAGGCCCTTGATGGCCTGAGCGTGGGCACGACCAACATCCCCATCGCCATCGGCCTGATACTCATGATGTACCCGCCGCTGGCCAAGGTGCGCTACGAGAAGCTGCCCGAGGTCTTTAAGGATTGGAAGATCCTCGTGCTCTCGCTGGTGCAGAACTGGATCGTCGGCCCCGTGCTCATGTTTGTGCTGGCGGTCATCTTCCTGCGCGATCAACCGGAATACATGACCGGGCTCATCCTCGTGGGGCTTGCTCGGTGCATCGCGATGGTGCTGGTCTGGAACGACCTGGCCAAAGGCAGCAGCGACTACGCCGCCGGGCTCGTCGCGTTCAACAGCATCTTCCAGGTGCTCTTCTTCGGCGTGTACGCCTGGGTGTTCATCACCTATCTGCCGCCGTTGCTCGGGCTGGAGGGTGCCGTCGTCAACGTGTCCATCGCCGAGGTCTTCCAGAGCGTGCTGATCTATCTGGGCATCCCATTCTTCGCCGGCATGCTCACGCGGTTCGTGCTGCGGCCAATCAAGGGTGACGATTGGTACAACGGCGCGTTCATCCCCAGGATCGCGCCGCTCACGCTCATCGCGCTGCTGGCGACCATCGTGCTGATGTTCTCGCTCCAGGGCCAGCGCATCGTCGAGTTGCCGCTGGACATCCTCCGCATCGCCATCCCGCTGACGATCTACTTCGTCGTGATGTTCCTGATCAGCTTCTTCATGGCCCAGAAGGTGGGCGCCGACTACCCGAGAGCCGCCACGCTGGCCTTCACCGCCAGCGGCAACAACTTCGAGCTGGCCATCGCCGTCGCCATCGCCGTTTTCGGCCTGGGCTCGGGCGTGGCGTTCGCCACGGTCGTGGGCCCGCTGGTCGAGGTGCCCGTCCTGATTGGCCTGGTGAGCGTTTCGCTCTGGCTGGGCCGCCGTTTGTATGCCAATACAACACACCCACCGGCTTCGCCGGAAGGAGAACCGTCATGACAACCAACCCCGACACTGTCCGTGATACGGTCCGCGAGGGCTACGCCAAGATCGCGCGCGATGGCCAATGGTCCAGCGTCCAGAGCACCCCGACCGCCGGCGGATCGTGCTGCGGCGCAGGCGGCGGTGGCGGTGGTTGCTGCGGCCCCACCACGCTCACCGCCGATCAGGTCGCCTCCGCTGTGGGCTACGCCAACGACGACCTCTCCGCCTTACCCGAGGGCGCGAACATGGGCCTCTCGTGCGGCAACCCGACCGCCATCGCTGCGCTCCAGCAGGGCGAGGTCGTGCTCGACCTGGGCAGCGGCGGCGGCATGGACTGCTTCCTGGCGGGCCCGCGCGTCGGTGCCACCGGCCGCGTCATCGGGGTCGACATGACCCCCGACATGCTGAGCAAGGCCCGCAAGAACATCGAGAGCTACAAGAGCCAGAGCGGCCTTGACAACGTCGAGTTCCGGCTGGGCGAGATCGAGCACCTCCCGCTGGCCGACGCCAGCATCGACGTGGTGCTGAGCAACTGCGTGATCAACCTCTCACCCGATCAGGCCCAGGTGTGGCGTGAGGTCGCCCGCGTGCTCAAGCCCGGGGGTCGTGTGGCGATCAGCGATCTGGCGCTCCTCAAGCCACTGCCCGAGTCGGTTGTAGCCGACGTTGAGGCCCTTGTCGGTTGCGTGGCCGGGGCGAAGCTCGTCGACACAATCCGTGCAGACATGGAGGCGGCGGGCCTCGCCGACATCCAACTCGCCAGCAAGCCCGAGTACGTCGAGGCCATGACCACCTGGCAGGATCCGCTCTACCAGAAGATCATCGCCGCCCTTCCCAAGGGCTCGAAGATGAGCGAGTACGTGACCAGCCTCGACATCGCCGCTCGCAAGCTGTGAGGCGTTCTCAGACGAGTGCCGATCGCGCTAGACTCGCCCCGTGAGGTTCGACACCAGCCAGCACATGCGTCTCGGGCAGCAGATGAAGCTGTCGCCCAGGGTCATCCAGTCGATGGAGATCCTGCAGATGCCCCTGGCCGACCTCGAGCAACGCATCGAGGAAGAGCTCGAGGGCAACATGGCCCTTGAGATCGTCGAGCACGTCGCCGACAAGACGGCCAAGAAGGACGAGACCGACCGCCCAGACCGCGAGCTGACCATCACCGACCAGGGCAACGCCCAGGACGACTTCGCACGCCTGGACAGCTACCAGACCGACCAGCCCGACGCCGCCGACAACTCCTTCGACGGCCCCAGCCGGGCGAACCTGGAGCCCGGCGCACCCAGCCGTATCAACTCTGGCGAGCGCGACGGCAAGATGGACGCCATGGCCGCCGCCCCCGCCCGACAGGCTTCGGTCAGCGAGCAGCTCCGCGACCAGTGGGCCCTGACCGAGATGGACGCCGAGCTGCGATCGGTGGGCGGCTACCTCATCTCGTTCATCGACGAGGACGGCTACCTCCGCACCCCGCTCGAGGACATCGCCCGCCAGGCCCCCGAGCCCCTGGCCGAGTCGGTCGGCGGACGCGACAAGCTGCTCGAGCAGCTCCCCTGGGTGCTCGAAGAGGCCCAGCTCGCGCTCGAACCGACGGGCGTAGGTGCACGAGATGCCCGTGAGTGCCTGCTGCTCCAGCTCGATGCCGTCCAGATCGACCCGGACTTTAACGAGGACGAGGCCACCGACGACGCGATCGAATCCGCCCGCTGGCTCGTAGCCGATCACCTCGACGACCTGATGAACAACCGGCTGCCCAAGATCGCCGAGGCAACCACGCTGACGATGGAGGAGATCAAGACCGGCGTGCAACTGCTCCGCCGCCTGAGCCTCGCGCCTGGGAAGCGGCTGGCCCCCGATCGCAGCGAGCCGATCATCCCCGACGCCATCGTGGAGTACGAAGAGGACAACGACAGATACGTCGCGTACCTCAACGACCGAAACTTGATGAACCTGCGCATCAACCGAGAGTACTCGGAGATGGTGCGCACGCGCGAGCTCGACAAGCAGGGCCGCGACTTTGTCCGCAAGAACCTGAGCAACGCCCAGTGGCTAGTCGACGCTATCGGCCAGCGGCGTGACACGTTGCTGCGGGTCATCCACGCCGTGCTCGACGCCCAACGGGATTTCTTCGACTATGGGCCCGAGAGCCTCAAGCCCCTGCCGATGACACAGGTAGCTGAGCAACTTGGCATCCACGTCGCCACGGTCTCGCGCGCGGTGTCCGACAAGTACCTGCAAACCCCGCGGGGTGTCGTTCCGCTGCGTCGCTTCTTCACCGGCGGCACCCAGAACGACGCGGGCGACGACGTGAGCTGGGCCGCCATCAAGGCCGCCATGCAGGACGTGGTCGACAACGAGAACAAGGCCAAGCCGCTGAGCGACGAGGCCATCGTGCGGGAACTCAAGAAGCGCGGCATCGAGATCGCCCGCCGCACCGTCGCGAAGTACCGCGACCAGCTCGAGATCCC
This sequence comes from Phycisphaera sp., assembly GCA_025916675.1. Taxonomy (NCBI): domain Bacteria; kingdom Pseudomonadati; phylum Planctomycetota; class Phycisphaerae; order Phycisphaerales; family Phycisphaeraceae; genus Phycisphaera; species Phycisphaera sp. The sequence continues at coordinate 1,607,859 of CP098402.1, forward strand.
CGCGGCGCGGATCCGCAAGACGTTCTAGCGTCGCGTCTGCTTGTCGATGACCAGCCGGATGCGGATCGCGTTGCCGATCACCAGGAAGTCGCTCACCGCCATGGCACCCGCCGCGACGACCGGGCCGTGCTCGCCCAGCAGGCCGAACGCTGCAGCGGGGATGGCCGCAGCGTTGTACACGAACGCCAGGAACAGGTTCTGACGGATGCCCCGGTGCGTCGCGCGACCGATTCGAACGAGGTCGACTACAGCAAGAGGGCGATCACCGGGGATGATCGCGTCGGCGGCCTCGAGCGCGATGTTGCTCCCCGCGTCGATAGCGACACCGATTCCGCCCGCCGCCGACGCCGCGGCCATGGCGGGTGCGTCGTTGATGCCGTCGCCGACCATCATCACCGTGTCACGCTCGGCGGCCTCGCGGACGCGGTCGACCTTGTCCTGTGGTGAAAGGCCGGCGTGGACGTGCTTGCGATCGAGCTTGATGCGATCGGCCAGGCGATGGGCGGGGCCCTCGCGATCTCCGGTCAGCACACGCGGCTCGATGCCCAGTTCGCCAAGCTCGCGTACGAAGTCGCCCGCGCCAGAGCGCAGTTCTTCGCGGAAACGGACAACACCGACGAGTTCACCATCGAGCAGCACGACCGACGCCGGGCCGTCGTCGAGCGACACGTCGTCGAGCGGGTGGCCTTCTCGCCGGGCGGCATCGACCGAGACCAGCATGGCACCGTGGCCATCAACCAGACCCACCATGCCCATGCCGGCTTGTTCCTCGGCGTTCTGAGCCGACTCGTAGTCGATCCCACGGGCTTCGGTCGCACGCACGATCGCCTTCGACAACGGGTGCCCGGATCGGCACGCCAGCGTCGCGGCGGTCGCGAGTAACTCGTCCTCGGTCTCGTCCCGCACGACTGGCTCGCCGCTGGTAATCGTGCCGGTCTTGTCGAGCAGCGCCACCTTCGCAACCGCCGCCCGCTCGAGTGCGCTGGCCGATCGGACGAGGATGCCCCGCCGCCCGGCCGCCCCGGTCCCGACCATGACCGCCAGCGGGGTCGCGAGCCCGAGCGCGCAAGGGCACGAGATCACCAGCACCGTTGCCGCCGTCACGACCGCTTTCGAGATGCCACCGCCGGGCACCAGCAGCCACGCAACGAAGCTCACCAGCGCGATGGAGATCGAGAGCGGCACGAAGATCGAGGAGACCTTGTCGGCCAACCTCTGCACATCGGCTTTGCTCGCCAACGCATCGGCCACGAGCGCCACCATGCGACCCAGCGTACCGCTCGCTCCATCCGTCGTGGCGCGGACGATGGCCGGCGTGCCCACCGCCACCGAGCCGGCCATGACCGACTCGCCCGCCTGCTTGTCGGCCGGCACCGATTCGCCCGTGACCGCCGACTCGTCGAGCGACGCCGGCCCGATCAGTTCACCGTCTACCGGACAACGTTCCCCGGCACGCACGAGCACAAGGTCACCCGGCAAGACGTCACGCGCGGGGACGGTCGAGCCGGAGCTGTCGTTCTCGTCGGCCAGCACCACCGCCTCGGTGGGCTGCATCGCCGCCAGCTCGCGAAGGGCCTTGGTCGTTCCCCGCCTTGCCCGGCGTTCGAGCCAATGGCCAAGCGAGATCAGCGTGAGCAGGCCTGTTGCCTCGATGAAGTAGGTCGGCCGTTCACCCCCGCCCGAGAACGTAACGACCGCATGCACGAGCGAGAGCGTGTACGCCGATGCGCTGCCCAGAGACACCAGCGTGTCCATATTTGTGGTCTTGCGCCGGGCAGCGGAGATCGCCGAGCGATAGAACGCCGACCCGATAAACACCTGGGCCACCGTGCCCACCGCCAACGCGACGGCCAGGCCCGCTCCGCTCTGCATGTGCAGCCCGAGCGAATGCCCGAACCAGTGCGAAAGCTCCATCGGCAGCCAGAGAACCACGCCAAGCACCACCCGCCATCGCCACGCGTCGGCCTGCTTCGAGTCGTCCTCGCCGAGGCGCTTGGCCAGGTCGGCCGCGGCATCCCCTGAAGCGGCCGGCGAAGCCTCGAACCCCGCGCCACGCACGCTCGACGCCAATGCCTCGGCGTCGAGCGACTCGCCCTTGACCAGCGCCGACCCGCCCGCCAGACTCACCATCGCGCTGCGCACGCCGTTCGTCTTGTTCAGGGCCTTCTCAACGCTTGATACGCAGCCGGCACATGTCATGCCGTCGACTTTCAGCCGAACGATCGTGTTCTGGGTTTCATCTGCGACAGCACCATCGGCCATAGGAATAGGCTAACTCCCCACCGGCCGCGATTCTTCGAGGTGGGCATGAGCCGCGTCGATGCGAACCCGCGAGCCATGATCGGTTTCCAGCACCAGGCGCCACTGCTTATCCATGTCCACGACGACACCCACGACCGGTTGCCCCTCGACACGGAATCGGCACCGCTCGCCTCGCAGCGTGCCAACCTCAAGCCAACGCTCGCCGATGGCCGTCGGAGGTGCGTCCAACCATCGTGAGACGCCATCGAGCACCGCCGCCGCGGCTGCTGGTCGATCGACCTCCACGCCCAGTTGTGCCAGGCTTACGGCCGATTGATCAAACTCCGCCGGCCACTGGTCGTCTGGGGTCGATACGTTCAGACCGACTCCAACGATCGCAACCGACCGATCCGCCTCGATGAGCACGCCCGCGAGCTTCCGCCCGCGCACGCCGCTGGCTCGCGCCACCACGTCGTTGGGCCACTTCAGCCCGAGATCTGGATCGCCTAAGGACTCGCAGGCCTCGATGACACCGAGCCCCACCGCCAGCGACAAGCCGGCCGCGGGCAGGCTCGCGTGAACAACCATGCTCATCGAGAGCGAGGCCCCGCCCCCGTCGTCCCACGAGCGGCCCTGCCTCCCCCGGCCCGCGACCTGACGCTTGCCAACCACGGCGAGCCCGGCTCGCCCGTTGCACAGCAGCCTCGCATCGCCCTGCGTCGATGGCGTCTGGTCGAGCACGATCACACTGTCGAAGCGACCAATGGGAGCCCGAAGAGTTGACCAATCCTCGGCAGTCACGTTGGTACACCCGCATCCAAGCCAATGTCCAACCACACCGCGTGGTGCGTCAACGCACCCACGGAGATCCTGTCGACTCCGGTGCGCGCCACGTCGCCCATGCCAGCGAGTTCGATGCCACCGGAGGCCTCGAGCAGCGGCAGCCTGCCCTTGGCGTTGCGCATCTCCACGGCCTGGGCCAGTTGCTCTACGCCCATGTTGTCCAGCAGGATGATGTCGATGGCTCCCTCGTCGAGCGCGAGCATGGCTTCGAGTTGATCGAGCGTGTCGACCTCGACCTCGACGAACGCCAACTCGAAGCGATCCCTCGCATCGACGGCCACACTGGCGACCCTTTCGGCCGCTTCGCTTGGCGTCATGCCCACAAGGTGATTGTCCTTGATCAGTACGGCATCATGCAGCCCCATGCGGTGGTTCTGGCCACCGCCGCAGCGTACGGCGTACTTCTCGAGTTGTCGCAAGCCGGGCGTGGTCTTGCGCGTATCGACCACTTGGGTGAGCGACTCACCCACCGCGTTGACGTACCGCGAGGTCTGGGTCGCCACGCCACTCAGACGGCCGAGCAGGTTGAGCAGCGTGCGTTCGGCTGCCAGGATCTCCCGCCGCGGCCCGAGCAGCGCCCCGAGCCGCTTGCCCTGGTCGATGTTCTCGCCGTCCTGGGCCAGATCACGGAAGAGCGTCGTCGGGGCCAGCACGTCCAGCACGTCGCCGATCGCCTGCAGGCCACAGATGATCCCCGGCTCGCGGGCCACCACCCAGGCCTCGGACCGCTCGGCAGCATCGACCATCAGCATGGCCGTGGGGTCCTGATGGTCGGGTCCCAGGTCCTCATCCCGGCAGATCTCCAGCAGACGCCGGGTGATGCCCGAGGAGACCAGTTCTTTGTACCAGTCCTCGGCCGAAGTTGTCGTCGTGTTCTCTTCCACGCCCCATCGTATGTCACCGCTGGCCGACCCGAGGCCGTACACTGGGTCTTCTTCTGGATGACCATTGGCCGGCTAAGCCCGGGAGGCAGCATGGGTGTGTTGGATGGGAAGGTCGCTCTGATCGTCGGGATCGCGAACGAGCGGTCGTACGCCTGGCACATCGCCAAGGCCCTGATCGACCACGGCGCGACCTGCGCGTATACCTGCCTGCCGGGTGAGAAGAACGAGCGGCGTACCCAGCGGGCGGTGAAAGCGCTGCCCGGGGAGGGCGGGACCGAACCGCTCATCATCCCTATGGACGCCGCGAGCGACTCCGACATCGATTCGGCGATCTCGGCCTTCGAGTCTCGCCACAAGGCGATGCACGTGCTCGTCCACTCCATCGCCTACGCCGACCGCGAATACCTCGCCCACGGCAAGTTCGTCGAGACGCCACGCGATGCGTTCCTGAGCGCGATCGATATCTCGGCCTACACCCTGCTGGGGCTGAGCCGCCGCTGCCGCGATGTGCTTGCCAAAGAGGGTGGTTCGGTCATGGCGATGAGCTATTACGGCGCTGAGAAGGTCGTCCCGGGCTACAACATCATGGGCGTGGCCAAGGCCACGCTCGAAGCCACGGCCCGCTACCTCGCCGGCGACCTCGGGGCCCAGAACATCCGGGTGAACACCATCTCGGGCGGCTACCTCCGCACGCTGGCCTCCAGCGCCGTGGGTGGGGCCGACAAGATCAGCGAGCAGAACCTCGAACGCTCGCCCCTGAAGCGGAACGTGGAGGGCGGCGACGTGGGTAACACGGCCGTTTATCTGGCCAGCGACCTGAGCGCGGGCGTGACCGGCGAGAACATCTACGTCGATTGTGGCGCCAATATTGTCGGGGTTTGACCAGTTGTTCGGGTCGCGTGAGGATTATTTTCGAGCCCTCACACAGATTTGTCCGATGAATTGATTATGAGCGTTGTACCCACCAGCGCCGCCGCCGCGATAGCTTCAACGGCCGCCGCCACCGAGCGGGCCAGTAAGGTCGCCACGGCCGCGAAAGAGAGCGACCAGAACCGCCGCACCAAGAACGGCAAGCAGACCGGCGATCGCGTTGTGCTCAGCGTGAACGCGGTACCGCAGAAGCAAGGCGCCACCGATCGCTCCGAAGACGAGCCCGGCGCTCAGCAACAAGAGCACGAAGCGCCACCGCAACTGGACGTTGAGGGATAGATCGGGCTGGGTCCCAGGCTCACGCCAGGGCCTCGTCTTGCTACGCCGCCGCCTTCACACGCACGGTCGAGAGTGCCTCGATCATCGCCAGCACCTGCTCGCGCGTGTCAGGGTCCACCTCGAGCCAGTTCGCGCTCATCACCTCATCACGCACGTCGTCGAGCACGTACGCCACGCGCGGGGAGTCGATCAGGGCCGTCGCGTACGCCAGCCCCGCCGCGAGCTTGCCCATCGTCTCGGCCCCGCCACGGTTGAAGGAAATGTCCGAGATCAGGTACTCCATAGGATCGACCAGCGGTTCGGGACGTTCCAGCGCCAGCCGTTCGTGGCCGGTGAGCATGAGGTCATATCCAAGAACCTCGTGCCCGCCGGAGAATGCGGCAACGCAGGCCCGCAGGTAGGTCTCACCCTCGCCCGGGCCAAGCCTGCCGATGGTGCGCGCGGCGGCCACGCGATCCTCGGGCATCATGCCGCAGCCCGTCCACGAGAGATACACGCCCAGCACACGCATCGCCGATCGCTCGACCTCGGCGACTCGGCCTTGCTGGCGATCGCTGAGTACGGCCACCATGTGCGAGAACGCGCGGTCCAAGGCCGGGTCGGCCACCACTGGCGAACCCAGCATGAGCCCCAGCGCGGGCCGGCCACGCAGGCGGTCGCCGAGCCCCAGGCGGCTCGGGTAGCGGCTCAGCAGCGCGGCGGTCTCCAACAAGGAACGCAACACCGCCACAGCGCCCTCGTCCGACCAGTCGAACGACTCGAGCGTGATTTGGGCCGCATCGATCCGCAGCGGGAACAACGACGAGTAACTGAGTGGCAGCGCCAGCGACCAGTCGTGCCACGCCGCCGGCGACTCGGGAGCCTCGGCGGTGCGGATCGTCAGCGGGGCATCGGGGGCGACCTGCTCGATCACGGCATCGAACCCAAGCCTCCGCCACTGGGCGGCATCGCCCTCGCCCGAGAACGGAACGAACGCCACGCCCAACGAGCCTGGAGCGAGTTCGAGGCTCCTGAACTGCTGCTCGGGCAGCTTCACGCCGACACGCAGGGGCTTTTGGAGCGACGCCCCGGGCGTGCCACCAGACTCACGCAGGCGCTCGAGCCAGCCTGGCAGCGTGCCGCCCGAGCACGAACGGATGATCGTGACCGCACCATCGGCCACACCGGCGAGCGCCCGCTTCGGAGCGGGCACAACACTCTGAGCCGAAAGCGAAGCCGGCTCGGCCGCGATTCCCTCGAAAGTCGTCTCGTTCGCGTCCGATGGTTCGGATTCGTTGTCGTCGCAATGAGCAACCGGCACGTACGGCTTCGGGGCCGCAACATGGAGTGTCTCTGCGGGCGAGAGCAGACGCACCGCCATCCAGCGCCCGCCCAAGACCAATCCGATAATCCACAGTCCCGCGGGCACACCCACCAGGGTCCGCGTCAGCCACGCCGCCCCGAGCAGCCACGCCGTGAGTACGACGGCGCACACGCCTACGACCCACGCAAGGCCCGAGACGGCACTCGTATCATGGCCGACCTGGTTGGCCGAACCCCGCTGCATCCGTTGGGGAGTGTTCATCGCCCCCACATCGGCCTGATGCCCCGCGCGATGGCTTCGCAAGTCGCCGGGGATGGATAGCTACGAGCGGTTTGTGGGATCGTGCGGTCTGCACCACCCGGCTTGCGGGTTATCCGCCGCCGGTCTCGCCGCTCAGGCCCTCGAGCACGGTCACGACATCCTCCGGTTCGGCCCGATTCCGATAATCGGCATCGAGGAACGCCCAGCGGATGGTGCCCGATTGGTCGATCACGTACGTCGCCGCCAGGGGCAACTCGCCCGAGTCGTCGCCGTTGTGCTCGCTCATGCCGAACGCTTGCTCGTAGTTCGCGTGCACGCCCTCGGTGAGCTCGAAGACCACGCCGTACTGGCGGGCCACGTCATTGCCCACGTCGCTGAGAACCTGGAAATCGAGCTCGTTCTTCTCCGCGGTGCTGATCGATCGATCGGGGAGCTCGGGAGTCAGCGCGACCAGCGTCGCGCCCTGAGCTCGGATGTCATCGAGCCGCTCCTGGTAGGCGGCCAGCGTGAGGTTGCAATACGGGCACCAGCCGCCACGGTACCAGAGCAGCACGACCGGGCCCTGCTCCAGCAGGCCTTCGAGCGAGACCTCCCCGCCGGTCTGGTTGGTCAGCGTGAAGTTGGGAGCCTGGTCGCCCATGCTCTTGGCGTTCTCGACCACGCCGGCTTCGACCACGGCTCGCAACCCGTCGTCGTAGAGCTCCTTGAGGTCGTCGGGCGCCCGCTCGGCGAAGCCGGCCTTCTTGGCCTGGAGTTCGATGGCCAGCGGGCGGCCGGCGGTCGGGATCTCGGGCAATTCGGCCATCTGGTTTCCCCCTTCGTCGCTCGCGGCGGATGGTGCCGTGGCAGCGGTCCCGCTGGCATCCGAGGGCTGCTCCTCGCAGCCGGTGAACACGAACGCGGCCACGCCCATCGAGAGCGCGGCCAGCATGAGAGCGTTGGGTGTTTGTCGCGTGGTCATGGGTCAGGGTATGAGTCCGCCCGACGCCAGCCTATTCCCGCTCGCTGGAAAACCCGTGCCTACCGCCGGAACCACGACGTGATTGCGTGCATCGTCACCGCCCTGCCGTCGGCCGCGATCGATTCGGTGAGCGGGATTTCCTTTGGGCAAACCTTGACGCAGTTTTGGGCGTTGCCGCAATCCGAGACGCCACCCGGGCCCATCAGGACGTCGAGGCGATCCTTCTTGAGCCGCTTGCCGGTCTCGTGCTCGTTGAACAGCCGCGTCTGGCTGAGAGCGTGGGCACCGATGAAGCTGGTTGGCCACTTCTCGGGGTCTTCTTCCAGGTTGTACTGCGGGCAGGCCTCCAGGCAGCAACCGCACGACATGCACGTCGAGAGGACGTACCGCGTTGCCTGCTGGTCGGGGCTCTCCTTGGGGCCCGAGCCCAGGTTGTACGAGCCGTCGATGGGTACCCAGGCCTTCACGCGCTCGAGTGCTTGGAACATCCGCTGGCGATCGACCCACAGATCCCGCATCACCGGGAACTTACTCATGGGTTCGAGCGTGATCTCGTCGCCCTCGCCCGGCGCAATGTTGTCGATGAGAGCCGAGCAGGATTGGCGGACCTGGCCGTTCACGAGCATGGTGCATGAGCCGCAGACCTCTTCCAGGCAGCCCGAATCCCATACCACCGGCGTGGTCTTCTTGCCCTCGACCGTCGTGGGATGGGCGGCGATCCACTGCAGGCACGAGATGACGTTCGAGCCCGGCTCGGTCGGGACGTTGAAGCTCTCCCACCGCGACGTCTTGCCCGGCCCCTCGCAGCGTTTGATGTTGAACCGGACCAAGCGCCCGGCAACGGGCTGGCGATCGCTCTGGGACTTGGTTGCGGTACTACTGGACATGGGCGTGATTCCTTCGTTTCGAATCGGGCATCAAACAGGCAGGCGCTAAAAACGAACCCCGAGAGTTATGTCGATGCGGGCTCCGGATCGGTCCGGGCCGTTGCCGGATCACCGGATGCGGTCGGGCCCTTCTTCTCGGGTGCATCTTCTTCCACCTTGCCATACGTGCGGGGGCGCGGCTTGACCAGCATGGTCTGCACATCCCGATAACCGATTTCGTGCTGTTCGACCCCGTGAGCGCCACCATCGAAACTCGCGACGGTCGTCTTAAGGAACCGCTCGTCATCGCGGTCGGGGAAGTCGGTGCGGTAGTGCGAGCCGCGGCTCTCTTCACGCAGCAGGCTGCACTTGGCGATCATCTCGGCCAGGATGAGCATGTCGCCCACCGCTCGGCTGTAGCTGAGCGATTGGTTCGTCCAGGCCGCCGCGTCGGACAACCGAGCGCGACTAAAACGCTCCCGCAGGCCGGCCAGCGTGTCGAGCGTCTTGTTCAGCCGCTCGGCGGTCTTAACGACCGTGCATGAGGCCTCCATGACCTCACCCATTTCCTTGCCGATGAGGTAGGGGTTGGTATCGTCGCTGGCCTCGGCACCCTCGACGGTGTCGAGCAGGCGATCGGCCTTGGCCTGTTCTCGCTCGACGGCCTGGTCGTAAATCGACTGATCGACCTTCTCGACCGGCCGGTCGGCGGGGTCGCCCTGGGTCACGTGGTTGACCACGCCCTGGCCGCAGTACAGGCCGTCGAAGATGCAACTGAGCAGCGCGTTCGCGCCGAGGCGCGTCGCGCCGTGGTAGGCAAAGTTGACCTCGCCGAAGGCGTAGAGCCCCGGGATGTTGGTCATCATGTTCTTGGGGTCGCCCAAGGCCATGCCGCGGCCGGGCTCGGTGTCGACGGGCGCCACCATGCCGGGCTTGTGCTCGCGGTGCGGGGTCTCGGGCGAATAGGAACCCGGCGTGTACTGCGTCCACATGCCGCCCATCGAGTAGTGCACGGCCGGGAAGATGCGCATGGGCGTGAACCGGGGGTCCTCGCCAGCGAACTTCTCGTAGATCTCCATGATGCCGCCGAGCTTACGGGTGAGATAGTCGGGGTCCTTGTGGGTCAGGTCGAGGTAGACCTGGTTCTGACCGGCCACGCCCATGCCGTCGTTGACGCACACGTCGAAGATCTCGCGCGTGGCGATGTCGCGGGGCACGAGGTTGCCGTATTTGGGGTAGCGCTCTTCAAGGAAATACCAGCGTTCGCTCTCGGGGATGTCGGCCGGCTTGCGGTCGTCGCCCTTCTTGCTGGGCACCCACACGCGGCCACCCTCTCCACGGGCGCTCTCGCTCATGAGGCGGCACTTGTCGGCCCCGGGGATGGCCGTCGGGTGGACCTGGATCATCTCGCCGTTGCCGTACCAGGCTCCAGCCTGATAGCAGCGGCTGGCGGCGCCGCCCGTGCAGATGATGCTGTTGGTGCTCTTGCCGAACACCAGCCCGCACCCACCCGTGGCCATGACGACCGACGCGCCGCGGAAGGCGCGGGTCTGCATCGTGCGCATGTCCTGGGCAACGATGCCTACGCAGCGGCCGTCGCCTTCAGTCCCGCTGACCTCGCCCTCGATCACCGGCCAGAGGAACTCCCAGAACTCGTACTTCTTGACCAAGCCCGACGCCTCGTAGCGGCGGGTCTGCTCGTCGAGCGCGTAGAGGAGCTGCTGCCCGGTAGTCGCACCGGCGAAGTGCGTGCGCTTGAAGAGCGAGCCGCCGAACAGGCGCAGGTCGCGTTGGCCCTCGTTGGTCCGGTTGAACGGCACGCCCATGCGGTCGAGCAGGTCGATGACCTTGGGCGCGAAGTTGGCCATCTCCAGCACCGGGCCCTGGTCGGCCAGGTAGTCGCCACCGTAGATGGTCTCGTCGAAGTGCTGGTACTCGCTATAGCCCTGCTGGCGGGCGACCTCATTGCAAGCGTTGATGCCGCCTTGGGCGCACACGCTGTGGCTGCGCTTGACGGGCACCATGCTGAAGAGGTCGACGGGGATGCCCGCCTCTGCAATACGCACCGTGGCGGCCAAACCGGCCAGGCCACCACCGACGACAATCACACGCTGTTGATTCTGCATTTTGTGGTCTCCAACGTCGTCTGGGTCAGGCTGATGGCTCAAGTGTCGTGCCGGTGACGTCGTGCGTCTCGGGCGGTGTGATGCCCTTATCGAGCATGTAGGCCTCGTAGGCCGCTTCGCCATGCTCCTCGATGAAACGGTGCTTCTCGATCTCGTGGGCCTCGTCGTAGTCGAGGGTCATGGTGGCGAACAGGGCCGACCATGCGGCGAGCATGAGCCCGGCGCCCAGTCCAGCGCACACCACGCCCCAGCGCTTCTGTGCTTTGGCCGAAATGGTGAGCCCCCAGGTAATCGCGGCGGTCCACAGGCCGTTGGCGAAATGGAAGACCAACGCCGAGACGCCGACCATGTAAAGGACCGAGACGGCCACGCCGGGGGCGGTGAAGCCTTCGGTCGAGCCCTGCATGGCTGCGGCGAGGGTCGACGCCGAGAAGTTATGGCTCCACGCCGTGCCCTCTGGCACCAGCCACGCCCAACCCCAGCGGAGCGTGGCTACGTGGTACACGATGAAGAGGATGCCGATGTATCCCGTCCAACGCTGGAGGGTGTACCGCCAGTTGTCTTGGTAGGCATACCGCTGGACGTTGGACTTGCCCGTCGTGGCGTAGAAAGCGCCCAGAATGCTGTGGAACGCGATGGACACCCACAGCACGATCTCGATGAGCAGCAGATGGGGCACCTGCTCGTTGATGTACGAGACCTCGTGCTGGAAGTACCGCACGCCGCCCTCGGCCACGGACAGCCCCTCGCCCTCGCCGCGAAGGGCGAAGCGGCCCCAGGCGAGCGAAGAGTTCGTGGTGAGGTGGGCGACGAGGAACACGCCGATGGGCACGATGCCCGTCAGCGAGTGCAGGCGGCGCAGGATGAAATAGCGCTGCATCTGCGCCTGGGTCGGAGCGTTGGGAGTATCTGAACCGGTTGCCACGCGTCGGCTCCTCTTGGTTCTGGGAGGGGAAGGGTCGCTGTGTTGTTATCGGCATGGTCCCAGTGGGGCGTGAGCCAACAATGGGACCAAACCGTGATCAGACGCCCGAGATTCCCGGACCCTGGCCTGCACCACCCATACCGCCTGCCGGGCTGGCGTCGACCTGCTGGGCGCGGCCCTCGGCGATCGCCTTGTCGACGGCCTTGTTGACCTCGACGAACTGAAGCCGGAGCTCGTGGGCAGTCTGCTTTACGGTCTCGGCTTCCTCGTCTGACAGGTTGCCCTTGGTCTTTTCTTCGAGGGTGCCAAGCAGGTCGACGTGGAACTTGGCCAGGTCCATGGCGACCATCGCCCGCCCGGTCTGGGGATCGGGAAAGGCCCCCATGTAGAGCAGGGCCTGGGTCGCGAGGATCTGGACGATTCCCATGATGTCGGCGGGGGGGAGTTCCCGCTCGGTGGCCTGCTCGGCCTTTTCCTTTTCCTGGTCGGCGAGCTTCTGCCGCTCGGCCTCGGCCTGGTTCTTCCAGTCGGAATCGATGATCAGCTTCGGCTCGTTATCCTGGTCGGCCACGGCGTCTCCTTCGTTTGCTTTCGGCGGCCTCTGTGCGGCAGCCTTGGGGCGCGAATACCCTCCGAAGTGAGCGTAGGCGGAACTCCACCTTTGATTGTCGATTTTCGCATCATGTGCGGGACTTTGCGCACGGCAGTAGTGGTGTCCTTGGTTGGCCTGGCAAGTTGTGGTGGGCCAAGGGGCGGCAGCAGCGCCAGCCTGGGGCCTCAGGATTTCCGGGCCGGAACGCCCGCGACCACTCAACAGACGGGTCTAGACCGAGGGTTCGCCACCGGCGGACCCGGGCGGCTCGAGCCATTGGACGCTTCGGTATTCGGGGTCACGGGCGAGATGGTCCTGGTTCCCCCGCCGGTCGAGGCGACCGACTTGCAACCCGTTGGGCCCACGGCCGAGGCGGTCCCGGTTGAAGCTGCCGGGCCGAGCGTCGTACTCCTCGACGTGAAGGTCGGCGAGGTGAACAATAAGCCGATTTTCGCGGCCGAGTTCCTCCGGCCGATCGCCCAGCGACTGCGTGCACTGGCGTATCGGGACGTTCGCATGCCGGATGGAGAGATTGGCGTCGAACTGGTCTCACCCGAGCAATGGCGGCAAGATGCCATCGCCGTGATCAATCAGCAGTTGGTCAACTTCATCAACAATGAATTAGTCATCGCCGAAGGCCTGGCGAGCTACACCCCCGGGCAGCGTGCCGGCTTGCGGAACTTCCTGGGTCTGGTCCGCAACGACCTGGAACGCCGCTCCGGCGGGAGCATCACGCGCGCGGTCCGCAACCTGGGCACGGACCAAACGCTCAGCGAGTATCTCCAGGAAGTCCGTAACACGGAGTTGATCAACAAGTTCAGCGAGAACCTCCGCCGGAGCGTTGTCGTGACGCGCAGCGATGTCGAGCGGGCGTACCTCCAGAGATATGGCGACGACAGGAAGTCGTCGAGCATGACCTTCCGGCGGATCAGGGTGCGCCGGAACGACGCGGAGGGGGTCGCCCGGGTATCGGACCGGCTCTCACGCGGCGAGGTATTCGCCGTGGTGGCCACCGATGAGGCGAACGGCTCGCGTCGATCCGAGGGTGGCCTGGGGCCGGCCATGACCTTCACCGGCGCGTTCGAGGATGCGACGTTCTTTTCGGGTGATCCGGAGGTCGACAGCGCACTACGCGGCTTGACACCCGGTGAGTGGGCGGGCCCCATCGAGCAGGATCGCTTTACGCACTGGATCTACCTGGAGAGGATCGAGCTCGGCTACAAGTCGTGGGCCGAGGCCCAGAGCGAGCTCCGGCAGGAGCTGTACAGCAGCAGGCTGGACGCCGCCTACCAGCGCGAGATGATGCGATTGTACGAGCAGGCCGGCCTCTCCGATATGAGCACCATGCGCGACGAGTTGCTCATGGTCGCGATCGACTGGTTCTACCCCGGCAGCTAGAGGGCAGCGACACGTGCGGGTTGGGCGACGCGACAAGCTCGGGCCAAGGGGCGAGCGCGTCGCGGCCCGGTACCTCCGCCGTAAGGGCTACAAGGTACTGGGAAAGAACCTGGAAACCCGCTTCGGCGAGGCCGACCTGCTGTGCGAGGGGCTGGGCGGGTGCATCGTGGTGGTCGAGGTGAAGGCCAGGCGGTTTCGTGAGGGAACACCGCCGCCGCAGGCATCGGTGACACTCACGAAGCGGCAGCGGCTGGCGAGGATCCTGGAGCACCTCGTCAACAAGAACGACTGGCAGGGACGGCCCCGGCGGGTCGACGTGGTTGCCATCGAGTTTCGTTCTCGCGGCTGGCTTGGGCCGAAGCCCACGGTCAAGCACTTCGAGAACGCGGTGCTCAAGGGCGGGGGTGCCCGCTAGTCGGGAGAGTCGCTCATCGCGTCCGGCTTGATATCCGGCTCGGACCAGTCCCGGCGGCCCGCCAGGCGATCTCGGAATTGCGCCTCGACGCGGCGTTCCTGGACGACCTCGAGGTCGAGACGCAGCGGCACGATGACACTGAACATCGAGCCCCGCCCGATGTCGGACACGAGCTGGATCTCGCACTGGAGCAGGCCCGCGAGTTCCTTGGCGATGGCCAGGCCCAGCCCCGTGCCCGCATGCTCGCGTGTCCGGCTGGCGTCGACCTGGGTGAACTTCTCGAAGACGCGTTCCTGGTCGTCGGGCGGGATGCCCGGGCCGTTGTCGATCACGCTGATGCGGACACGGTCGGTGCCGCTGGCGTTGGTGAGACGCTCGGCCCGCAACTCGACGCGCATTGGGCCGGTCGAGCCGGGCGCTCCGGTGAATTTGACGGCGTTGGAAAGGAAATTGAACACGACCTGCTGGAGCTTCTTCGGGTCGGTCTCGACCACGGGCAGGTCGGCCTCGACGTACTGGACGATCTCGATGCCGCGGCGTTGGGCGAGGGGATCAACCAGGCCGCTGAGGGTCTCGCAGAGCGTGGGCACGCTGACGGCCTGAACGTGGAGCTCGAAGCGGCCGGCCTCGAGCTTGGCCATCTCGAGGAGGCCGTTGATCATCTCGAGCAGATCCCGCCCGGCGGTGTGGATGTACTGGAGGTAGCGCATGCGCTTAGCGCGTTTCTCGGGTGTTTCTTCGACGCCCTGGTCGCTGGACTGGGCGATCTCGAGGAGGAGTTCGGCGAAGCCGTTGATGGAATTGAGCGGCGTGCGCAGCTCGTGGCTGACATTGGCCAGAAAGTCGCTCTTGAGCCGGTTGGCCTCGAACAGGACCTTGTTGGCCTCGGCCAGCTCGCTGACACGGCTTTCGAGAGCACCGCGAGCGGCGCGGAGGCGTTGCTCGTTGGTTTGCAGGGTGCCCAGCATGTTGTTGAACGCGCTGGCGAGTTCCTCGAATTCGTCGTGGGTCTCGACCTTCACGCGGTGGGCCAGGTCGCCCTCGCGGACCTTATCGACGCCCTGTCGCAGGACGTCGACCGGCTTGAGGATAATGCGGTGCAGCAGGATGTAGAACAGCCCGACCGCCACCGCGAGCACGGCGGCGCCGGCATTGAGGAGGTAGATCGCATTGACGGCCATGAGCCAGGCGGCACCCTCGGCCGGACGCTCGAGCACGATCATGCCGAGCAAGGGCCCGGGCGCGGCGGGCTCGTCGGGTTCGCCCGAGGGGATCGAAGGCCCCCGGATCGCCCGGGCGTACCGCTCGGTGCGCTCCGTACGCGTCAGGATCTGCCAGCGATAGTGCCAGGTGTGGTCCTGGAGTTCGACGCGTGGGGTGCCGTCTCGCTCGAAGCGGGCAAGGGCGCGGCGGAGGAACGGATCCTCGCTGGCGTTGTTGCGGGCGGAATCGGCGTCAAACCACGTGGCGGCTATTCCGAGGCGCTCGGTGGGCTGGGCGGGGGGTGGCATGTCCTCTCCGGCCGAGCGCCAGGTCTCGACCATCTGGCGGCTGAGCTGGAGTTCGCCGCTGCTGACCAGGGCGCTCATGCGGAGCCAGGCCACGGTCAGGGCGATCACGATGATGAGCACCAGGGCCGCCCCGAAGAGCACCAGAGCCTTATCGGCCAGGGCCATGCGGCGGATGCGGTTGAGGATGGCCATGGCCAGCTTGATCATGCGGCCCGATGGTAGTTCGAGACCGGCGCGGGGCGCGTACGATGACCGCCCATGCCGCGCGTGTACCTCGAAACCTTCGGATGCCAGATGAACGAGCTCGACAGCGAGCTGGTGGCCGGCCGTTTGGCCCAGCTTGGCTACGCAATGACGCGAGATGCGGGCGAGGCCGACGTGCTGCTGTACAACACCTGCTCGGTGCGTGAGCAAGCCGAGCAGAAGGTGTGGAGCCGGCTTGGCGAGTTGAAGAAGACCAAGAAGACCAAGCCCGGCCTGGTGGTGGGCGTCCTGGGGTGCATGGCCGAGCGTGACGGCGCCGACCTGATGAAGCGGATGCCCGTGGTCGACATTATGTGCGGGCCGGGCGAACTGGACAAGCTGCCCGAATTGCTCGACAACGCGGTCAGGACACGGGCGTCGCTCACCGGAGATCAATCGGCTGCCCAGGCGGCGCTGCAAGGCAACACGAGCCGGCGGAGCCAGACGCTGGGTGCCGCCGAGGATCGGCTCGAGCTGCTTGATCTGTCCCGGACGATCTCGCCGGTCGATCCCGATGGCAGCTACCGGAGTTCGTACGTTCGAATCACGAGGGGGTGCAACAAGTTCTGCACGTACTGCGTGGTGCCCTTCACGCGCGGGGCGGAGATCCACCGCCCGCCCGAGCACATCATCGACGAATGCAAGCGGCTGGCGGACGCGGGCGTGGTCGAGGTGACGCTCCTTGGCCAGACAGTGAACCACTACCGCTTCGAGCACGGGGCGTCGGTGAGCGTGAGCGGGGTGGAACAGCCGCAGAAGGGCCGGACCTACAAGGGCAGCCACCACCGCGACGCGTTCGCGGGCAGCAGCGTGACGACCTTCGCCGACCTGTTGCACCAGATCCACGAGCGGGTGCCGGGCATCAAGCGGCTGCGGTTCGTGACGAGCTACCCAAGGGACTTCGGCAATGACGTCCTCGAGGTCATGCGCGACAGCGAGCGGATCTGCCGCTACCTGCACGTGCCGGCCCAGAGCGGCAGCGATTCGGTCCTGAAGCGCATGAACCGCGGCTACACGGTGGGTGAGTACCTGGAATTTCTCGATCGAGCCCGGCAGTTCCTGCACCAGCCGGAGATCGGCCGCCCGCTGATGCTCAGCGGCGACATCATCGTGGGCTTCCCCGGCGAGACCGACATCGATTACCAGGGCACGGTCGAGTTGCTGGAAAAGAGCCGCTACAAGAACTGCTTCATCTTCAAGTACTCGCCGCGGCCCGGCACGGTGGCGTATGACAAGATCCCCGACGACGTGCCAGAGTCGGTCAAGCGCGAGCGGAACAACCACCTGCTGGGCGTGCAGGCGCGTATCGGCGAGGCCATCGGCAACGAGCAGGTCGGGCAGACGTTCGACGTGCTCGTGGAGGGTTTGAGCCAGAAGCAACTCAAGGCGTCGGGACTGACCAACGCGGCCCGCAAGCCCAGGACGATCGAGATGACCGTCGGCGGGTCGGCGATTGCGACAGCACCAGTGGTGGAGGAAGCCGACGAGGTAGCCGGGCCCGTGCAGGTGACCGGGCGGAGCGACGGGGACCTGATCATCCATTTCGACACGCGAGATTCGGAGCACGCAAAGTCGCTCATCGGACGGATCGTGCCGGTGGTGGTCGAGTCGGCGAGCGGGCTGTCGATGGGCGGGCGGCTTGCTGTGGGTTGACAGAACGCACCGCTGATCACGAGTTGACGATCTTCGACGCCCTGGCGTTCCAGAACGCATTCCAGGCGGGGTGCTGAAACCATTCATACGGTCAACGAGACTTGACCGCGGCCAACCCGCACGGCGGGACAATCTCGGGAATCGCGGGGCTGCGAGCGTGGCCTGTATGGCGGAGCGAGCGTTGGGGCCAATCCACTATACTGGCACGTATGAGCAAGAAGTCAGATCTGGTTCGTTCCATTGCTCGTGCGGCCGCAGTCCTGGCCGCGGTCGTGGCGTTCATCATCGCGGGGACGAATGCCTCCGATGCCTTCGCGGCACTCCATCGGTCGGTCGCCGACGCCACCGGACAGCCTAATCTCCCCCCTTGGATCACGGCCACTGGGCTGCTCATCAGCCTGGCGATCGTGGTCCTGTCCGCTGGCATACCCCGCTGGACCAGGCGCTGGCGGGAGGACCGCGTCCGCAGGGGGCAGGAGCAGGCCAGGGAACTGCTCGAGATGGCCGAGCGGGGACGCCACTTCCGCCTCGATCCCCTCCCACCGCCCGCGGACGACAAGGCACCCATCGTGTTCAACCGTGCCGACGGCCAGCACGAGGCGATCCTCGCCTGGATCCGCGGCTCCAACCGGCCCGTCCTGTATGTCCTGGGCTTCTCCGGGTGCGGGAAGAGTTCGCTCATGGGCGCGTTCGTGGTGCCCTCGCTGTGTCGAGAAGGGATCGGCCTCGATGGCCGGGGCGAATCCACGATCGTTGGCATCATGGTCCGGGCGTTTGGGGATCTGGACGCGACCCTGCGAGAGGAACTGGGCCGGCCCGGCAGGATCTGGGATTCGCCGCCGGATCTCAGCGGCGAATCCGCGCGCACGCTCCTCGAGCGCGTCGGCAAGCGGCTCTCGGACAAGGGGCGGCGGCTGGTGCTCGTTTTCGACCAGTTCGAGGAAGTGCTCGTCGGCGATTCGACGGAAGAGCACGCCACCTCGCCAGCCGTCCGGCTGGTGGTTTCGCTGCACAAGGCCCCGATCCCGGGCGTGCGTTGCGTGCTGGTCGCCCGCGCCGAGTACGGCAAGGACTTCGAGCCGCTGGGCCTTCCGCCGCGCATCGAGCGCGAGACGTTCATGGAGGTCCCGCCCTTTTCAGTGGCCGACGCCGCCCGGGCCATACACGCAGGGCTGGCGAGGATCCACGGCAATCGAGACGACAACGCCACCGTGGCGGCGGCGCTCGCCAGGGAGGCCGAGGCCCTGGGCAAGATCCCCCAGAACGTCACGCCGATCGCTCTGAACATGACGGGCTTCATGTACGAATCCGACCCCGCGATGGGGCGTCGGCTGGCTGGCGGGGGCGTCAACGCCATCGAGGGCGTGCTGCCAACCTACGTCCGGTCGCGCATCGAATCCGGCGACATCAGGGACATCGGGCCCGCGGTGCTCGGCCGTCTGGTCTCCGAGTCGGGCGACCGCCAGCAGCCCGCCGAAGTGTCGGCCCTGACCGGCACGACGAGGGGCAACTCCAGGAGAGAGGGCGGGTTGGATCCGCGGGCCGCCGAGACCACGCTGCTCACCCTCGCCCGGCATGGGCTGGTCCGCCGCGTGGGTCCCAAGTGGGAGGTGTCGCACGACTTCCTGGCCCCGCTGATCCGACGGGCACTCGACGGGATCACCGCCTCGATCTGGCGGCGTTTGCGCCCGTGGCTGCCCGTCCCGGTGGCGGCGCTGCTGATACTGGCGGGCGTCGGCCTGTGGGGCGTGGGGCAGTGGCAGCGGGCTGAGGATAGCAACGCGTTCAACGCGTGCGCTCAGTATGATCACACACGCAATCATGTGTCGGTGCGTGCCCCACTCACTCGCCGGGCGGTGCGGCACATGACGCGGATTCACAAAATCGATTCAATAGGGTTTGTTCTACGCGCACGCGAAGTTGATGCCTCGCTCCGTCAGCTAGCGGAACGGAGCGCACCACTGGAGTCACTCAAAACCCTGAACCTCTCGCACACGGACGTGTCGGACGACGGCCTGAGGGCACTGGCTAGCCCGGAGATGGGCCTCAAGGCACTCGAGGCCCTAATCCTCAGCAATACGGAAGTGTCCAACAACGGGTTGAGGGCCCTTGCAAACCCGGGAACCGGGCTCACTACTCTTGTAGTGCTAGACCTTAGCTGGACAGGAGTGTCGGACGACGGATTAAGGGCTCTGGCAAGCCCGGAGACGGGCCTCAAGGCACTCAAGACCCTGGACCTCAGAGTTACGAGAGTGTCGGACTGCGGGTTGAGCGCCTTGGGAAGCCCGGAAACGGGCCTAAAGGCACTTAATATGTTGAACCTAAGCCTTACGGGAGCCACGGACAACGGAATTGAGGCACTCCGAGTCCGGTCTCCGGGGATGAACATTGTTACCGACAGCAGTTATTGGCCCTAATCACTCCGTGCTCGACCTGCAAGCTCCAACGTGTTGCCTCGCGGGGTTTCGGGCCACGCACGGAGGCGATCGCGCCTTCACGATCTTCGACTTCCTGGCCGTCCAGAACGCGTTCGATGCGGGGTGAGGGGAAGCGTCGATAGCTTGGGGAGGTGTTTCTGTCGCTCCGGAAGCGGCATTGGCTTCCGCCTGAACGCCTCCCGTGCCCGCAGGAGCCTTCCTCGACGCTCGCTGAGCCGCTCGTCCGCCTGCCGGAGCACCTCCGCTGCCCCCCGGAGCGATGCGCGAGCCCTCCGGGGCCGCTCGCGTGACTGCCGGAAAGGCTCCGGTGCCCGAGGAAGCCTCTCCGGAAGCTTCGGGAGCCCTGGACCTGCCCGTCTTGGCGCGCGGCTGGCGTGCCCCGGCGGCCGGAGAAGCCGCCCCATCGCGTGGGGCACGTTCCTTTTGGGAAGGGGCGCGGTCGCCCCGGCCTGAGGCCCGGCGACCCGATGGCCAGGCCGGGTCGCCCGATCGCGGGGCCCGGCGGCCGCCGGTGGGCCCACGCCGGCCCCTGGCGGGGGCGCGGTGCCCGGCCGGGTGAATTGAGCCGGGCTGGAGCGGGGCCGGGAACCGGCCGATGGTGCTCTTGGTCATCGACCGAGAACCCAAACCCAGAAACCAGACCGGGAGCCAGGACATGCCGCGCCGAGCCGACAAGGCCCAGAAGTCGTTCCTGAACCAGATGCGGCACGTCCGCGACCACTGGGCCAAGGCCGACCCCTCTTCCTTCGGCCTCAGCCACGCCCAGGTCCAGCGGTTCGGCCGCGAATACGAGCGGGCGCTGGCGGCCCACGACCGCGTGCAGGAGCTGCGGCTGGAGCTCGCCCGGGCCATGACCGCCAAGCGGGCGGCCATCGGCACGCTGCGGGGCACCTTCGGCGGGCTGAGCTCGATGATCGACGGGCTGGCCCGGGCCTCGCGCGATCCGGGGGTGTACCTCAAGGCGGGCATCGAGAAGCCCGATCGCAAGGGCCCCCTGCCCAGGCCCGCGGCGCCGACGAAGCTCAGGATCAAACCAAAGACCTACGGCGAGCTGGAGCTGACCTTCACCATCGACGACGATGGCCGCGGCAACCTGGTGTACGAGGTCCGCCGGCGGCGCATGCCGCTGCAGGGCGAGACATCGCCGTGGGAGCCGGTGGCGGTGACGCCCAAGCGCAGGATCGTCGACGAGAACGTGCCCAGCGGCCTGCGCTCGATCGGCTATCAGGTCCGGGCGCTGCGGACCAACGGCAAGACGGGCGAGTGGTCCGACGAGCGGATCTTCCCGTTCGGGACCAGCGCGAGCGTGTCTAGGGCGAGCATGAGCATCGAGGCCAAGCCCGCAAACTGTGTCGCGAAGTCGGCATGAGCACGCTGCGGTCGGCTCGGGCGATAGCCTGAGGCATGACCGCACGGACCACCCCGCCACCGCTCGTATCCGCCGCCCCCGGCGGGCTGGCGGTCGACGTGGGCGGACCCGAGCCCATCGCCATGATCGACCCCTGGCGGCCCGCGCCGCTGGCGATCATCACGCATGCGCACGCGGACCATGCGTTCCGGGGCAGCGAGAAGTACCTGTGCTCGAAGCCCGGCGTCGGCGTCTTGCGGACGCGCATGGGCAAGGACGCGGTGATCGAGGGACACGCGTATGGCGAGCCGTTCCGCGTCGAGGGCGAGGGTGGTGCGGTCGAGGTCACGTTCTTTCCGGCCGGGCACGTGCTGGGATCGGCGCAGGTGCGGCTGCGCGTGCTCGAGAGCGAACGGCCGGCGGATGACCGCACGTGGATCGTGACGGGCGACTGCAACTTCACGGCTCGGCCAGAAGATCCCAATCCGACGTGCACGCGCTTCCAGCCGGTCGCCTGCGACGTGCTGCTGATCGAGAGCACGTTCGGGTTGCCGATCTATCGGTGGCCGGACCCCAAGGAAGAGTTCGCGAAGCTCAACGAGTGGTGGAGGTCGAACGCCACGAACGGGCGGACGAGCATCGTGATGGCGTACGGGCTCGGCAAGGCCCAGCGGGTGCTGGCGGGGCTCGACCCATCCATCGGGCCCATTGGGGTGCATGGAGCGGTGGAGAAGCTGATTCCCGATTATGTTGAACAGGGTGTCGAGTTGCCCGAGGTGGTGCACACCACGCAGAAGGCCCGCAAGGGCCTGCGCGGGGTGGCCATGATCATCGCGCCGCCGGGGATCCTTGGCTCGCCCTGGCTCCGGAGCTTCGGCTCGACGCGGACGGGCATGGCCAGCGGGTTCATGCTGGTGCGCGGGCGGCGAAGGTGGCGGAGTTTTGATCACGGCTGCGTCATCAGCGACCATGCCGATTGGCCGGGTCTGCTGGGGATCGTCGAGGCGAGCGGGGCGAAGAGCGTGGGCGTGACGCACGGCGCGAGCGAGCCGCTGGCGCGGTACCTGGCCGAGACGCGGGGGCTGGATACCTTCGTCGTGCCAACTCGGTACCGCGGGGAGGCCGAGGAAGAGGTCGCCAGCAACCAGGAAGGCGAGGGCGACTGAATGCGCGCCTTCACCGAGCTCTACGACGAGATCGACTCGACGACCGCAACCAGCGAGAAATTGGCGGCGATAGCGGCGTACTTCCACACGGCGGGCCCGAGCGACGCGGCCATCGCGGCGTACTTCCTCAGCGGCCAGCGGGTGCTGCGGACGGTGCCGACCAAGCTGCTGTACGAATTGACGCTTGAAACAACCGGCCTGCCCGGCTGGCTCGTCGACGCGTGCTACGCGCAGGTCGGCGACTTCAGCGAAACGATCGCCCTGCTGCTACCCGATCCGGGGCAGGGCACCGATGCCTCGCTCACGGAGATCTACCAGCACTCGATCGTGCCCCTGGCGACCAGCGACGACGCCGCGAGACGCGCGATCATCCTCGAAGCATGGCAGGAGATGGACGCCCGGCAGCGGTACGTCTACCAGAAGCTGATCCGCGGCGGGCTGCGCGTGGGCGTGCAGAAGAAGCTGGTCGTCCGCGCCATCGCGATGGCTCATGATCTGGAGCCCGCCCTGGTGGCCACCCGCGTGAGCGGGCGGATGGACCCAACGGCGCAGTGGTACGAGTCGGTCACATCTGAGGACGCCGGCGAGGACATCGCCAGGCCCTTGCCGTTCTTCCTGGCCCATCAGTTGGATGACCCGCCCGCCGAGGTCCTGGGCGAGCGAAGCGAGTGGCTGGCCGAGTGGAAGTACGACGGCATCAGGGCGCAGCTGATCGTGCCGCATGATGGCCCGCCCATGCTGTGGTCAAGGGGCGAGGAGGACGTGGGCGAGCAGTTTCCGGAGGTGCTGGCCGCCGCACGGGCGTTGCCGGGCGGGACGGTGTTGGACGGCGAAGTTCTGGGTTGGGAGGGCGACCGCCCCGCGCCGTTCGCGTTCCTCCAGACCCGATTGAACCGCAAAGCGAGGACGGCGGGTCAACTGCCGTTGTTCGACCATCGCCGTATCGTGCTGCGGGCGTTCGACGTGCTGCGGTTCGAGGGACGCGACGTGCGGGGCTCGATGCTGCGCGAGCGGCGGAACATCCTCGAGTACCTCGACCTGCCCGCCCCCATCATTGCCGCGACCGCGCCGGTGGGCGAGCCGACATGGGAGGGCCTCGCCGAGCTGCGCGAATCCAGCCGCGAGCGGCGCGTCGAGGGGCTCATGCTCAAGCACCTCGACGGCTCGTACGGCATCGGCCGCACCAAGCCGGGCGATGGCACGGGCTGGTGGAAGTGGAAGATCGGGCCGATGACCCTCGACGCCGTGCTCGTCATGGCCCAGCACGGCAGCGGGCGACGGGCGGGGCTGTACACCGACTACACGTTCGCCCTCTGGCACGAGGGCGAGTTGGTCAACTTCGCCAAGGCGTACAGCGGGCTGACCAACGAGGAGATCGAGCGCGTCGACAACTGGATTCGCCGGAACACGGTCAGGCGGGCCGGACCGGTACGCGAGGTGAAGCCCGAACTGGTGTTCGAACTGGGGTTCGAGGGCGTGCAAGTGTCGACCCGGCACAAGAGCGGGCTGGCGGTGCGTTTTCCGAGGATCTTGAGGTGGCGGGAGGATAAGAAGGCGGGGGAGGCGGACGAACTCGCCGCGTTGCGGTGGTTGGCGGAGACATAGTGCCTCGTTTGATGGTCACGCAAGTCCTAATCGGGTACAACGCCCCACTCGCGCATCACCACTAATGCAACTCCGAAGAGCACGAACGGGATGTAGAGCAATAGGCACTGGATCACAAGCCAACGCCAGCCGCGCGAACTTGCCCCGTCGCGTGCGGAGGCTGTCATGAAGACGGCCCACGCCAGCAAGGCCACCCATAACGGAATGCTGAACAGCCAATAGATAAGGAATGGCCAGGACGTCACGTCGAGCACGGGATAAACACTATCGTCCACGTGGATCGGGTACCCCGGAGCGGTTTCGCTGACTCGATAGACCACGTGAGCAAAGAACGCGTTGATGGGTGCCATCGCAAGCGGAAGCACCAGCACACTCGCACAGATCACGTAGGTAAGCATCCGCTCGAAGTGGGCTCGTTCAGGTGTTCGTTCGTCGTACAGCCGGCACGTGCGAGCGATGCGGTTGGCGGCGTGCATGGTCAGGTGGTCTCCGAGTGTTCGAGCCTTCGCAGGTGCCACCAGCCGTCGTACATGAGCATCACGCCAATCAAGAGCGCAACTACCGGGATCATCACGATCGCCGGCAACACGTCCGCGGCGTGTTCGGAGGCGGGTCGCGTCCAGCCGCCGTCCTGCAAGATGCGAAGCCCGTACTCGAACGCGAGCATGGGGGCCAAGACGAACACGCAGAACTGGCCAGTCTGCAAAGTCTGGGTGGCCTTGCCCCTTGGCGTGTCTGTGCGGATCGGCCGGAACATCACCAGAGCTTACGGCTGTCGTTTGCGCTTTGTTTCGTCACGGGTCGACCCGGATAGCATCCCGACCCCTCTTTGCAGGCCGCTCCCGGGCCTTGCCGATGGCTGGGCGGCGACAGGAGACCCCCATGAGCACCGAAACGCCCACCCACTTGCCCAGTAGGACGGCCGGCGGAACCCAGCAGATCGAGGCCCAGGACGCGGGCGAGAAGCCGGGCCAGGCCGAGTACCCCCGCGTGCGGACGGCTGGCGAGGTGTTCGTGTCGCCGCGGGTGGTCGATCGGGTGGCCTTTGAGGACTACGCCCAGGCCCTGCGAAAGCTGCTGGCGGCGGCGACGAGCGAGGGCGAGCACCTGCGGCGGACGGCCGTGGACGCCAGCCGGACGCTGAGAGCGATCGGAGAGGTGCTGCCAGCGGTCGATACCAAGCTGGCCAAGGCCGGGGAGATGCTGAACACCCTCACCCAACGGCTGGAGAGCGCCGAAACCATCGCCAAACGGGCCGAGGCCGCGGCCGAACGGGCCGTGACGGCCGAGCGGCGCATCAAGGACATGGACGACCGGGCGCGCCAGCGGATCTTCGAGGCCGGCACGGCGGCGGCCGACGAGGCCGTGACGCGGGTCGAGGAGGTTGCTGAGAAGCGGGCCAACGAGTTGGACGATCGCGGCGAGACGCTCTCGACGTTCGTGGATCGCGGCCGGGCCGACTTGGCCGAGGCGAGGGCCAAGGCGGTCGAGGCGCTCCAGAAGGTGGCCGAGCAGACGCGGGCGGATGCCCAGGACGGGCTGGAGGCGATTAGGAGCCGCGGCACCCAGGCACGCGAAGCCATCGCCGAGGATCACTCTGATGCGACGCACGACATCGGGCAGGCGCGCAACGAGTCGGTTGAGGCGATCGGCACCGAGCGGGGCGCGGCCGAGGCGGCCCTGGCCGACCGTGTGGAGCGGCTCAATGCTCGGATGGACGAGCTGATCGAGACCGCCGAGGGGCGGCTGGCCGGAGTGATCGAAACCCGCGACGCGGAGGCGGCCGAGCGGGCGGCGGTCTTGACCGAGCGCATCGAGGGGATGGCGACGCGGATGGACGAGACGTTCGAGGCCGCCGAAAAGCGGCTGGCCGAGGTCGTCGAGTCTGGCGACGCAAAGGCGGGCGAGCGCGTCGCGGCGCTCGCCGCCCGCGTCGAGCACGAAGTCGACCCGAGGCTGGCGGAAGCGGAGGCGAACGCCGACGCGGTGCTCGAGCGTGTCGGGCAGGTCGACACGAAGGCGCGCGGCGTGTTCGAGCTCGATCTGGACGGTGTTGAGGCGTTGTGCGAGCGGGCCGAGCAACTGCTGCAAGAGACCGGCGCGGGGCAGGCCAAGCCCGCCGAGGGCACGCTGGCGGCGGTCGCGGCCGAAGCAACGGCGGCGATGGAGCGGATGGACGACGTGGCCACCGCGGGCGAACGCGCCCGGCGGCAGGCCGAAGAGAGCCGCAAGGCGCTCGGCGAGTCGATCGATAGCGCGGCGCTGTGGCTCGATCGGTTGGTCGAGCAGCGCGACGGGCTGCAGCAATCGATCGCGCTGGCCACCAAGCTGTGCGAGCAGGCCGAGGGGCAGCTCTCGCAGCGGCACGCCGAGCTCGACGAGGCCATGCGGGCACCTGCGACAGAGGTGCAGCGTCACCTCGAGGCGCTCAAATCGGCCTCGGAGCAGGCCGAGGCGCGGCGGGGCGAGCTGGCCGAGGTGATCGACAAGGCCGAGAAGCGGGCCGAGACCAAGGCCAACGCGGCGGCGGACAAGGCCGCCGAGAAGGCCATCCACAAGGCGAAGATCGAGACCGAGAAGCTCGACGCGAAGGCCATCCAGGCACGACAAGCGCTCGAGCAGGCGTGGAAGACGCTCGAGACGCGGCTCAAGGGCGAACTGAAGGAGAGCCTGACGGCGTTGAGTGCCGAAGGCCAGCGGGCCGAACGGGCGAGGCAGTCGCTGCGCGAGGACATCGAGGCGGCGCGCCAGGTCGAGAAGGAAACCCGCGCGGCCATCAGCAAGCCCGCGGCCCCGTCGAGCGTCGACCAGCTCAACAAGCTGGCAACGCTGATGCAGGACCTGGCCGATCGCACGAACGTGAAGTCGGGCGCGACCCCGGCGGCGAAGAAGGCGCCCGTTCAGGCTGAGGCCAAGCCGGCCCCCGTGGCTGCCTCCACGCCAGCAACCAAGGCGGTAGCAAAGCCCACCGCAAAGACCCAAACCGCTGCCCCCGCGACGAAGAACGTCGCCAAGAAGACCGCAAAGAAAGTGGCAAAGAAGGCACCCGCCAAAGTGGCGAAGAAGACTGCCAAGAAAGCCGCCAAGAAGACCGCGACAAAGAAGAAGGCCGGCGGTTAGTCGTCGATCAACGCCTCGATCGAGTGCAATAGCCCCTTGGCCCGCTCGACGGCACCGAGGCTCGTCGCCTGCGCATCGCGCTCGGCTTCGGGTGAGACGGCCTTGCCCAGCGTCGGAGCGTTGACCTCCACGTTACAATCGCTGGCGCGTACCGCGGCCTCGGCCAGGATGGCGGCGATCTTCAGGTCACTCAGCAGCCATTGGTTCGCGATCGGGGCGAGTTCCTCGAAGCCCTCGAGCAGGCTGAGGCAGACGCGCTGCACGTCAAGCGGCACGTCGACGCAGCGCTGGGCGGCGTCGGCGAGGTTGGCCGTCCGCTGCGGGTCGCCTTCGTCCAGGCGCTGGAGGGCGTTGAGCTGGGCGTAGGCGGCCGCATCGGCGTCGGCGAGTTCCAGGAGCTTGCAACTCGCGGTCGCGCAGCGGTCGGCGAGCATCTCGTGGGCCTCGGCGTGCTTGGCAAGGCTCTTCTTGCCCCGGCTGTAGGCCAGCACCATTCCCGCCAGGGATGCCGCCAGCGAGCCAGCGGCGCTGGCGACCGCCCCACCGCCCGGGGCCGGGCTTTTGCGTGCGATGGCGCTAAGCAGCTCACCGAAAGCCTGGAAACCGATGCTGGCGTTGGTGGACTCCGTCGTTTGGGCAGCGTTGTCGGCCATGCAGCACTCTACTCACCCTGATGGGCGGCCGGCCGCTGGCTTTGGCGGCCTGCGCGTGCGATGATGCTCCGATGCGAACATTCCGCGCCACATCCGACATGCCCTGCGACGCCCGGGCCCTGTATGACTGGCACGCCCGTCCGGGAGCGCTCGAGCGCCTAACCCCTCCGTGGCAGTCCGTGCGAATCGCCGAGCGGAGGCCCGGCAGCGATCACCCCCGGATCGGCAACGGGGCGATCGCTCGGATGATGATCGGCGTCGGGCCGCTGAGCATCCCTTGGGTGGCCGAGCACTTCGACCATGAACCGCCCAACGGTTTCAGCGATCGTCAGGTGTCCGGCCCGTTCGGGAGCTGGACGCACCGGCACCGGTTCAACGATCTTGACAACGGTTGGAGCGAACTGGACGACAGCATCGAGTACTCGCCGCCTGCGGGGCTCGCGGGCTCTGTATTGCTGGGCGGGAAGCTGGCCAGTGATCTGGACCGCCTGTTCTGGTTTCGTCACGAGCGGACACGGGCGGATCTGGCTCGTCACGAGTCGAACGCGAAACCCAAGACGATCGCCATCGCCGGCTCCTCGGGCATGATCGGCTCGGCCTTGGCGGCGTTTCTGTCGACCGGTGGACACAAGGTCATCCGGCTGGTCCGAAAGCCGGCCGAATCGGGGCCCATCGACGGCATCGAGCAGCGGCGGTGGGACCCGGTCGGCTGCGATTTGGCACCGGGTGCGCTCGCTGATGTGGACGTCGTGATTAACCTGTGCGGAAGCAACGTGGCGAGCCGGCGGTGGACCGACAAACGCAAGGTGGAACTGGAACGCAGCCGGGTTGGGTCGACGTCCCTGCTGGCCGGCACGATCGCCGCGCTGCCCGGCGCCGACCGGCCGGAACTGCTCATCAACGCCTCTGGCGCGCACGCGTACGGCGATGGTGGCGACGAGCCGGTGACCGAACGGAGCGACCGGGGGCACGGATATCTTGCCTCGCTGGTACGCAAGTGGGAAGCCGCAACGCGACCGGCCGAGGCGGCGGGCGTGCGTGTGATTCACGCCAGGCTCGGCATGGTGCTGGGCGCGAACGGCGGGGCGCTGAAGTCACTCATGCTCCCGACGAAGCTCGGGCTGGCCGGCCCGATCGGCACGGGCCGCCAGTGGTGGTCTTGGATCGGGCTGGACGACGCGATCGGGGCGATCCATTTCCTGCTATCGCGGGACAACATCAGCGGTCCGGTGAACGTCTGCGCTCCCGATGCCGCGACGGCCAATGACGTGGTGAGTGCGATCGCCGAGGCCGCGCGCCGGCCGGCAGTAGTCGGGCTGCCCGCCGGCGCGGCACGAACGCTGATGGGCACAGAGATGGCAACCGAGTCGCTGCTCTCTTCAATTCGGGCCGAGCCGACCATCCTGAACGAGTTGGGCTTCGCGTGGCGGCACCCAACGCTCTCGCCGGCCGTCGGCTGGGAACTCGGCATCCGCCGCCTCGTCGCACAATCCGCGGGCACCGAGCCTGCGCCATTCCTTCCCGGCAGAAAGCGCCAATCGGAGACGGCATGACCCAGACAAATCTCAATATGCACACGGACCGTGCCTATCTGCTCATCGGCGGTGCCGGCGGCATTGGTAGCGAGCTGGCCCGCGGGCTGGCCGGTGCTGGCGCACAACTCACGATTGCTGGGCGTGATGCCGGTAAGGCCAAAGCACTCTCGGACGAGCTAGGCGTTCACGCACTCGATTCGCTCAACGCGACCGACCACGAAGCGGTCGATCGGGCGGTCGCAGATGCTGCGGACCACCACGGCCGTCTCGATGGTGCGGTGAACCTCCCGGGCACCATCATGCTCAAGCCCGCACACCTGACCACGCCGCAAGAGCTTCGAGACACGATCGACACGAACCTCGTCACGGCGTTCAACCTCGTCCGCTCGGCCAGCCAGGCGATGCGGAAGGAGGGCGGCAGCATCGTTCTGATGTCATCGGCGGCGGCGACCAGCGGCCTGCCCAACCACGAGGCCATCGCGGCGGCCAAGGCCGGGGTGATCGGCCTAGCCCGTTCGGCGGCGGCGACATACGCGGGCAACGGCGTGCGCGTGAACGCGGTGGCCCCTGGCATGGTCCGCACGCCCCTGAGCGAGCCGATCCTCAGCAACGACATGGCCGAGAAGGCCTCGACCGCCATGCACCCATTGGGCCGCTTGGGTGAACCGGCGGACATCGCCGGAGCGATCGCCTGGCTGCTGGAGGCCGGGCAGGGATGGGTCAGCGGCACAGTGCTCGAAGTCGATGGCGGGCTGGCCAACCTGCGTGGGCGGGTGAAGGTCTAGCCGTCCGCTGGCCGCTCATGCCGGTCCGAGAGGCCCTGCGTACGCATCCTGATAGGGAGACGCCCCATCACCGCCCCGCCTGCGGAGCGGCCCTACTAGACTGCGGCACTGCCAGGGGCCCAACGGGCCGGGATCGAACAAGGATGGACCGACATTGGCCGAGCACGGAGACAAGACCATGACCCAGACCACCAGCCCGACCATCCGGTCAGCGGGACCGGGCCCGACCGCCAAGGCCGATGATCTTGTCTCGGGCAGCGCGACCGATCGGCCGCTGGTCTACGTCAACGGCGAGATCGTGCCCAAGAGTCAGGCCAAGGTGGGCGTGTTCGACCACGGCCTGCTCTACGGCGACGGCGTGTTCGAGGGCATCCGCGTTTACAACGGCAAGATCTTCAAGCTGGCCCAGCACATGGACCGGCTGTGGGACAGCGCCGAGCGCATCTTCCTGGACATCGGCATCAGCCGCGACGAGATGATCGACGTCCAGCGGCGGTGCATCGAGGCCAACGGCATCGTCAACGGCTACATCCGTTTGCTGGTCACGCGCGGCGAGGGCACGCTGGGGCTGAACCCGTACCTGTGCCCTAAGGCCGGGGTCATCTGCATCGCCGACCAGATCCGGCTGTACCCCGAGTCGATGTACGAGGCGGGCATGCGTGTGGTCGTGGCCCACCGGCCGCGCATCGGCGTCGAGAGCCTGGACCCGCGCATCAAGAGCCTGAATTACCTCAACAACATCCTCGCCAAGTGCGAGGCCATCCACCTGACGCGCGACCTCAACATCACCGACGAGCAGGACAAGCTGCTCGAGGTCATCATGCTCAACCCCGAGGGCAAGGTCGCCGAGGGCTCGGGCGACAACATCTTCGTGATCAAGGACGGCGCCCTGCGCACACCGCCGGTCGAGGACGGCTGCCTGAGCGGCATCACCCGCCGGTTCGTGATCGAGCAGCTCGCGCCCAAGTGTGGCTTCACGGTCGAGACCGGGCACATCTCGCTTGAGGACATCTACGCCGCCGACGAGGTGTTCATGACCGGCACTGCGGCCGAGCTGATCGCCGTGCGTGAGGTTCTCGAACA
Organism: Phycisphaera sp.; assembly: GCA_025916675.1. NCBI lineage: Bacteria > Pseudomonadati > Planctomycetota > Phycisphaerae > Phycisphaerales > Phycisphaeraceae > Phycisphaera > Phycisphaera sp. Next base: position 1,639,023 of record CP098402.1, read on the forward strand.
CGACGGCAAGGGCGGGGTCACCGCCAGCCACCCCATCAGCGATGGCGAGGGCCCGGTGACCAACACGCTCCGCACGGCGTTCCGCACGATCGTGACGAGCGACGACATTCCCGAGGATTAGAAATCGAGCACGATCTGGACCATGCCCGGGCGCGAGCCCGGGTTTTTTGTTTGGAGTGCGAGGGGCTCGAAGGCGGAACGCAGGGGATCACCACAGAGGTACAGTGGGATAGTGAGCAGGAGGGGGCGGTCCGTCCGAGCCGGATGCGTGAGCACCCGGCCTTCTTGTGCTCTTGACTGATGCCCGATGCCCAGTGCCGAATGCCTCTCTTTACTCGCACCCCGCGTCGAACGCCGTCTGGAAGGCCAGGAAGTCGAAGATGGTCAGCTCGCCGTCGCCGTCGAAGTCGGCTTCGCTACTCCCGTCGTCGAAGGCGTTGAAGAACAGCAGGAAGTCGAAGATGGTCAGCGTGCCGTCGGCGTCGAGGTCGGGAGCGCACAGCAGGCAGTCGAGGTCGTACACGTCCGCCAGCCCATGTTCCTCGCCCATGAAGAACGATTCGCTGCAGCCCACCACAAGTTGCCCGCCGCCGAGGTCGACCGCCTCGCCGTAGTCGCGGGCCGAGATGTCGACCGCGACTGTCGCCGCGTGGGCCCACGGCCCGGCCACCGAGCGGCGGTACAGGTGGGCCGCACCGACGCCGAAGCCACTGCCGGCGTGATCGCTGACCGCACCCACGGCGATCACATCGTCCTCCAACGCAACATCCCAGCCGAATTCGGCGACCGGGCGGAGCGGTTCGGGCAGGAGTTCCTGCTCCAGCACCCACTGCCCGGCCTCGAAACGGTACACGTAAGCCCCGCCGACATTCTCGAGTCCACCGGTGTCGAGCGACCGTGCCCCCACGACCAATGTATTGCCTTGGAGCGCCAGCGAAGTGCCGAGCCTGGGCCCCACATCCGCCGGCTCGGGAGTGAGCTTCTGCACCAACGCGGGCCGGCCATCGGCGTCCCACTCGTAAATATACACCGCGCCGTTCTGGTTGCCCGTCAGGTCCTCGCCCGGCGCTCCGACGATCAGGAACCGCTCGTCCATCGCCAGCGCGTCGCCGAAGTCCGAACGCTCGAACTCGCTGTCGGGCGAGACGATCTCCTCGACGAACGCCCACTCTTCAGCGCCCTCACGAAAAACCAGCACGTCCTCGCCCGCGTTGCCGATCGCTGCATGACCGTGGACGAACGCGACGTGCTCGCCCCACGTCCGCGATCGATCGGGACCGGCGGATAACTCGGCACTCATGGCCCATCGCCCGCCGACAAACTCGTAGATCAGCGCACCCCCGGCCGGATCCACCTGCACGTCGCCGGAAATGAAGCGATCGCCGTCAAGCACAATGTCGCCGCCGCTGCCGCCGGGCACGGTGTGGTTCAGCGCCCAGTCGCCGGTGTCAGGATCGCGGCGAAACGTGTAGATGAGCGAGCCGCCGAAGCGATCGACGATCAGCAGGTGCTCGTCGCTGATGGCGACATCAACACCGAACTCCAGATCGCGCGGCTGGAAGTCCGGACGGAAGCGTTGGGCCAGGCAGTCGCCACCGGGCTGGGCCAAGGCACCCAGAGCGAGGCCGTGTAGGGCAATGAAAAACACTGTTGTATGAAAGAGCTTCATACCATCAGCATACAGGAAACGACCGCCGGATGCAAGCCGATGTCGTGATATCGACAGATTCTCTCAACACATATAGAACAGCACGCACCAAACAAAGTACACGACCCCAACAGCGACATGAGATCGCACTCATCCCTTGGTAGTTCGCTTGACTATCGGTCTCAAACCAATAGCGTGCTCACAGACGCGAACACCGCCGGAACGCACCGGCGCTCGCGTCGCAGGAGTGTTTTATGTACAGGTTCTCCAAGAGCGGGATCGTCACCATTACCCTCGCCTCGATGCTGCTGGCCGCCGCTGGCGCGGCCGCCCAGGTCGAGGTGGTCGCCCGCGTCGCGGACGACGACGATGAATTCGGTGAACGGTCCACCGACGCGGCCGTGTCGGTGGGCGAGGACGCCATCCTGGTCACCACCAACCATGGCTTGACGCTGCTGGATCGCACCGGGTACATCATCGACGAGGTGAAGATGACCGACACCGGGTTCCCGTTCATCCGCACCGGCGACGGAACCGGCGACGTTGCCCCGAGCCGCTGGTTCGACGGCCGCACAGAGTACGACCCGGAGAACAACCGGCAGTGGATCCTGTATAGCGAGGAGAACGCCAGCAACTGCAGCGCCGGGGATGACGACATCTCGTCGATGCATCTGGCGGTGTCTAAAGGCATGACGCATCCCAACGAGATGGACGGCTTCGGCAACGACGATTGGTGGTTCTATACGGGCACAACGAGTGATCCCGGCAATGGTGATATCGCCTTCGACATGAACAACAACGATATCGAAAGGTTCGTGGCCGGGGGACCGCACAGGCCGTTTCCAGACACACCATTTGCCGCCAAGCGAAGCGCGCTTTTCGACCTGCCCACGATGGCGATCGAGGACGATTTCGTGTTCGTGACGGCGTTCGGCATCGACGCCGACGAAGATCCGATGGATCCCATGAAGTTGGGGCCCGCGTACCTGTTCCAGGCCATGTTCATCATCCCCATCGAGTTCGGCAGCGGCTCGTCGATGCTCGACGGCGACAAGCCGGCCGAGGACCTCATCGTGTGCATGCGGCCCCGCGACCTGCCGGAAGCCGACGACGCGTACGAGCGTGACCTGCACACCCGCCATTTCGCCGTGCAGGAGCCCTTCGAGCAGGAGGATAACGCCCAGTTCTTCATCTCCCTCGATCGGTCGGCCGGTGAGAAGAGCAAGATCCGTCTCGGCGGGCTGTGGTTCGACCCCAGCGATCCCCCAGGCGAATGGCGATACACCCAGCACCTCGACAGTGGGACGCTGGACCTGGCGGACATGGCCGTGCCCACGGGCATGGGGTTGGAGTTCTTCGCCACTGCCACCGGCGGTTACGACATCGTGACCCCCGACTCGGGCTTCAGCCCATCCACCGGCACGTCGTTCTTCTCGTCGGCCGTACTGGCCGAGGACGTGAACGGCGACATGCGGATGTTCGCGGCCCATCACGTCTACACGGAGGATAGTTCCGGCGACGTCGACGGTATCCACGTGCAGTGGTACTACATCGATCCCGACCTCGACGACTTCCGCAAGGTCCAGGATCCTGTGACGTGGACGCCATCCATCCTCGAGAGTGGCCGCATCAGTACCGACGGCACCAACGCTGGCGACTGCTATTTCCCATCCATCGGCGTGACCAAGCAGGGCGTGGCGTACGTCGAGTACACGTTCTCGAACGGCACCACGTGGCCTGAGATCCGCCGCGTGCAACTCGACAACGACTACGATACGGCGATCCATTCGAACTTTCCGGTCAAGGCCGGTCCGGAAAACCTCTCGTACAAATTGGTCGTCGATGAATGTTCGCCTGGGAATCAGACATGGGCCGACTTCAGCGACATGCAGGCCGACCCGTTCACATGCGACCTCTGGTCGTCGCACACCCTCGTTCATGACGACATGCAGACCCACACGAGCATCGACGAGATCGATCTTCGAGACGTGTGGCTGCTGCAGAACCCCATCAACTGCAACAACGCCAACCTCAACGGCGACGGCGGCGTGGACCTGCTGGACATGGCCATGTTCAACGATTACTACGCCACCGGCGCCCGCCGCGTGGACATGAACACCGACGGCACGACCGACGCCACCGACGCCGCCGAGTACGCCGACGCCTACGGCGACCAGAAGGACTAAGGCCCCACTTGGCCAGAATGCAGTCCTTCCCCCCACGGGCCCGCCCACGCGGGCCCGTTCTCATGCCCCTCCGAGCCCTCCGCGTTCGATGCCTTCCCGGGTGTTGGTCCGCGTACACACGCAGCGCGGCTCGGACGGAGGGGAGCCAAGGCCACGGCTCCCGCTCGCGGCTCGGAAGGAGGGAGAAGCCCCCCACGGAGTGGACCCCGTACGGAGTACCCCTCACGGAGCGGGTCCGGATATGGAAACCGCGTTCACGGCCTCTGGGGGGCGATTCGGGCCGTCGGATACGATTTTCCATCGAGCGGAAAACACTTCCGGGCGATGGGAAACCGTTTCCGAGCGATGGGAAATCGTCTCCGATCGAGCGGAAATCACTTCCGGGCGATGGGAAACCGTTTCGGATCGATGGGGAACAGTTTCCGAGCGAGCGGGAATCGTTTCGGATCGCTGGAAGATGATTCTCGGGCGATGGGGGGGCGTCGCCGGGCGATGGGCGGGAGCGGCCGGGGGATGGAAGGGAGCCCGGGCTTACACGGGGCCTGGTGGCCCGGGCTCGTGCCCACCGCCCTCGGGGCCCTTGGTGGCTCCCAAGTTGATTCCCACCGCCCGGCGACCTTCAATCCTTTCCCGCACGTTCTGTCGCCAGATTCGTGCGGCCAGAGATGGCCCAGCGTGGGCCGGATCAGTGCATTTGCCGGCCCGCAGTCGCGGTCGCCGGCCTGATCGCCGGGATATGTCCCGGCACCCCCGGAGGGGCCCACAAGGCCAATTCGGTGGGACGGAGATACGAAAATGGCCAACTACACCGGACCCAAGGTCCGCCTCAGCCGCCGCGTGGGTGTTCCCATCGAGGCGGTGCCCAAGCACACCAGCAACGAGCGCGTCCGCCAGCCGCCGGGCATCCACGGGTTCCGTGGCCGCCGCCCGCGCGATTACGGCATCCGCCTGACCGAGAAGCAGAAGCTCCGCTTCCACTACAACGTGGGCGAGAAGCAGTTCCGCCGCTTCGTGAAGGAAGCCAAGCGACTGCCGGGTAACTCCGGCGACATGCTGCTGGTGCTGCTCGAGACCCGCCTGGACAACGTCGTCCGCCGTATGGGCATCGCCCGCACTATCTGGGCGGCCCGTCAGATCGTGGCCCACGGGCACATCCTGGTGGACGGCCGCAAGACCGATCGCCCCAGCTTCCACGTGAAGCCCGGGATGGAGATCACGGTGAAGGAGAAGACCCACAAGCTCTGCCGCGAGAACATGGAGAGCATCCCCGGGCACGAGGTGCCCGGCTGGATCAGCTTCAATCCCAGCGAGCTGAAGGCCAAGGTCGTGGCGGCACCCAAGGCCGACGAGGTCCCCTTCCGCGTGAACACGAACCTGGTCATCGAGTTCTACCGCTTCTGATTCGCTCGGTTTTTTCCGGGCGGCGCGTCCGCCGCGCGAGGCATCGGCCCCGCGCGTGCGGATGGCTCGGCTGGGGCCGGTCGGTCCGCCGGCACCCGGCAGACACGGGTCGAACACCTTACGGGCCAGGGCGGGCACATGCTCAAGTTCCTCCGCCGGTACAGCAAGTGGCTCATGATCATCTTCGGCGTGCTGCTGATGGTGGCGTTCACCGCGCCCCAGGCCATCACGCAGCTGGGCAACCGCATCTCGAACCGCGAGATCGCGCGTCTGGACGGCTCGGGCATCCGCGCGATGGAGATGCAACTGGCCGAGCGGCAGCACGCGCTGCTCAAGGATCGCGTGCCCCCGCAGTACATGCCCGCGGTCGATCGCGACCGGACCGGGCTGCACTGGATGATGCTGCGACGCGAGGCCGAAGCCGCCGGCCTGGTGGGCGTGGCCGGCGACGGGGCGCTCTGGCTCGAGGACTTCGCGCCGCAGATGGCACGGCGTCAGATTGATCTGAAGTATGCACAGTACGCCCAGCAATTCGGCCCGCAACTCGCCGCCCAGTTCGCACAACAGGAGTGGAACGGCATGCCTCCTGCAGAACGGCAGGCGATGATCGACCGCATCGCGGGCTTCCTCGGCAACCCTCCGAACAACGTGAGCGAGCGTGAGTACCACGAGGCCCTGAGCGTGGCCCGCGGCATCCACCGCCTGACGGCGACCTACTTCGAGAGCGCTCCGCTGAGCGATACGCGAGCCGTGCGAAACTCGGCCGACCTCCAGCGCTTGGCCAGTGTCGAGGCGTTCTGGGTCAACGGCCGAGACATCGCCGGGATCGCGGGCGAGCCGAACGACGAGCAGGTGCGCGAGCACTACGAGCGGTTCGCCTCGACACCCCTGGGCGGCGGGGAGTACGGCATCGGCTACACCCTGCCCGAGCGGCTGAAGCTCGAGTACCTCAAGCTCGACCGCGACGCGATCCTCGCGAACATCACGCCCGACCCGCTCGAGGTGCGCAAGCGCTATCAGGCCACGGCCCGCGAGCAGGAAGCCGCCGGCCAGGAAGCACAACCCTTCAGCGAGGTCAGGGAAGACCTCGAACGCAACGTTCGTGAAGAGATCGCCGACGACGTGATCAAGTCCGCCCAGCAGGCGTTCGTGGGCGCGATGGGCGAGGCAACGCGCACGCTGGAAGCCGAAGGGCCATACAAGCGGCTGCCCGACGACTTCGACTCGACGCGGCCGAGCTTCGAGAGCGTGGCCCAGGCCATGGTCGAGACCGTGGGCCTGACGCGCTTCCCCGAGGCCAAGGACGGCACCGTCGAATTGCCCGCACCAGAGATCGTCCGGCCCGAAGGCTGGCTGTGGCCGTCGGCCATGATCGCGCTCGACGGCTTCGGCCGGGCCCAGATCAGCATCGGTTCGACCCGCGCCCCGGTGGCCCAGGTGCTGTTCGCCGTCCGCGAGTTGCGGCCCGAGATGGGCGCGAGCCTGGCGATCCAGAAGGGCCTGCCGGTTACCGATATCCCAGCGACCGGCCCCGACGGCAGTGTGTACTTCTACACGGTTCTCGACGTCCGCGAGGAATCCCAGCCGGACAGTGTCGACGAGGTGCGTGAACAGGTCGTCGAAGACTGGAAAGCACTGCGGGCCTTCGAGCAACTCCGCGACAACGCCGAGCAGGTTGCCCAGAACGCGGCAACCAACGGCCTGACCTCGGCGGCTGTCGAACTCATGAGCACGCTCGGCTCCACGGCCGAAGCGCCCACGCCGCAGACTGTTCGCGTGAGCCCCAACGCCGTTGCGACCGCCGGCTCGTTCCAGGCGCAGCCCATTCCGGAGATCAATGCCGAGCCGTTCCGCGATGCGGTAATGGCGGTCTTTGAGAGCCTGGACCCACTCGTGGACGTCGAGGAGACGCCGCTCGACCAGCGGACCGTTTCCGTGCCGATCCCCAGCACGCTGACGCTGGGCGTTGGCATGGTGAACGGCATCACGCCCCTGACGGCTGAGGCCTATCGCCGCATGGCCGATCGGTTGGACTACGAGCTGCGCCTCATCGAGCTGCGTGAGGCCCTACCCAGCGGCAATCCATTCTCATTCGAGGCCATGAGCCAGCGGCTGAACCTCGAGATTATTGGTGCCGAGGACGAGGCCGCCGGCGGCGGAGAGACCGAAGGCGACGAGGGCTAAGCCTGGCCTTCGTCGTCGACGAAGGCCTCGACCGGCAGCAGGTCCGCCTGGGTGAGGACCGTCGGGAGATCATCAAGCCTGGTCGCCCGATCGATCGTGAACCGCCCCACCGCGGTGCGACGGAGCGCCGCGAGCGACCCGCCCGTGCCGAGCGCCACCCCGAGGTCGCGCGCCAGGCTGCGGATATAGACACCCTTTCCCGAACGGATGTCCAGATCTGCGAACGGCCATTCGTAGCGCATCAATTCGATCGAGTGGATCGTGACAGGCCTGGGCTCGAGTTCCACCACCTTGCCCTTGCGCGCGAGGGCGTAGGCCCGGTGGCCTCCGACCTTCATCGCGCTGAAGGCCGGCGGCCGCTGCATGACGTCACCCACGAACGCGCCGAGCGCTTCGAGTACCCGGTCCTTGGTCGGCGGCCGCTCGATCACGACCTCGGTCCGCTCGCCCTCCCGATCGTCCGTGGTGGTGAACGCTGACAGGTCGACCCGCGCCCGGTATTGCTTCTTGCCGATCATCACACGGTTGCACAGGGGTGTGGCCTTGCCGCAAAGTATCACAAGCAGGCCGGTCGCCAGCGGGTCGAGCGTGCCGCCGTGGCCGACCTTGACCCGCTTTGGGGCCCCACCACGCCGCAGGGCCGACCGCACGCGGGCACAGGCGTGCATGGAACTCGGGCCCTCGGGCTTGTCGATTACCAGCAGCCCGCTGACGGGAGCCGGGTGGGCGTGCTCGGGATCGTGCTTGGGCTTAGGGGAAGGCTCGGCCATGCCCCAGATGATTGCGTTGGTAGCAGCGAAGGCGAACCGGGACTGGCCGTTCATCGCCTTTTGGCGGGTCCGGCGCTATCCTGTTGCCCGCTCGCCTTTGGGCCTGATAGCCCTGGCGACCCACGGAGAGGTGGCTGAGCGGTTGAAGGCGCACGATTGGAATTCGTGTGGGGGCGTAAGCCCCTCGGGGGTTCGAATCCCCCCCTCTCCGCTTGTCTTCAAATAGCCCGTCTGAGCGCTCGCTAGGGCCGTTTCTTCGAGACGAAACACCCCTGAGTTCCAGATGAGTTCCCAAAACGGGCGTTTTCGCGCCTCGGGGTGAGTTTCGCTGCATTCTCCGCAACCGCAGATGAACTCGATGCTGTCTACCGCATCGCGTCGAACACCGGCCGGCAGGACGAGCGGCACCAGCCACTACACCACAGTGCGGCCGCACTCGAGCCTGGAGCGTCATCCCCGTCGCCGAAACACGATCACAAGAGCCCCGCTCGGTGAGCTTCTCGCGCAGGGAGGCGGGTTTGCCAGACTGGAACATGGCCAGAGCCCAACGATGCGCATTTCGACGGGCCTAGATGCCATGCTCGTCCTGATGTTCGTAGCGTGAGCTTCGGCTACCCCATCACGAACGATCGCTGGGTGCCCATCAGTACGTCGTCGGCGGTTAGCCGACGCGGGTTGTTGGACAGCCGCATGGGATCGATTGCCCGAGCCAATGCGGGGAGGTCAGCGACGGACACGCCGGCCGCGAGCGGACTGCGTGGCAACGACAGTGCGTCCAAGAGGCTCGCCATCGCGTCGCCCACGCGGTCGGGCCGAACGCCAAGCACGAATGCCGCGTCGTGTACGAATACCCGAGCGGCCTCAGGCCCCGCGGGATGCTGGCATGAATCCGCATCGACGCCCGCGTTCCATTGCGCCACCCAGCCGAGCCCGTATGCCACGGCCAGCCCGTGCGGCACGCCGTAGCGCTGCGTCAGCGCGTACGAATAGGCGTGGGCCGCTGTCGTTCGGCTGATGTTGATGGCGCAGCCGCTCAAGTGCGCCCCCAGCATGATGGCTTGGCAGGCGGCAGGATCCTGGTCGCGTGCGGCAGCGACGAGATACTCGAACATCAACGTGCCGCCCTCGGTGGCCAGCGTTCGCGACCGCTCGGTCGCGCCGCAGGCCCAGATCGATTCGATGCACTGGCACAGCGCGTCGAGCCCGGACACCGCGCTCAGCCGCGGGGGCAGCGACTCGATGAAGCGGTGGTCGAGCACGGCCGCAGCGGGCCGCAGCGCAGGATGATCGATCGACTTCTTGCGACCCTCGACGTAGAGCACGCCGAAGCTCGTCGCCTGGCTGCCCGAGCCGGCTGTCGTGGGCACGGCGATGACCGGCGCCGCGCCGCGGATGCTCGATCGGCCGCGGATGATCGCCTCGACGTCGTTGCGGTGATCGAGCCCGAGCGCGGTGGCCTTGGCGAGATCGATGCACGAACCACCCCCCACCGCGACCAAGCCGTCGGCCCGCACGCGAATCGCCGCGTCGATGACCGACCGTGCAAGCTCCGCCGACGGATTGGGTTCGATCCCGTCGAACATGCGCTCGCCACATCGCGTCGCACCATGGATTTCTTCGCGCAGTCCGGCGGCGTCGACCGCTCGCCGATCAACTACGAGCATCGGGCGCGTCATTCCAGAGTCGGCAATGAGTTGCGTCAGCGCCCCGGCCTCGAACGCGAGGGTCTGGCCCTCGAACGCTCCGACGCGCGACCCCGATTGCTTGGAGAGTGCGTCGAGCATGCCTCGTCAGGCTCCGACGCGCGAGTAAGCCTCGAGGTGTTCGGGAAGCTCGTCGAGATGGTCGATCGCAACGATGCCCGTGAGGCGCCCCAGCACGGGCTCGGTCCGTCCGTTGCGCATGGCGACCACCAAGCCGCAGCCGGCGTTGACGCCCTCTTCGATGTCCGCCAGGCTATCGCCCACCTTGCATACGCGCGAGGCATCTTCGACGCCCAGGCGAGCCATCAGGGCTCGGATCATGTCCGGATGGGGCCTGCCGCGGTCGACCTCGTCGCTGGCGATGGTGGCGTCGAGCTTCGACCGCCAGCCCAAGCGATCGATCACCGCGTCGAGGATGGTTCGATCGAAGCCGGTGTCCAGGGCGACGCGGATGCCGCGGCCGCGCAGCGCTTCGAACAGTTCCTCAGCGCCTGGCATCGCTCCAACCCGGGGAGCTCCTGCATAGTGCTGGACCATGGCTGAACGGAACCGCTCGTGGATCGTCTCGACCTCGTCGGCGTCGGGCGCCCGCCCTCGCTTGGCCTCCAGCAGCGTCGCGATGGCCAGGGGCTTGAGCAGCCCCATGACCGGATCGACCTCTCGCGGCGAGACCTCGACGCCCGCCGATGACAAGGCCGCGGCCATGCAGCAAGCGACCACGTCGCCATCGTCCCTGAGCGTGGTGCCGGCCACGTCGAAAACCACGAGTTCCATGCCATGCCTCTCGAGTTGGGTGTACCCACGCATCTGCGTGCGCGAGCCTAGGAGCACCATTGCTCCAGGCGAGGGGGCGACGGCGTCGTGGATCACGTCTTGACGAGATCTTCACACGTCGTCGGCTTGCCCGGCCCGCTCGCGAGGCCCAGCCTATGTGTCTTAATTGGAGCGAGACGCACGTGACCCCAGTCCTCGAGCTACGCAACCTGACCATGACCTACGCCACGGGCCACACCGCCCTGTCGGGCGTGAGCATGTCGGTGGCCGCCGGAGAGCGCGTCGCGGTCATCGGGCGTTCGGGCGCGGGCAAGAGCACGATGCTCAGGCTCATGAACCGGTTGCTGACGCCCACAGGCGGCGAGATCGTGTTGAGCGGGTCATCCATCACCAGGGTGCACGGCCGGAGGCTCCGCGAAGTACGGACGCGCGTGGGCATGATCTTCCAGCAATACAACCTGGTTGGCCGCCTGACCGTGCTCGAGAACGTGCTGGTGGGCTGGCTGGGTGCCCAGCGTGGCTTGGCGACGATCCCCTCGCTCTGGCGGCAGTTTCCCGCGAGCGCTCGAGAAGCGGCCATGGCGTGCCTCGAAGAGGTCCAGATCGCCGAACTCGCCAGCCAGCGGGCCGACCAACTCTCGGGCGGGCAGGCCCAGCGCGTGGCGATCGCTCGCGTGCTCGCCCAGCAGCCCACGGCGATCCTGGCCGACGAGCCGGTCTCCAGCCTCGACCGACGGAGCAGCGAGATCGTGCTGCGGACGCTCGATCGCATCAACAAGACCCACGGGGTACCGATCGTCATCAACGTGCACGACGTCGAGATTGCACGGAACCATGCCGACCGTGTCGTCGGGCTCCGCAATGGTGTGCTCGTGCTCGACACGCCAGCCACGGCACTGCACGACGGCGAACTGTCCCGGCTCTATCGCGACGAACCGGCATCCGCATCGAGCACGCCCGCCCAGACGCACCACACCTTGAGGGAACAGCCCGCATGAACACCGCCATCCGCTTGTTCTTCGTCGTGTCAGCGGTGCTCCTGCTCGCCGTTGCCGGATGCAAGGACCGTGCGTCCGCCAGCTCATCGCCTACTGGGAGCGGGGAGAAAAGTGATAATCGCGAAGGCTGGCCCGAGGTCATCCGCCTGGGCCTGATTCCCAGCGAAGGGGGGAGCGACATCGTGGCCCGGTTTGCGCCCCTGGCCGATCACCTCGAACGGCAACTGGGCATCCCCGTCGAGACGTTCAGCGCATCGGAGTATATCGGCGTTATCACGGCCATGCAGAACAAGCAGGTCGACGTGGCGTACTTCGGGCCCAAGAGCTACATCGAGGCCAATCGCATCGCGGGCGCCGTGGCGGTTGCAAGGGAACTCAACGACCAGGGCCAGGAGGGCTACTACGGCATCATCATCGCGCGTGCGGACTCGGGCATGGTGACGATCGAGGATGCCCGCGGCGAATCCTTCGGCTTCGTGACCCCGAACAGCACGTCGGGCTTCCTCGTGCCGAGCATTGGCATCATCGAGAAGACCGGCATGAAGCCCGAGGAATACTTCGGCGAGATCCGGTATACCGGTTCGCATGGCAGCGCCATCCGGGCCGTGCTGGCGGGCGACCTGCCCGTCGCCGCGACGAACACCCTGGACCTGATCGCCATGGAGCGGGCCGGCTTGGACAGTTCGCCGCTCATCGAGCTCTGGCGCAGCGAGCTGATCCCTTCCTCCCCGATCTCGGTGCGCGGCGACTTGCCACAGAGCTTCCAGGACGCCGTCCGCGACGCGGTCGTCTCGCTGTCGGACGAGCCCGAGGCGCTTGAGGCCATGGCCCGAGGCGGATTCATGCGGGCCAACGACTCAGACTTCGATCCCATTCGGGCACTCGAGCAGCGGCGGCAGGAACTGATCGATGACCGATGAGGCCGAGCCTCGGCGTCCCTTGATGTCCATCCTGCGTTGGGGCGCTCCGCTGGCCGCGTTGCTGGTCGGGACGATCGCGTTCTCACGGCAGGCGCTGATGGAGCTCGAACCCGCGGTTGCGGTCGCTATCGCGGCCGCGATGGCGGCCGTCATCGCCTGGCTCACCGCACGCAGGCTGGCGCTGCCGCTCCTCATCCTCGCCGTACTCTCCTGGTCGGGTGCCAAGAGCGACCTCGATCCGGGTCTGCTCGTCGAAAATCGCGGTCGCGCGGCCGAGTACGTCCTGGGCCGCCAGCTTTCCGACGCCCAGATCGCCGAGACCTACCAGAGCGCCGAGCGCACCCTCATGCTCTCCCTCGAACGCCAGGCCAGGCTCCAACTCGTCGAAGAGCTCCGCCTCGAACCGGGCGCCCCGCGTCCCGAAGGCTTCGATGAGGCCATTGATGCTCGGACCACCGAGCTCCGCAACGAAACGACGCTGGAAGAGTGGGACACCCTTGTCGAGCGCCAGGCTCGCCGCGTGAAGCGTGAACGAAGCGGCGGCTTCTTCCCGCCCGAGACCGATCCCGACAGCCTGCGCCTTTATGCCGACGCGTTGCTGGAGACCATCGCGATCGCCATCTGGGGCACGCTCTTGGCCATGGTCGCCGCACTGCCGATCGCCGTGCTGGGCTCCCACCGGACGTTGTCGATCCTCAGCACCGCGGGCGGTCCTATCCCGGGCCTCTTGCGTCGCCTGGGTGTGTTCTTCACCCGCCGCGGGTTCGACGCGTGCCGCGGCTTCAATGAATTCGTGCTCGCGTTGATATTCGTCGCCATCATCGGCCTAGGGCCTTTCGCCGGCGTGATGGCCCTGGCGGTGCACACCTTTGGCGTCCTTGGCAAGGTCTTCGCCGACGCACTCGAAACCGTCCGGCAGGGCGAGATCGACGGCGTGACCGCCACGGGCGCGTCCTCGACGCAGGTCCTGTCGTTCGCGGTGCTACCCCAGATCATGCCCTACGTGGTCAGCCAGACGCTGCTGCGATTCGAGAGCAACGTTCGATCGGCCTCGGTCCTCGGACTGGTGGGCGCGGGTGGGATCGGCTTCCTCATCGACGCAAAGCTCAAGAGCTACGCCTTCCAGGAGGTCGCCACGATGATGATCATGATCATCGTGGTCGTGTCGCTCATCGACTTCGCGTGCGGACGGATCATGAAACGCTTCACCTGATCGGGCCGGCTCGCATACCACACGACGTGCATGCGCTCGGTCAAGGCCTCGCCGTGCAGTGTGTCGCCATGGCAGCCACTCGGCTCTCGCGCATGCCTCGCGGCTGGGATCAGGCGGGTTGCTTTCCATTGAAGGCACCGCACTCGGCAGCAATCGTCTCCTCGGCGATCGCTGGACCGAGGGTCATGCCCGCTCCGCCCACGCAGTTGACCACGGTGACCCCCGGGGTCGGCTCGCAGCGCAGCACCGTCTTTCCATCCGTGCGCCTCGCGTACACGCCGTGCCAGCGATCGACCACGCTCGAGCTGTCAATGTCCAGCATCTGACCAAGATAAGCCACGATGGCGGCGTTGACGTCCTCGCGATCAAACGGAGTCGCACCCTGGCCGTACGCGTGTGAATCGCCGACAACAAGCGTGCCATCGCCTCGCTGAGCACTCATGACGTGGATGCCGTGCTCATCGTAGAACGGATGCTCGCGGGCATAGCGGGCCTTCACCGCCTTGAGACTGGGGCACTGCTCGAAGGCCGGATAGTGCCGCAGCGTCAGCCCGCCGGCGACGTGGGCCCCCGCCCGCCACGCCGGGGCCGAAAGACGCAACATCTGGAGCTTGCAAAGCTCGACGGGGAGGCGCTGGTACACCTCGGGAAAGAGGACGCGGAGGTCGGCCCCGGAACACACAACCACCCGATCGGCGTGCAACTGCTGGCCATCGGCCAGGGAGACCGTGCCCGCCTCGCAACGGACCGCGGCGAGAGATCGCACGAACGCCACGCCCTGCGCTTCCAGCCAGCGGGCGATGCGATCGGCGGCCGTCCTGGGCTCGACGGCCAGTTCGCTCGCGCTGTGCATCACCCCGACGAGCCCGTCGCGGCGGAGCCCGGCATGCGTCCGATGGGCAGCCTCGGGCGAGAGCAGCGTGCAATCCAGTCCATCGCACCTATCGTCGCTCACGAATTCTTCGAGCACCGCCCACTCGTCGTCGTGGCGCGCCACGTGCAAAGAGCCATCGGGCCGAACGTCGACGCCAGCCTCGCGGCCCAAGTCCAGCCAGATCTCGCGTGAACGCAGGGCGCGGCGGCGGTCCTCGCCCGGTCGCATGCCGACGGGCCACACCATGCCAAAGTTCCGGACCGTCGCCCCGATCGCCTTCGGCTCGCGTTCGATCACGCCCACGCGCTCGCCAGCCCGCAGCGCCGCCAGAGCGTGCGAAAGCCCGAGGATGCCAGCCCCCACCACGATCCGGTCGTATCGCTCTGCCATGCGAGAAGTCTACTCGGCTGGGCCAGCGATTGATCGTGATCGAGCACGCCACAACAAGAGCTTCATACGCCGATGGCGCGAGGCACCTTGTGGGGGGCGTCCGGTCGGTCCTTCCGCTGACCCGAGTTCGGCGCGTGCAGAGGTGTAGTCGGGGATTCAGAGGACGGGAAACGGTGGGGTAGCGGCATGCGGCCAAGGAGAACGTGAATCAGGCCTCGAACTAGCGATCGGGTGACGCTTGCGAGCCGTTAGTGGCGGGTCGTGTTTCACGAACCGCAATGTGACCCGAGACCATCAAGTTGTCGATTGCCCAGTACCAGTCGTTCTCTGCCTGGTCAAGCCGGAACATGAAGACCGCATGGCCCGCTCCTCCCGGATTCTGGATGGGCACGACGACGCGTTCGGCGGGATTCTTGGCGTGATAGGTTGGCTCGCCCTGCCGCGAGGTCCAGCGCATGATCTCTTTTGGCTCCGCATCATCATAACTGACCATGATCGTGGCGCGCATGTCGTCGTATGGGTCCCAGGTGCTGTCGAAGCTGAGGATTCCGCTACCGGGTTCGATGCCATCGAGCTTCACCGGTACGGACACCATGACCGCATCAAATGCTCCCCCATCGGGAATGGGTGCGTCGTACCACTCATCGGGGTCGGCCACGGCAAGATTGCCCGATCCAAGCGTGAATTGACTGCGGCTTTGATCTCCCGAGGCCTGGATCCACCACTCCTTGTTGGCGATCGCCCACCCGCGCCACTCGGTGACGCCACCTTGGGGCATCGCGGACCGATCGTTGGTCCAGCCCGTCGGCGCGCCCGCCGACCAAGCCTTGGCCTTCGTCCGCGTTTCATCAGTGTTGGGACCAAGTTGGACCGCCTCGAAGTCTTCCTTCCAGAGGATGAGGATGTCCGGACAGTCGGCATCCGTCGAACCTACGCCGAGGAACGTGCCTCCGACGGAGATACAGTCACGTTCGCGGAGTTGCCTGGACGTGCCATCGGGCAAGCAGCAGGCGCCGATGGGCGCGGCCCCAGTCACGAACGCTCGCTCTTGCGACCACTCGCTCCATGCGAGGCCATCGTCACGATATCGGACACGCCAGTAATGGGTCGTGAACGGATCGAGCCCGTCGAACGTATGCGATGTCATCGGCATGCCAGCACGTGTGTCCACGCTGTAGTAGCCGTTGTCACGGCCCGTTGCTTCGGGTGGCGCGTACCAGTTCTCGAATCGGAACCACTCGTCCCGCACCGGCGCCGAGAAGTCGCCCTCGGTCGTACTGATCTGGATCTGCGTGGCGAGGTGTCTGTCGCCGTCGGGATCACGGAAGGAGCTAGCTTCGAGGACGAGTCCGTCGGCCGGCACGCCGGCAGAGCCGCTCGCTGGCGATCGCAGCTCGGGCGTCACCGGTTGCTCGTTGGATCGGCGGATGCGGACGTCGTCGATCACCTCGTTGTCCTTGGGATCGAACTGGTTGCCGCGGCTGATTCGCCGCATCCGGAAGCTCGGGTTCGGTCCGTCTTCAACTTCCATGAGCACGAAGCCCCAGTCCATGATGGACTTCTGGAATTCGGCGTAGTCCTCGCGTGGATACTCGCCCCACCAGGCAAGGTCGCCCTCGGTCGCCGAAACGTCGACCCACAGGTGCGTGTGGTCTTTGCTCTGGCCGCGCTCGTAGGCGTGCGTGTGGCCGAAGAAGTGGATGCTTGGCTTTCCAGTCTTCGTCGAGAATCGCTCGAGCCGTCGCACCACGTCACCTGTAAACGCCGTGTTGCCGGGCGTCCACGCCGGTGTCAGGTGCGGATGGTGCAATTGGGCGAACACGAAGTCGATATCGTCGGCAGCCGCGGCATCCTCGAGTACATTGTCGAGCCAATCGAGCTGTGTCTGCGTGCGATAGGCGCCGTTAGAGTCGAGCCCGATGATACGGACGTTGCCGTGGTCCTTCCACCACCAGTGCTCGAGGAAGCCTTCGGTGCCGTTCTCGGGCAGATGGAAGTAGTCAAAGAACCAGCGTGCATCCTGTTCGTGGTTTCCGGGCACGGGATAGATCGGAATGCGAGCGCTCAGCTCCTGCTCCTCATCGAAGAACTGCTCCTTCCACTCGTTGTAGTTGCTTCCCGCATTGACGAGATCACCCGGGATCAAGCTGAAGGCAAGGTGCTCGCTGAGCTCGAACGCGCCGCCGTCGGCATGGCCGAAGTTCTCGCGTACGAACCGGATCACTCCGTCGTTGATGACCGTCGTGTGTCGATTGGGCACCGGCCCTGCCTGCGTGTCCGAATACACAACGAATTTGAAGGGCTCGCCGGATCCGGGCGGCATCGGCGCGCGGAACTGGTACGTTTGTGTACCGGGCACTCGCACGCGGTAGCGATACGAGGCACCGGGCTCGAGACCGAGCAGTGGAACGTGGTGGATTCGAGCCTGTCCCTGGCTGGGAATGGAACTGCCTCGGGCGGTGTGTTCCAACACGTCGCCCTTGCCCCATCGAACTTCGCTGGGAGATGGCCCTTCGGTCTCCCACACGATCCAGATGCTTGTTGGCTTGGCGTCTTGCAAGAATGGCCCGACCCGTGCTGGGCTGGCCTTCCGTGTCGTGTCGGCCTGCTTGCCCGTGGCGACGTGACTCGCGAACAGGAGTGCCAGGCAGACTAGCACGTGACTTACGATGCGATGCGGCATGGTTGGGGCTCCGTCGTTTCGAGCACAGTCTACTACGGCGCCGATCCGGAACAACTCTGCACCCTATGTGCGACCCTGTCAGAGCCCCTGCCTCAGTGGTGCCAGCCGAGATCTACACACAATCGACACCAAAGCTTCACCCATTTAAGGACAGGGCTTGTACGCGTAGCCTGCTTCACTCGAGGTCAGGTCGTCCACATGCGGGCGGCCAGCCATAAGTACGGCCAAATGCAGCACCGCTTGACACTCGGTTCGCGCGTCTGAAGAACCGGGACCGCGGTCATGCACTTCAGTGGCGCCGAAGCCCAGGTTTCAACCATGCGAAAGTACCATGAAATTCTCCGTGATTACCTCCGGATTTGCTCAATCTTTGCGCCTTGTGAGCGCGTTGGCTCCACGGCACCGCGAATATTGATGGGCGTACGAAGGCCGTGGCCCAGCTTGCATCAACACCTTAGATTGGAGAGATTACGCATGACTCGCAACATCATGATCGTGCTCGCGAGCAGCGCCGCCGCCCAGACCGTCCTCTACGAGCAGGACTTCGAGGATTTGACGCTGCTCCCGTTCGTGAGTTCGAGCGAGTGCTGTGGCGACGGCACCGATTGGACCGACGAGTTGCCGGCGGGCTGGGACTTCGACAACGGCGACACGCCCAGCGATGGTCCTGCCGAGTTCTTTGGCTTCACCTTCCTCGACATCAATTCCTGGATCGCGACAGCCGGCGACCAGGATCGCAGCACGTTCGTGCGCGGCACCGGCACCGTCATGGTTGCCGATGGCGATGAGTATGACGATTTGGGATCAGGCATCGAGCCCGACCTGTTCAACGTGCTGGTCCGTACGCCCGCGATCGACGTTACCAGCGTGGCGTCCGGCCTGCTGGAGATCGCGTTCGACTCGAGCTTTCGCCCCTACGACACGATGACCGGCCTCGTCGAGGTCAGCTTCAACAGCGGCCTGAGCTTCGACAATCTGCTGACTCTCAACGTCGATACCGTGCCGGGCGGCTCGAGCAGCCTGGAGCGGGCCAACGAGGCCATCGCTCTGTCCGTGGCCATCCCGAGCGGCGCGACCGACGCGATCGTCCAGTTCCGTATGGCGGACACGGGCAACGACTGGTGGTGGGCCATCGACAACATCGTCGTGAGCGAGGGCACGGGGGCCCCCTCGCCATTCGGCTTCGTGACCACCAGCGAAGCCGTGTTTGAGACGACCACTCCCGTCATCGAATGGGAGGCGGCTGCCGACGCCGATGACTACAGCATCATCGTCGCCCGGGAGGCCGACCTGAGCAGCGTCGTCTTCGATGACGACGGCATCATCTCGACAAGGGCCCAGGTCGGCCCGCTGAACAGCGGTCGGTACTACGTGAGCGTGACGGCGATCAACGTTGGCGGCGAGCGCGAGATCCTTGATGCCCCGCTGAGCTTCTTCGTCGTGAACCCGTGCCCTGCCGACTTCAACGGGGATGGCTCACTCGACATCTTTGACTTCCTAGCATTCAGCAACGCGTTCGACGCCGGCTGCCCATAATCTACCCGCAGGTAGATTGATGACGACGCGGCGTGGCCGTCCGTTCGGGCGGCCACGCTCTATTCGTAGCCGAAGGCATCGATGAATGGCTGCAAGACGTGAACGTGTGGCTCCAGGTGCTTTCTGTAGTTCTTCCAGCGACCAATGGCGCTGGTGTAGATGGGTTCACGAACCTCGGTCTGTGTCGGCGAATTTACCAGTTTGTGCCGGGTGCGTTCCCTGTACGCGAGTACTTGGTTGTCCCATGCAACCCCGAGCATCTGTATAACGTGGCGCGCCTCGACAGCCAGATCCGTAACCGCGTCTTCGTAGCGCACCTCGATCCATCGCTCGGCATCCAAGGCCTCGCGATATCGCAACCATGCGCCCATCTCGACGGCGTACAACTCGCACGCGGTATCCCACGACAAGAGCATTGAACTGAATTCGGTGAGACGGAAGCTCCGCAGGACGCAACTCGCGATGACGTCGCGAGGATCCCGCACAGCCACGATAAACTTCGACTCGGGAAACAGCCGCAGCAGGCCCGGGAGGAGCGTGGTGTGGTTCGGGTTCTTGTCGATGTGGAGCCGCTGATCCAGCGGCTCGCCGAGCGCGGCCTCCATGAAGTCGAGGTACCGGCGTCGCTCGCTCCCAATGACATCGTCTGGGATGGCGTCCAGTGTCTCGAGCGTCAGCGCTCCCCCACCTTGCTTACACATCCTCGGGAAGATGTCGCGGCTGAAGATGACGCGTTCGGGAGACGCCACGATCGACGGGTGCGCGTCGAGGCATTGCTCCAGCAGCGTGGTGCCCGACCGCGGAAAGCCGATCAGGTGAGCAATGCCCGCCACTCGGGCGTCCAACTCAGGCTTCGCATCCAGCCACGTTGGTGGGCCGGCTTCGGCGAACGCGGAGGCGAGGTCCGCGAGGGCAGCGTTGTTCGCACGAGCCCTCTGGAGCATAGGTTGCGTGCTCCGGAGGCGACCGATAACGCCATGGGCGTGCTCGATCGCATCAACCGCGCGATCGAACTCACGCCGCGCATCGTGGACGTAGCACAGTTCGGTTGCGGCTTCCGCCTGGACGAGCGGCGGCGCCGGGTCGACGGCGAGCGGTTCAAGCGTTACCGTCGCCTCGTCGAGCCGCCCCATCCGCCGCAAGATCCGCCCCCGCACGAGCCTCGGCTCGGCTGCTACCGGGGCTAGTCGTATGCACGCGTCGATCGCGTCCAAGGCCTGCTCGAGCTTGCCGACTTGCTCGTAGAGCACGGCCACTTCGCCCTGTACCGAAGGAGGCAGCGTGCCCAACCGTTCGAGCTCCTCGAGCGCCCGCTGTGGGCGGAAGCAGCGCGCGTACGTCTGTGCGATCAGCGGAGCGACGCGCGGATCGGTGCCTGCCAGGGAACGCGCCTTGTCTAGGTAGCGTTCCGCATGCGCGATCTCGTGCCGTCCGCCGAATGCCCTGGCGGCCTCGAGCAGTCCCTTGACATTGCCGGGACGCTTCCGCACGGCTGCCTCGAACTGGGAAAGCGCCAGATCCAGATCGCCGCGCGCCCACGTTGCCCTGGCTGTCGCAAGTTCCGCAAAATCCGCGAGTTGCCTCTCAGACACTCGTTGGAGGGATGCTTGGGCCATCACGCGACACTAGGCCTCTGCCTGCTGTAGCGCTCGCTGTTGGAACCCACGAACGCCGCGAGCAACCTTGCTGCAAAGCTGGGAAGTGCCTTTAGGTATATTTGGCAGAGTTTATGAAAGCATTCAGAATCACACAAATTGCCGTGAAACGATGGTGTTGCGGGCGACCGGTCCCTCCCTTGCAATTACTGTTCGCCCGGTAGGGCTGACATCACTTCCACGCTGAGGAGGTCGCACAAGATGATCCACGCAGGTCTGACTCGCCGGGATCGTGATGGTTTTACGCTCATCGAATTGCTTGTCGTCATCGCCATCATCGCGTTGCTGATCGGCGTCTTGCTGCCGTCGCTCGGGAAGGCCCGAGAGGCCGCGTGGCAGGTAACCGAATTGAGCAACATGCGGCAGATCGGCGTCGCCTCTCAGGTCTACACGAATGACTACCAGGAGTGGTTCAACCCGATCCAGGATCAGGTACGTGTTCCTGCCGGCCGGCGTGGAGGCTTCGCGATCATTGAGGTGACTTGGCGCGAGATCCTCTGGGAGTACGTCGGCGAAGCGCGGGAGGCATTCGACTCGCCGGCAGAGCGTACCGAGATCTATTCCGATGGCGTCAGCCAATACGACGTGGAGTTGGCCGCCGCGGCTGGCGCCACGATCTCGGAGAACCCCGATGCCGTCGGAACGCCGGTCACTGAGATTGACTACAACCGGAGTGGCATTGGCGCCAACCTCGTGCATTACTGGGACCAGGAACGCGACCTGCACGGCCGCCTCTACTTCGAGGGCAAGGGCCCGTTCGGACGCCCCACGGAGCGTGGCTACAGCGAGGGCCTGACGCAGCTCAGCGAGGTCGAGGATCCAAGCGAGCTCATCCTCTTCGGCAGCGGCGGAACGGACCACCCCCGCTGGCCCGAAGACACTTGGTGGATCTACAAGTACGAGGATCCCGTTCGCAAGCCCGGATTCAGCCGGTACCAGCAGTTCGTGGACTTCGGCTCCGATACGGGGTCACTTCGATTCAACAACAAGGGCAATTACTTCCTCGCCGATGGCAGTGGTCGCCTTCTGGACCCGCGTGAGATCGCCTGTAACAACGACGAGTGTATGTGGAGTGTGTGGGTTGATGGACACAAGAGCCATGGCGTCCGCTGATTCTCGCTTCGAGCACGAACCGCTCGTCTCGGAGGACGAGTTTCGGGAAGCTCCGGCGGCTCGACGCGGTGAGCGGGGCCCTCGTCATGCACGTCGCGCGGGGCTCGGGGGTCTGGTACTCGCCGGCGTTGGCGCGGTCGCGTACTTCACGCTGATCGGGGGGAACGAGCCACTCGGGAGCCTGTCGTACTTTTACGACGAGAGCGCCCAAGAGCTGTTCGTGTCTCGATCTCAGCAGTACCCGCCGATCGAGGGCATCGATAGCGGCGACAGCGATGCTTCCGATGGCGTGCAAGCTGTACTCTATACGTGCTGCGACTCGTGCAATGATGGCACCCCGCAGATCGCATACCTGCAGCGGTACACCGACGAGGCAAAGCAGGTGTTCGAGCGTGCGGACGCGGCGATTGCCGAGGGACGAGCAGGCCCACCAGAGGCGGCCGACCGCAAGTACGTCTCAGCGAACACCCTCGTCCGAAGGGTCGCAGACCCGACGTGGCACCCCAAGCCGAGCCGCGAAGGCCAGGACATCGCTGGAATCTTGCTGAGCAAGTGCCCGGGTGGCGTGTTCCCGAGGCGCACCGATCCGACAGATTGAGGCTTCGCCCCCGTCAGCGAGCCGATCGCTGGAACACACTGGGGCCGTACTCGAAGCTCACAACGACGGCGCGGTGGTCCGAAGGTGGGCTCGTACCAGCTTTCTGGACCACTCCTTGGGAAGGAGATCGAGCATGAATCCGGCCGCAACTTGAAGTCTGAGTAGAAGGCCGGGCATCCCAGGGTCTGATAGATCTTGTCGCGTGGCGGGCAATTGCGCCTCGCCATGAGTTCCAGGGTGAGTTCCAAATGCGCGCCTCAAGACCGGCAAGAATCGGCAAAAAACGGCAACGATCCGAAATGCACAAGTGCTTGCAGCGACAACACATACCGCGATTGCAGAGTCTCAAGACCGATCCAGAGATCCCCTCGTCTCGAATTCCCCCCCTCCGCTTTCTGGCTCGCGGGCCCGCTAAGCGATTGACTCGCAACCACTTGATACACGATGCTCGTCCATTGGTGGATTCACGCCCGACGCGAGAACGGTGGCTACCCGCGATGGCCGGCTTCGGCGAGGTCCTCCTCGACGCCATCGAGCCTCTTGCGGCCGTCCTTGTCCAGAGCGCTCACGAGCACCGCGACCGCTCCCGAGATCAGGAACGCCGGAAGTAGGACGTCGAGCGCGGTGAGGTAGGCCGGGCCCTGTTCCCAGCCGAGCAGGCCGAGCAACGGCGGCGCCGCGAACTTCAGGAGCGGAACAGCGAGGAAGCCCGCGACCATGGCGCAGCGGGCGGCCAGGGCCGTCAGCCCGCTCCAGAAGAGGCTGAGGATGATGACCGGACAGAACGTTGCCGCGATGCCGCTCCAGCCAAAGATGATGATCCAGAAGACGCCGTTCTCTTTGTCGTAGGCGAGGATGCCCAGGCCGATCGCGAAGCTGATGAGCGCGAGCCCGAGCGTCAGCCGCTGGCTGAGCTTGACCAGCGTCGAGTCGGCCATGTCAGGGTGTCTGGTGCGTTGCCAGTAGTCGCGAACGGCGGCGCTCGAGGCAACGACCAGGAGCGAATCGATCGTGCTCATGATGGCGCTGAGGACCATCGCGATAAAGACCCCGCTGAGGAACGCGGGCAGCAGTTGCTGGCTCATGAAGGGAAGGATGCTGTCTGAGTCTCCGCCAAGGGCGCTGCTGTCGTAGAGCGCCCGGCCGACGATGCCGGTCAGGACCGCGCCGCTATCGGCTAAGAGCGTCCAGAGCAGCGCGACGCCCGCGCCCTTGCCGATCTCCTTCTCACTGCGGAGCGAGATGAAGCGAACGAAGACCTGGGGCGAACCGAGGAAGCCGATGCCGATCGCGGCGAAGCCCAGGATTGTCGTGACCATCATGGGCGTCCAGCCGGCACCACCCGTCGGCGAGAGGTGGCCCGGGCTGACGTCGCGGAGGGTGTCGATGAGGTTGGTAATGCCGCCGATCTCGAGCAGCCCCACGATGGGAAGGAGCACTAGCCCGATGAGCATGAGCATGCCCTGGAAGACATCGGACCACACGACCGCGATGAACCCACCCTTCGTGATGTAAAACAGAACCACGAGAAATCCGATGGTCGCGCCCAGGAAGTGGTCCATCCCAAGGAACGCGTTGAACGCCTTACCCGTGGCGAACACCTGCGACGCGGCGTAGATCGGCACGAACGTGATCAGCGCACCCGCCGCAATCAGCCGGAGCCAGTGGCCGCGATCGCGGAAACGCGATTCGAGGTAATCGGGCACCGTGATCGAGTCGTACTTATCGGTGAGGCGCTTGAAGCGGCGGGCCATCAGCAGCCATGCCCCGCCGACGCCGAGCAACTCCCCGAGCACGACCCAGAATCCTTGGGCACCAAGGGCGAAGCCCGTTCCCGTGAGCCCCAACAGCAGCCACGCGCTCTCGCCGGTGGCCCGGGCGCTGAACGCAACATTGATGAACCCGAGACGCTTGCCGCCGGCGAAGTAGTCGCGGATGTCGCGCATCTTCTTCGATGCGAGCCACCCGATGACGAGCAACACCGAGCAGTACATGGCAACGGCCGCAAGCTTGAGCAGGCTCTCGGAAGTGATAAGCGTCACCTCGTACGATTCTGGGTCGGATCGATGCCGACCGTGGCCCATCCTCGATCAGCGGCTCAGAGTCTAGCTAACTGCCCAGGGTAGGTTTCTTCGCTTGAGACGCACAGACCTCCCAGCCAGAGTGATTCTGTGAATCAGGGTGACAGGATTTGAACCTGCGACATCCTGCTCCCAAAGCAGGTGCTCTACCAAGCTGAGCTACACCCTGGACCCGCAACTGTAGCCTGAGGCCGCCCCAGGGACCGCCCCGCACACCAAACGAGGACGGCCGGGTGGGCTCCCTCTGCTCCACCCGGCCGCGTCTCCCCTCCCGGGTCCGTACCCCCACGGGAGAATGTCTTCACCGCCTACAGCGGCAGCTCGTCGAACAGCAGCACGCGGGGCTTGTCGCCAGCCCGGCGGACATTCGATCGATCGACCACGATCAGGTACCGCCGCGCAATGGAGGGCACCATCGGATCTTCGGGTCGAAGGCCCTCCACGTCCTCGGGGGCGTAGCCGTGCATGACGAACCAGATGGCGTACACATCGCTACGGACGGTCACGGTGTTGGCCACGCCGTTGAACAGTGCGAGTTGCTCGTCGTAGTCGTCGGCGATGCCGTCATCGCGAGTACCGGCAGCCTGGTCGACCAGGCCGCTGGCCGAGTATCTCACGGCGTCCACACCGTCAACCGCAAGAGACTCGCCGTCCTGGCCCAGGCGCCGGATCATGTGCGGCCGCGCGTACGTCGACGGGCCGAGGACCGGCCCGCCGGTCGGCAGGGTGTCGGCGGCCAGCATCTCGCCGACCGAAAGCAGGCCCGAGTGCTCCCGGATCCCGTCGAGGCCGGTGATGGTCTGGCGGCCAAACAGGTCCTGCGGATCCATGTCGCCCCAGGCACCGGGATCCAAGAAGTCTACCGACGTGCCATCGCGCGTCAGCGCGCCAGACTTGTCGCGGTACGCGCGGATGCCCGCGGCCACGTCGGAGCGATGGTCGTGCAGCACGTTGGGATCGTCGTTGATCCAGCTCAGGGCCGGATCGATCGTGGACTCATACGTCGGCGTGAGGCCGGGCAGCACGCTGGTGGTCGCCTCGGTGGCGGTGTTGAGGTTGACCAGGCCCGCGATGGGCGTGCGCGTGTTCACCGGCGCATCGATGGTGGTGATGCTGGACATCACGGCCATCGCGTGGGGCACGCCCAGGCCGCGGCGCTCGTCGCCCGTGGTGAAGTCGCCGGTCGTGTCTCGATCGACGTAGGGCGCGGGCAGGTCGAGCGAGAGGTGGCCTCGGTCGAGCAGGTCAAATGTATTTTCGGGAAGGCTCGGATACGCATCGGGCGAGTTGCTGGGCGGGGCCAGGTCGTAGCCCAGGGCCAGCGTGAGCAACTCACCGGTCGTGAACCAGTCGAGATCGGTCGCAGTAGCCGAACTGTTGCCCGGCATCTGCACTGGCCCAACCGCGGGCACACCCAGGAAATCACCAGGGCGCAGCATCCGGACGCCGGTGCTGCTGGTCAGGTTGAGCAAGCCGCGATTGTCGTTACGAAGAGGGTTCATATAGAGGTCATCGAACCCGAGACCTGATGATTGCTCGCCGGGGGTGATCGTGAAGCGATGATCCATCGTCGTCGGATCGGTGGCCGGCAAGGTGATCTCGGTCGGAATCTGGGCCGTCATGCCGCCGGTCGAGCCACCGCCGTTCGAAAAGATGTCGACCAGGGCCCGCTCAGCCGAGTCGAGCTTGCCGCCCCCGACGAATTGGCCGCGGTTGATCGAGAAGCCGGGCGTGAGCGGTGCCGGTAGCATGAGATCGTCGGTCTTGGCCATATTAAACGATTGGCCGTTCTCGGTGAAGGGCTTCTCGAGCACATACGCGGGAAGCGCTCCGAACGGAGCCATGGCGGTTCCGGTCGGTCGCGCGATGGTGCCCCAGGTCACGATCGAGTAGCCCGTGTTATCCAGCGCGTCAGCGGCCGTCATGTCCTCGGGGCCGGCAGCGGTCCCGGCAATGTCGGTGTTCGTCGCGGGGGGGCGTCGATCGAGTGTTGGCCGGTCGTTCAGATCCGCCGGATCGAACAAGCGATCGAGCAGCACGTCGGTGGTCGTGTCGGCACCGCCAGCAGCATCACGGTTGAGGCGCGTCCACAGGGTCACCTCACGGTTGGCATCGGAATCGCCCGCTACGCCACCGGGAGGACCGGCCAAGAAATCTTGGACGTTCACATTCGGTGGATCAAAGCGGACCGCCGGATCGTTGGGAGCCCCCATCATGTGCAGGTTGATCCAGGTCTCGACTTGGCCCGAAGAAACCGAGAAGAAGCTTGCGGCCGCATCACTGGCACGCTGCGCGAGATCAATGGTGTCGTAGTACAACACGATACTCTCGCCGCGGGGGATTCTCGTGCCGGCTGGGATCTCGAGCCCATCGGACAGAGCCGGGCTGGCAACCGGCCCACCAAGCTCACCAAAGCGCACGAAGTACTGGTTGTTGCGCACCTCGATGTCGGTGGTGTAGGGGTTGGTAAGCTGTACAGCAAACACCTGGCCAACGAAATCACTGTTGTTGTCGCTAGGCGACGTGTTGATCTCGAAGTCGATCGTGACCGGGTTGCTGCTGCCGCCCCCGGGACCAAAGATCGGCCCACCGCCCCCCCCGGTGGGCGGGTCGTACTCGGCATCACCCTGCGAAGGCGCATCCTCGGGCGAATCCGTGAAGATGTTGTACAGCGACACCTGGGTGATGAACGGGTGGACCTCGAGCCCGTACACGTTCATCGCGATCACGCCGCCGGCATCGGCGCCCGAGGGCAGACGCTCGTCGCCCATATCAAGGCGGCCGCTCACGCCGGGGTTCGAAGACATTGGCTCCGGTTGGTTCCACCACGGGAACTCGGCAAACCCAGACATCGCGCTGCGGTTCGCGCTATCGACCAACACCGTGAAGGCGCTGGGGATGTCGTCACCATCGAACATGTCGATCATGTTGGCCGTCGTGTGCGCCGCGGTACGGAGCGCAAAAAGGCGATCGAACCCGTAGAACGTCGACTGCCATTGATCGGATCCCGAAGGCGTCCACGCGCCCGCCTCGCCCGCCGAGGGCATCAGGGCGTTGCCATAGGTGCGGAACATCGGGTGGGCGTTGCGCTTGAGCCGCTCTTCCACTTCGAGCGTGGGGTTCGATTCCGGCAGGTCGGACGGCGAGGCCAAGTTGAGCAGCCGGTAGCCGTCCTGGAGCACGGTGGGGTTCTCATCTCCGGGGTCGAGGGCCACCGTGCTCTCGGGCAGCGACGAACTGCTGGTGTACACGTCGAGCGCGCTGGGCGAGGCCGACGGGTATCGCACGAGCGAGGGCACGCGCGGGATGCCGCCGCTGAGGGTGGTCAGGTGCTGCCGCACGCCGATGTGCCGAAGGGCCAGCGCCGCATCCGGATCCGTCAGGTCACGCTCCCATTGCAATGAGCGATTCTCACGCAAGGGGCTGAAGAACTCAAACGGCAGCGTCGTGAGCCGCCCACCAACCGCGCGTTCGAGGCTCGACAGGCTCTGGGGGTTGTTCAAGCCGTTGAAGGCCAACAGGTCCGAGAGATCCTCGAGCCCGAACGCGTACTGGCGATAGACGCCGTCGATATCGGTACGCAGGGGCGTATCGACACTCCGCCGAAGGAGCGAGTACTCGTCGCGCCGTTCGTCGGCCATCTGCGGATCGACGCCGGGCGTCAATGGGCCGGCGGGCGGCTGCTCGCCCGACAGCACGCGGCTCATGGCCCAGTAGCCCTGGTTGGCGATGTCGCGGGCGTCGTCGTAATTGTCGTAGTCGCTGTAGTCCTGGGCACCACCGGTGGGCTGTGGGGCCGCGTCGTAGAATTCGTCGAACATCGCCCACGAGTTCTCAAGCGTGAGCAGGCGGCGCAGGTCGATGTCGGCCGGCGAAGCGCCCAGGCGGAACCCATTGGTTGGGGCACCGTCGTAGCCACCACCGACGGCCAAGGGCTGCAAGATACTACGTGCAGTGTTGACGTTCACCTTGCTCGAAAGGTCGACAATGCGGGTCGCCACGAACCAGCGGAGTTGCCCCTCGCTCGGGATGACATTGCGCGGCAGGAAGGTGCCGGGCGAGCCCGGGACAACGACATCAACGAGTTCCTGCCAACGCGAATCGAAGAAGCCATCACCGTCGGCGTCGGCCCACATGTAGGGCATGTACTCCTCGTCGTCGACGGTGAAGCCGTTATCGAAATCCACCGGACGGAACGACCCAACGAGCCGGCTGTCGAAGTGGGCGGGAATCTGCGGATCCGCCGAACCACCATACACCAGATTCGTCGTTGGACTGCCGTCGTGTTGGGTCAAGAACAGGTTTTCGCTCGTCCGATCATCGCCCGAAGCATCCACACCAATACCGGGCTCGGCATCGAAATTGCCGCGCAGGTTGAACAGGTTCACGTACAGACCGTTCGGCCCGACGTTCGAGATCTTCGGCCAATCCACCCGATCGGCGTATGCCGGCGAGTTGAATGGGTCGCCGCTCTGACGGATGTACACCGGCTCGCTCGCGGCCAGGAACGGATCGCTCGGGCCGAACGGCCTGAGGTCACTGAAAATGGTAGATGCCGCAGCCGTAGGGTTGTCGGTGATCTGCAACGGCGGGAGCGATCCGATCGGGGTAAACGCGCGCCCATAAAAGCTCAACTGCGGCTCGGGCGTGCCGGTGACCGGCGAGCCATCGAAGGTGCGATTGAAGTCGGTGCGGGGCAGGTCGACCGCCTCGGTCTTGAAGATGGGCTCGCCGCTGGGGTCGTAGCCCTCGAAGTACACCGAGAGGGCGTCGTCTCCCACGATGCCGATCAGGTAGTCGCCGATGTGCTGGGCCTGGCGCTCGACCTCGGCGGCGCGCACGGTGGTGCGGGCCGACCGGCGATCACCGCCGCCGATGCTCACATAGGCAACAGTCAGCACCGCCAGCAGCGCCAGCGTCGCGACCACCAGGATCAGCGTGGAGCCGCGCCGGGCCGCAAGATTGCCGCTAGCCACTCGGAGCGCCTTGGCCGTACCCATGTTCATCTTCATGCTTCGCATGTCCATTCCCTCCCCGAATCTACCGCGCTACTTCGCGCAAGCCACCTCGCGGCGGCGTCCAAGTCCAGCTATCGCGCCGAGTTGCCCGGCGTGGGGAAGACGTACTGGAACGTTCGTTCGATGGTCTCGTCGCCCGGATCGGCGAGCGTCACCGTGACGCGCACCAGCTCGGGCCAGGGCCATTCAAGAGTCTCTTCGGCCGCAGCGTCAGGCTCGACGATGCCAGGCGTGACCGTGCTGCCATCGGGATTCTCCGGATCGAAGAACGGCAGCGTGTACCCGAAGTACGACACCGTCGGCAACGAACCGCTGCCACCGAGCCCCGAGACTCGCACGCCGTGGACGACCTCGGGCAGCACCGGGAAGCTCGCAAACTCGTCCCCAACATCCGCAAAGTCACCACCCAACGACGATGCGAATTGCGTGCCGAGTCGGGGAATATCAGTGAACTCACGCGCCGTGGCACCCACGCCCATCGCACCCGCTTGCGCTGGCTGCCGCAGGCGGTAGGGCACGAAGAACGAGCCCGCAAGATCCGCGGCCGTGCCGCGCACGTCCTTGTAGTACTGCGGGTATGGCATGACCCGAACGTCGATCGCCGGGTCGAACGTGCCCGGAATGCCGTCGACATCATCTATCTCACGCTCGGCACCGTGCCAGATCATGAGGCCCTCGTCGTCGAGCTTGCCGAAGCTCCACTCGACGATGAACTCCGACACGCGCGGGATGAAGGCCGAAGACGCGAGCGCGGACTGGTCGGCCAGCCGGATCGCGCCGCGGGTCGGGTTCGTCACCGAATCGGCCAGCGGCGTGTGCAGGTCTGGGGGCGCCGGCTCGTATCGCATACGGGCGATGTCGGCATCGGCCAGATTCACGGACCGGTACGAGGGTTCAACGCCCGGGTCGAGCAGGTTGGTGTTGTAATCGAGTCGCACGGGATGGCTGGGCGCCGGCATCCCATCGAGCATCCACGACTGCTGGACGCCAACCGGACCAACAACAAAGCTCGGGCCGACATAGTCCGCGCAATTGACCAATTGGAGTGGCGAAAAATAGGAGTACTGTGGCGATGTAGGCGGCCCACCAACCGCCAGACCAGCCGACGATTGCACAATGCCGCGGATCTCTTCGAGATTGGTTGTCGCCACGTCGACCAGGCCCGATTCGAAGATCGGGCTGGTATTGGGCGCGGTGATGCCCGCGATGTTCCGGATCGTCGAGGCAACCGGGAACACCAACGGGCAGCCCGTATAGCTCAGCGCGTTGACCGATCGGAAGATGCTCTCTGCGGCGGGCTGGAGGCCAACCTGCAACCGGTTATCAGGCGAGACGGACGGGTAGGGTGCTGGGAGCGAGGCCGGCGTGTCGGCCCGCCCGCCGCCGATGCTCACCAGCGTCGTGGCGTGCCGGAGCAGCGTCCACGAATTGGCAAAACGGTTCGGATTCCCCGTTGTGCTCGCACCTAGGAAGTGGCCCTCGGCCGTCACCGGCGGGCGGTTCGGCGTCGTGACATCGGGCTGGGCATATGCGGAATTCAGGCCATTCGGCTGCATCCGCTGGCCGATGCCGTAGTAAATGCGGGCGCTGGCGCCCTCGGCGTTGTACCCCGGCGCGAGCGGCTCGCGGGCCGACGCGGAGGGTGTATCAACAAAGAACATCAACTCGTCGACGCGGCGCGGCCGCCAGTCGCCGATGGGCTGATCGGGATACAACGGAACGTCGTTGCCCGCGTCGGCCTCCTCGTGGCGGATGATGAGGTACCCGTCGCGGGTCATCGCGCCGAAGTCCGCTCGCATCTGGCGTTCGAGCACCGCCGCGTACTGCGTGATCGCGCTCACGCTGCGGCCGCGCGACACGGTATCGCCGACTGAGGCGAAGATGCTGGCGATGCCCACGGCCACGAACGCCACGGCCCCCACCGCCACGAGCATCTCGATGAGCGTGAAGCCCCCCGCCCGGCCGATAGCCCGGCCGCTGGCTTGGGCCAGCGCGCGAGCGCGGCGGCCACGACAGTCAAGTTTGGTGTGCATGAGCTTCTTCACAGCGGCTGCCTCCCCGCGCCCGAGCCCGAGGGCGATTTGACGGCGTTGGGCTCGACGCCAAGTCGGAACACGACGGTGGTCGCCGGCGGCTGGGGCACGAACACGACCTGGCGGATCTGCGTCCAGCCGTCCTCGTCATCCCAACTCGACACGCTGCCAGACGTCCTCGGCACCCAATTCGAGATCGCGGGGCGGACACGCACCTCGGTGAAACTCGATCCCGAGTCGAGCGTCTCCTCGACGGTGTACACGTTGCCCAGATTGTCCACCAGTTGCTGCCCGACCTGGCCGGCCAGGATCAGCCGGTTCCCGAGCGCCACCGAACTGCCCGGCTCGGCACCGCTCAGCGTTGGATCGGCCTCGAGCCGCAGCACGGTGTTGCGCATCCCGTCGTACTCGGCCCCCAGCGTGAGGGGTGGCGCGTAGGTCTGGCTCCCGCTCGTATCGGCACCGGCACCGGTGGGCAGGCCACTCGAGTCGATACCAACCGGCAGGATCGGGTTGGAACCCCGCAGCATGACGCCGTAGCCCGTGTCTCCGAACGGCACGCGAATACCGGTATCAACACGCCGCACGAACACGGCGATCTCGATGCCCGTGCGCCACTGCTCGGGCGTGCCCGGGAGCAAGCCCAGATCGGAATCGGCCAGCAACGCGTACCCGCCCGACTCGGTCGGCGGCAGGCGGCGGGCGACAAAATCCCACACGAACTGCGGCTCGTCAAGGTCCGACGCGGGCGAGGGATACAGCCGATCGCTCAGCGGGATGATCGCCGGATCGACGCCACCCACCCGGCTACCGATGATCACATTGCCGGTGTCGTCGTAGTCGTTGGCATCGATCGAGTTCGTGTCCCACGTGTACGTGCGCGACCACTGGTCGTCACGCAGCCAAACTCCAAGGCCGTAGCTGCGACCGGCGGTCGTGCCGAGCCCCGTGCCGCCAGCACCCGACGCCGGAAGACCCAGCCGCCCGAGGTCGGCCCTCGAGCTGATGTACGCCTGCGCGTCGTTGGCCACCACGATGCCCAGCGTGCGATCCGAGGCCACCCGCTGCTCGCGGATGATGCCCGGGATGATCGCGCCGAGCCCGAGCAGGCCCAGGGCCAGCACGAAGATCGACATCAGCACCTCGATCAGCGTGAAGGCCGCGAGCGCCCGTACGCGTCGGCGCTGGTACCGGCTTCGTCGTTGATACAAGTTTGCGGTCGTGCGCCCCATCCTCAGCTCCCCTCCGCCAGGCGTGGTGCCTCGACCGGCTGGCCGAGATAGCGCGAGACCAGGAAGATCCGCGCGTCGGACGTCTCCTGGGCCGGCAACGCGCCCGCCTGCAGGTTGCTCGCGCGCATCCACAGGCCAATACGGAGATTGATCTCCGCATCGGTAAGCGATCCAAAGATCCCGTTGTCATACTCGGGCCCGGTCACCGAGCCGGCCACCGGCTTGTAGAGCGTGTCGGTCGCACGGTTCAGGCCATCGGCACCGATGGCGTTGGCCAGCCGCTTCTCGTTGTACACCGCCAGCTGGGCCACCGGCCCGACGAGCACGGTGTCGGTCGCTTCGTCACCCAGCAACTGGCGTTTGTCGGCCAGCGACAAGGTCGAGTTGGGCAGCGACAACACACGACGCACGAAACGGCCGAGGTCTTCCTCGCGATCCACTCGATATGTGTTCCAGACGCCGCCCGTCTCGCGGAATCCAAGCGCGGGCGCAGGATCGAGATACAACGCCTTGCTCGTCGCCGAACTCAGGTACCGCCCCGTCCCGCCCTCGAAGCGGACCATGAACGACTGCCGCTTGTCACCGTTGTCGCCGGATGAATCGTCGTAAAACGCCGTCTCTGGGAAGACCCACTGGCCAAGATTGCGATCGGTGGTACTGTACGTATCCTCGTACCAACCGATGTTGTCCGGCAGTGCGCCGCCCGGAGACGACAACGCCGTGGAACGGGCGTACCCACGCACAACCCAGTTGCGGGGCAACACGAACACCTCGACGCCCGGCGCCGGCACCAGGATGTCGCGCTGGACGTCATTGCCGGCGACACGATCGACGATGGTCCCCGCGACCTGGGCGACGATGATGCGCACGCGCCCGTCGTCGCCGAGCAGGAACACCACCGCGGCATCACGCCCCGAACCAGCCCGCACCGCGGCATCACGGGCGCTCTGGAGCGCCGCCTGCACGGCGTTGCTCGACCCGCTCTGGTTGCTGCTGTAGGTCAGCGACGCGTACGCGGGGATCGCGATCGCCGCCAGGATCAGGATGATCACGATCACCAGGATCAGCTCGACCAGCGTGAAGCCCGCGCCGCAGCGGGGCCTTGTGCCTCTCGTACGCGCCCTCATCGCCCCACCTCCATGATGTTGTCCGCGCGCCCCTCGGATTCGAGCTGCGCATCGGTCTTGCCGCGGCCGAGTTCGGCTTCGAGCGTGCTGCGTTCTTCGGTCGTGAGCTGGCCAAACACCCGGTTGGGGCCGGCCGCCACGATGGCGTACTCGGCATCACGCAGCGCGATGTTCTCGGCAGGATCGCCCAGCAGATTCGGCACCCGGCGGAGGTCGGTCACATCCGACGCGCTCGCCGAGTCGATCGGCAACCAGCGGTAATACCGGTACGCCACACCGTTGCGATCTCGCAGCTCGTAGCGTCCCTCGGTCCGATCAACCTCGACCAGGCGATCGGAATCGCCGGCGGCGTCGAACAAGGGATCCATCAGCTTCCCGCCGGCCTGCCGGAACGTGCCGTCCCGAGACGGCTCGCGGAAGCCCGACCCATCCTTGCCATCGATGTCGGCGTCGAGCACGCCAATCAGGTAATACGGCAGGCTGTACACGCTGAAGCGCATGTCCTCCATGCCCGAGACACGGCCCTGCAAGAATTCAACGTCGGACGGAACATCGGTGCGGTACACGTTCACGCTGCTCGCACCGATGGGCACGGTCGTCGGCGTGCCCGAGGGGTACGTCAAGCCGTCGTTGACCAGCGGTGGCGCGAACCCGAAGTCGTTCTTGAACGACTCGACGGCGATGCGCATCGCGATGACGTTGGCCCGCTCGGCCCCGCTCTGGGCCGTGCGTGACATCTTGTTGAGCCCCACCAGCAGCAGGCCGATGAGGATCGCGATCACCAGGATCGAGACGGCAAGCTCGATGATCGTAAAGCCCGATCGCGAAGACGCCTGAGCTGTCCGGGTCTGTGATGCCATGGCTGGCTCGTTTCCTTCCCCTGGCCGCGATCGAACGCGGCCGAGCTATCGAATGGACCCAATCGGTTCGGCCCGATGGAGCCCCACTCCCCCAAAACCGCCGGGGCGTGCCGACGCGAAGGCGCCCTCCCCAAGCCGCCCCGCGCCGGCACGTAGCCCCGAACAGACCCTACAAGCCCCCGCCGTTGAGCGATTCGATCATCGCCACCATCGGCAGGAACATCGCGATCACGATGACGCCCACCATCCCGCCGATGACCACGACCATGATCGGCTCGAGCAGGGACAGGGCCGCCTTCACCGCAACATCGACCTCCTCGTCGTAGTTGTCGGCGACCTTCATCAGCATCACATCCAATTCACCGGTCTCTTCGCCCACGTCCACCATGTTCACCACGATGGGCTCGCACGTCTTGCTCTCTCGCAGCGGCACGGCGAAGCTCTCGCCCTCGCGCACCGCGTCGTGCACCCGCAGCAGCGCCTTCTCGAAGACGGCGTTGCCCGACGTGTCGGCCGTGATGCGGATGGCCTCGAGGATCGGCACACCGGCGGAGATCAGCGTGCCCAATGTACGCGTGAACTTGGCCACCGTCGACTTGCGGCTCACGTTGCCGATCACCGGCGTCCACAGCACCATCCGGTCGGTCAGCGCCCGGCCCGGCTTAGCCAGGCGGACCAGCTTCCAGACGAAGGGAATCGCGATAACCGTGCCGACGAAGATCACGGCACCCGGAACGACCTGGCCCGGGTTGCGGCCGGCCATCCACATGCTCGTGTCGGTCAGCCAGATGGTCAGCCAGGGCAGCTCGACGCCGAAGTCCTCGAAGATCTTCTGGAACTGCGGGATGATGACCACCATGATCATCACGAGGATGACGATGGCCACGAACACGACCACCAGCGGATAGACCAACGCACCGCGGATCTGCCGCTTGAGCCGCTGGCCCTTCTCCATGAACTCGGCAAGACGCTGGAGGATGATGTCCAGCACGCCGCCGACCTCGCCGGCGGCGATCATCTTGACGAACAGTCGATCGAACGCCTTGGGATGCTGGGCCATCGCCTCGGACAGGCTCGAGCCGCCCTGCACCTCATCGGTCAGGTCGATGAGCACGTTCTTGAGCGGGCCGGGCTTGGCCTGGCCTTCCAGAATCTGGAGGCTCCGAAGCAGCGGGAGGCCGGCGTCCTGCAGGGTCGACAACTGACGCGTGAACTGCGTGAGTTGCTTCTTCTTGACCTTGCCGAAAAGCACGATCCCGCCACCGCGCTTCTTCTTGACCGCCGGCCCCTCCGCCGCATCGGTCTTCTTGACCTTCTGCTCGCGCACCGCGGTGGGGTACAAGCTCTGGCTCTTCAGCCGACCGATCGCTTCCTCGTCGGTCGAGGCCTCAAGGGTGCCCTTGCGCATCTTTCCCTGGGCGTCGCGAGCCTCATACGTAAACGTGGCCATGCCTTCGGACTCCTGCTCCGCGATCAATCATGCCGCGGCAAATTCGTGCTACAAACCGGCTCGCGCCCCTCGACTTACTCTTCCACCAGTGTCTCACGGACCACCTCGTCGATGGAGGTCTGGCCCTCGTAGATCGCCAGCAGCCCGCTCTCACGGAGCGAACGCATCCCCCGGCTGCGAG
The DNA here is from genome assembly GCA_025916675.1 of Phycisphaera sp. Lineage (NCBI taxonomy): Bacteria > Pseudomonadati > Planctomycetota > Phycisphaerae > Phycisphaerales > Phycisphaeraceae > Phycisphaera > Phycisphaera sp. The sequence continues at coordinate 1,675,651 of CP098402.1, forward strand.
CATGCTCGCGGACCAGGCTCAGGCTCTCTTCCCGCATGACCATGTCGCGGATCGTGTCGTCCATCGTCATGATCTCGAACAGCGCCATTCGGCCCTTGTATCCGCCGTACTCGGCATCGCTGCGCGGGCGGTAGAACGTCTTGCCCGCAACATCCGAAGTCCTGAGCCCGAGTTCCATAAGCTCTTCCTCGCCGGGCTCGTACGCCTCGCGGGCCGACGGCGCGATCTTGCGCACCAGGCGCTGGGCCACGATGCCCTCGATGGTTGCCGTCAGCAGGAAGGGCTCGAGCCCGAGGTCGACCAGGCGCACGATCGAGCTCGGAGCGTCGTTGGTGTGCAGCGTGCTCAGCACCAAGTGGCCCGTCAGCGACGCCTGCACCGCGATCTGCGCGGTCTCGAGGTCGCGGATCTCGCCCACCAGGATCACGTCAGGATCCTGACGCAGGAAGCTGCGCAGCGCCTTGGCAAAGGTCAGGCCCACGTCGTCGTTCACCTGCACCTGGCAGAGCCCGTCGATATCGTATTCCACGGGATCCTCGCTCGTGAGGATCTTGGTTTCGATGCGGTTCAGCTCGGCCAGAGCCGCGTACAGCGTGGTGGTCTTACCCGAGCCGGTGGGCCCGGTCACCATTACAATGCCGTTGGGCTTCTCGATGAGAGCGCGGAACCGGACTAAGTCATCCTCGCGGAAGCCGATGCGTTCGAGGTTCAACTCAACATTCGAGCGGTCGAGAATACGCATCACCACGCTCTCGCCGTGCATGGTCGGCAGCACGGCGATACGCAGGTCGACGGGCTTGCCGCCGACCTGGAGCTCGATGCGACCGTCCTGAGGAAGACGACGCTCGGCAATGTCCAGGTTGGCCATGACCTTGATGCGGCTGGTAATAGCCGGCCCGAGGTGCTTGGGTGGCGGCACCATCTCGTACAGCACGCCATCGATGCGGTATCGCATCTTGAACTCGTGCTCAAACGGCTCGAAGTGGACGTCGCTGGCCTTGTCCTTGATGGCCTGCAGCAGCACCAGGTTGAGCAGCTTGACCACCTGGTTGTCGCTCGCCGCCGAGGCGATCGCGTCCAGGTCGATCGAGTCCGAGCTGTGACCGGCCAGGGCGTCGAACTTGCTGTCCTTGGCCAGATTGCTGACCACGTCGACCACCGACTCGCTCTTGGCGTAGTGCTTGGCCAGCCGGGCATCGATCTGGTCGGGGTCGGTCACCACCGCCTCGACCGTCAACCCCAGCAGCAACCGCAGGTCATCGACCGCGCGGAAGTTGTTCGCGCTCTTCATCGCGATGGTCAGCCGCTTCGCGGTCTGGTTGAATTCAATCGGTACAATCCCGTACGCCCGGGCGCTCTCGGCCGGGACGGCCTCGATCGCCGCGTCCGAGATTTCCTTGCCCTCCAGATCGACAAAGGCCATGCCGGCCTGCCCGGCCAGAGCGGCTTGCACGTCGGCCTCGGTGCAGTACTCGAGCTCGACCAGGACTTCGCCAATCTTCTTCTTGCGGGTCCGCTGGATCGTCAGAGCCTCGTGGACCTGTTCGCGGGACACCTTGCCCATCTTCGTGAGCACGCGGCCGATCTTGCGACCCTTCAGCTCTTCTGGATTCGTTGTGGCCATGCCAATGTGTCCTTGGGAGCCCCGACAACCCTCACGAACGGGCATACCTATATCTTCGCCCATCACGCCAAGATGATGCCAGGAAGTTTACTGATTCTCGGGACAAAACAATATTAGACAGATAGATAATTGGCCATTTCAATCGCTTGAAAGGGCCAATATCCAAACAATTACTTACTATCGATTGGCAAGAGCAATCAATCCACGTCATCCTCATCGAGCTCGGGACGACCGATCGTCTTGCCGGCCTGATGGACTCGATCACGAAGCGCACCAGGATCCTTGCCCTTATCAACCATCTCCTCGGCGCTGATGATGCCCTTGGTGTACAGGCTCCACAGGTGGTCATCGAGGAGCTGCATGCCGAACTTGGCACCGGTCTGGATCGAGGAATCGATGCGGAAGGTCTTGCCCTCGCGGATCAGGTTGGCGATCGCGGGAGTCACCAGCAGGAACTCGTAGGCCGCGATCCGGCCCGGCTTATCGACCCTCTTCAGCAGGGCCTGGCTGAGCACCGCGATGAGGGCAGTCGAGAGCTGCACGCGGATCTGGTTTTGCTGGCTGACGGGGAAGGCGTCGACCACGCGGTCGATCGTCTTGGCGGCACCGGTGGTGTGCAAGGTGCCGAACACCAAGTGACCGGTTTCGGCGGCCCGGATGGCCGCCTCGATGGTCTCAAGGTCACGCATCTCGCCCACCAGGATCACGTCCGGGTCGGAGCGGAGCACGCGGCGGAGGGCCTCGGCGAAGCTGGGCACGTCGTTGCCCACCTCACGCTGGTTGACCACGCTCTTCTTGTGGTAGTGGAAGTACTCGATGGGGTCTTCCATCGTCACGATGTGGCGGTCGTAGTAGGTGTTGATGTAGTCCAGCACCGTCGCGAGGCTGGTGGTCTTGCCCGAGCCGGTGGGCCCGGTCACCAGGAACAGGCCACGGGGGCGGCGGCTGAGGTCGCGGACCGCCTCGGGCAGGCCGATCTGCTCGAATGTCAGCAGCTCGTTCGGGATGAGGCGGAGCACCAAAGCGAGATCGCCGCGCTGCTTGAAGATCGACACACGAAAGCGGGCCGCATCGCCGTAGCCGAAGCCGAAGTCGGTACCGCCCATCTCGTTGATTTCTTGCTGGTTCCGTTCGGGCGTAATCGACTTCATGAGCGAGACCATGTCGTCCGAGTCGAGCACCTTGGTCTCGAGATTCTTGAGGCCACCGTGCAAGCGGACGGTGGGCTTGCGGCCCACGGTCAGATGCAGGTCGCTCGCGCCCGTGCGGACCACGGTGTCGAGCAAACGGTCGATCTGGACGGTGGCCCCACCCGTCGGGGCCGAACCTGAGTCTTCGTCGTATGACGCCATCGATGCACTCCTCGAAACAGGCGAGCCGTCCATACCGGTCCGACTCGCGATGGGTTCAGTCTGCGGTCTGGGTCACGCGGGCGACCTCGGCGGGGGTCGTCAGCCCCTTCAGGATCTTGCGTTTGCCATCCTCGGTCAGGGTCTTCATGCCACTCTTCAGGGCCGCGACACGCAGCTCGGCCACGGGCGCTTTTCGGAAAGCCATCTCGCGGATATCGCTGTTCATGATCATCATCTCGAAGATGGCCTTGCGGCCCTTGTAGCCGGTGGGCACGTCGGGCGCACTGCCTGGCTTATAGACCTTGCCTTCCCACTCACCCGGCTTGATGCCGCACAGATGCAGGAACTTCGGATCGGGCTCGTCATCGAGTACCTTGCTGGGCTGGTGCAGCATGCGGATGAGGCGCTGGGCCATGACCGCCTGGATCGAGCTGGCCACGAGGAAGGGCTTGATGCCCATGTCGATAAGGCGCGTGATCGCGCTCGGGGCGTCGTTGGTGTGCAACGTGCTAAACACCAGGTGGCCCGTCAGGGCGGCCTGGATGGCGATCTCGCCCACTTCCTTATCGCGAATCTCACCCACAAGGATGATGTTGGGCGCTTGACGCAGCATGCTCCGAAGGATCGCCGGGAACGACAGCCCAATCGACTCGCGCACCTGGCACTGGTTGATGCCCTCGAAGTTGTACTCCACTGGGTCTTCCGCCGTGATGATCTTGCGATCGGGGCGGTTGAGCACGTCGAGCGCCGAGTACAGCGTGGTCGTCTTGCCCGAACCGGTGGGCCCGGTCACCAGGAAGATGCCGTTGGGCCGGCGAATAATCTTATTGAAGACGTCCAGGTTGTCCTGCTCGAAGCCCAGGTTCACCAGGCCGATGCGCACCGCGTCTGGCCGCAGGATACGCAGCACGACGCTCTCTCCGTGGTACGTTGGGCAGGCCGACACACGAAAATCGATGTCGGTCTCGTCGACGGGCAGTTTGATGCGGCCATCCTGAGGGACGCGCTTCTCGGCGATGTTCATGCCCGCGCTCAGCTTCACGCGGCTGAGCAAGGAGTTCTGCATGCGCTTGGGCAGGTTGTCGCGCTCGATGCACACGCCGTCGATCCGGTACCGCAGCCGCACCCGGTCGTTCATTGGCTCGATATGGACATCACTGGCCCGCATCCGGACGGCCTCGCTCAGGATGCGGTTGACCAGCTTGACGATCGGCGCGTCCTCGGACGCAACATCGATGGACTTATCGACCGAGCGATCGACCGAGCGGTCGATCGAGGCGGTAACCAGCCCCTTCTCTCCGGGCTTGCCCTCTTGCGCGGGGGCCGCGGGGGCGGCCTGCCCGTTTTCTGCCCCACCGTCGAGGAAGGTTCGGATGGCGGTCTTGGAGGCCAGCAGCGGGTCGATCTCGAGGTTCAACCGGAACCGCAGCATGTCCTGGAGTTCCAGATCCATGGGATCCGAAACGATCAGCTTGAGGCGGCCGCCGTCCTTTGAGACCGGCAGCACCATGTGCTTGCGGACGATCTCCTTGGGGATCAGCTCGAGTTGGACGGTGCTCTTGGTTTCCGCCTCGTTGGGGTTGACATACGGCACGCCGTACTGGTCGGCCAGGGCCTTGGCGACCTGCTCGTCGGTGGCAAAGCCCGCCTCGACGAGCGCTTGGCCGATGCGGCGGCGTGAGCCCTTGGCGATGCCAAGGGCTTTGTCCATGTCTTCCTGGCTGACCACGCCATCGGCCACCAGGATCTCACCGAGTTTCTTACGATTTCGTGCCATAACGCCGATCTGCCCCGATCTCGATCATCAAGGTGTGAAGTCTGCGATAGCCCCGCGAGAACCTCGAGCTCCCGCGGCAGTCAGTGACAGCGTACGCCCGCAAGGAGCCTCAGGGGCGGCGCGGCAAGACTTTGCGCCATCCCAACCAAAGCCGGACCTACCGTTCGCTCTCGCGCCCACACCGAGCCTCCGCTGAGCCCCCATGCCGATCCATCCTTCAGGTGACACGCCGGATTCGTCTCCCGCTTCGGTGCTCATCGTCGCCGGACCCACGCACGAGCCTATCGACGCCGTCCGTTACATCGCGAACCGTTCATCGGGCAGTTTGGGTGTGGCCCTGGCAGACGCGGCCAGAGCGCGGGATTGTCGCACCACGATGCTGATGGGACCGGGCGGGATCGCCACCGAGAAACTGACCAATACCCGAACGGGGCCAGCGAACGCCGACCCCGAGCAAGCACCAGATTCGCCCGAACGGGTCCTGCGGTTCCGATCGTCCCATGATCTCCAGGCCCTCTTATTAAGAGAAGCCGCCGGCTGTGACCTGCTGATCATGGCCGCCGCCGTCGCGGACTACCGCCCGGCCAGCCCCCACCCGGGTAAGTTGCCTCGGACCGGCGATGCCCTGACCATCACCCTCGAGCCGGTGCCGGACCTGCTTGCCCTGGCCACCGGCAGGCTCCGCCCCGGCGCGATCGCCGTCGGCTTCGCGCTCGAAGAGAATGCTGGCGATCACGAACGGGCGAAGGCCAAGATGGCCCGGAAGGGATGCCGGGCGATCGTCCTCAACCCGCTGGCCACGATGGACTCGGGCGGCATCGACGCCACAATCCTCTTTGCCGATGGATCGCCGCCGGTGATCCCCGGCCCACTCAGCAAAACCGAATTTGCCAGCCGCCTTGTCGATGTGGCGCTCGGCCTGTGGGCGTCGGCCCGAGGAAACGCCCCGTGAGCCCCGCACCCAGAAAGCCAACCGGCAAGCCCGCCAAGAAGCCCGCGCGGTCGGACCCGTCCCAGCACGTGGAGTTCCGCCCCCGCCAGCATGTGCGTGGGACGATCTCCAAGGCCAGGACGCCCCTGGCCCGCCCCACCATCCTGGGGGAGCACGACGGCATCGTGGTGGTCGACAAGCCCGCGGGAGTCGTTACCGCCGACAAGGACCCCAACCGCGATACGGCCCACTCGCACGTCAAACGCTGGCTCAAGAACACCCGGCCCGACGCACGCGTGTGGGTGGTGCATCGCCTGGACAAGGACGCCAGCGGGCTCGTGCTCTTCGCCACCACGCCCGAGACCTACGGCTGGCTCAAGGAAGACCTCCGCGCCCACCGGGTCGAACGCGAATACACGGCGATCGTCCATGGCGTGCCATCCTGGAAGGGCGAGCACACGCTGGCCGACCAATTGCTCGACGGACCGGAATTGCGGAAGGTCATGGTCGCCCCGCCGCACCAGACCCATGGCGGACGCAACGCCGTCACGCACGCACGCGTCGTCGCGCGGGGCAAGGGCCGCGCGATGGTGGCGCTGCGACTTGAGACCGGCCGCCGGCACCAGCTCCGCGTCCAGCTTGCGCACGCGGGGCATCCCATCCTGGGCGATCGGCTCTATGGCCCGGAACCCGAGCCATCGGGCGGAAAGGGCGCCGGCAAGAAGAACAAGAACCAGCGGCTCTGCCTGCACGCGAGCAAGCTCACGCTGCACCATCCGGGCACGGGCCAGAAGCTGGCGTTCGAGGCCCCACCCCCGCCGCGGTTCTTTACGCTGGTGGGCGAGAAGGCCACCGATGAGAGCCGCGAAGCGGCGAAGGAACCTGCGGCCCCGACCCTGAACGCCCAACCCCAGCAGACCACCGCCCGGGGTTGGAACCACGTGGCCGCGTGGTACGACAAGCTCGTGGGCGAGGGCCACAGCGATCACCACTCGGCGGTCATCATCCCCGGGGCGCTGCGATTGCTCGACCTGCGCGATGGCGAGCAGCTCCTGGACGTCGCCTGCGGCGAGGGCGTGCTGGCACGTGCGGCGGCGCAGCTGGGGGTGCGTGTCACGGGTATCGACGCCTCACCCAAGCTCATCGAGTCGGCCACGCAGCGTGCCGGAAAGAACGAACGCTACACCACCGGCGACGCGCGCCGGCTCGAGGCGCTCGGGCTCGAACCCGAGTTTGACGCCGTGAGTTGTATCATGGCACTCATGAATATCGACACGATCGAAGCGGTGTTCCGGGGCGCTGCGGATCTGCTTAAGCCCGGCGGCCGATTCGTGGCAGTGGTGCTCCACCCGGCCTTTCGCGCCCCCGGACAGACCGCGTGGCAATGGGACGAGGAAGCCGACCAGCGTGAAACCGCCGGCCGCGCTCCGAAACGAACGCAACGGCAGTTCCGCCGCGTCGATGGTTATCTGACGCCCTACGCGCACCCCATCGTGATGAACCCCGGCGCTGCGGCCCGAGGCCGTAAGCCGATCACCACCGTCACCCACCATCGCCCGCTGCAGGCCTATGCCGCCGCGCTCTCGCGGTGCGGATTCGCGATCGAAGCGATCGAAGAGTGGCCCAGCCAGCGCACGAGCGAGCCGGGACCCCGCGCCGACGAAGAGAACCGCGCCCGCCGCGAGATCCCACTGTTTCTGGCATGGCGGGCACGGCTGGCACGGGGCACATAGCCACGCCTACCACTCAAATAGTTTCACCCGCACCCAGCATCGAACTCGTTCTGGAACGCCAGAAAATCAAAAATGGTCAGCACGCCATCGCCATCGAAATCGGCGAGCGGGTCGCCGGCGTCGAATGCGTTCTGGAAGGCCAGAAAGTCGAAGATGGTAAGGCTACCGTCGCCGTCGATGTCGGCCCGACACGCGGCCCCAACACCAACATAGAGATCGTCGAGGCCCCAACCCATCGGGTTTACGACGGTGATGGTAACGCGTGCGATGTCCGCGTCCGTGGTGACGCCAAAGAAATCGAGGGTCTCGAAATCACCGTCGGACATGACCAATTCGATCTCGTCCCCCGAGGCATCGAAGGCGCGCAAGACAGCACCATTCGGAAACGAGCCGAATCGGATGTTGTGGACGCCGAACGCTCGGACCCCGCCCCCTGTGACGTTCACATCGAAGAAGATGTCTTGGCCCACCCTGGTGTCGTTGTCCCACGAGTGGGGCGGTGAGACCGTCACGATCACCGTGTCCGTGATGAAATTCCCCGGCGGGAAGTCCAACCCGTAGTCGGCGTATAGCGAACCGAGTTCGCCGACTACGGTGGGCGAACCGTCCGGCAAGGTGTCGAAGTCAACCAACTGCAGATCCGACGCCGCAGCGATGAAATCGGCCAGATCGTTGAACGGCGTGGCGAGCGTCGTCGAGGCAATCGATCCGGCAAGAAAAACCGCAAGTCTCGATCGCGTGAACATGTCTGATCCCCCACAACAACTCGCCACGAGTGCCACACGACACCCGTGGCGAGCTGCTCAGGCTAACACCCAGCGTCAAACGCGTTCTGGAAGGCGAGGAAGTCGAACAGCGTCAGGCTGCCGTCCCCGTCCAGATCGGCGCTCGGGTCGCCCATGTCGAAGGCGTTCTGGTACGCCAGGAAGTCGAACAGCGTCAATTCGCCATCGCCATCAAAGTCAGCCGCGCAACCAGCTCCACCGGCCGCGACAACCGCCTCGAACGCGTCCACGCGGCCGTAGCCGTAGGTTGGGTCGAAGCCCGGTGTGCCTAGATCGACCGAGGTAGTCTCCAGGATATCCTGGACTTCCAAGCGGGTGAGGTCGGGGTTCACGCTCAGCATGAGCCCGACGACACCGGCCACGTGCGGGGTGGCCATCGACGTGCCGCTCTGGAGGGCGTAGCCATCGGTCGGGCCGAAGAGGGCAAGCGTGTCCCAGGTGCTCCACACGTCCACGCCCGGGGCGGTCACGGTCATCTCGGGGCCGGTGGTCGTAAAGCTGGCGATGGTGTCGCGGTTGTCGCTGGCACCGACGGCGATGGTTGCGTCGAACTTGGCGGGCGCAAAGATCGGGACGCCGGCGGTGTTGCCCGTGGCGGCCACGAGCACCACGTCCAGATCGGCCGCGTAGTTCACGGCGTTCTCGAGCACCGCACCAAAGTCGGGCGATCCCAGGCTCAGGCTGATGACATCGGCACCATTGTCGGCGGCCCACACAATGCCCGCGGCGATATCGGCCTCGGTGCCCGTGCCCAGGAAGCCCAGGACCTTGACCGGCAGGATCGAGCAATCCCAGCCCACGCCGGCGATGCCCGTGCCGTTGTCGGTGTCGGCGCTGGCGATGCCGGCGCAGTGGGTGCCGTGGCTGATGAAGATGTCGTCGTCCCAGCTCGCGCCTAGCGGGCTGTAGCCCGGCAGCACATTGGTCTGAAGGTCGGGATGGCTCTGGCTCACACCGGTGTCGACGATGGCGATGACCGTGTCGGGATCACCCGTAGTGATCGTCCACGCCTCGGTCGCGTTGACGTCGGCACCGGGCGTGCCCGCGATACCGGCGATCGTCTGGCCCGTGTTGAGCAAGCCGTACTGCTGGCCGAAATCGGGATCGTCGGGTGTCACGCTCAGCACGCCGCCGATGCCCATGAGTTCGACGCGCTCGACGCCATCGGTTACGGATAGCAGAGCAATGGCCGCCTGGGCATCAACGCCCGGCATCAGCGTGGCGGTATAGAGCCGCGTCAGCGCGTGCTTCTCGGCCAGGGCCGCGTCTCGCGGAGCCTCGGCAAATGTCGGGGTCAGGGTTGCGACGCCGGGCAGAACGATGCCATCACCAACGCCCTGGGCCAAGCGGATGGTCACGACGTCGCTGCGGAAACCACCCATCACGTCCGGGGCGTCAACCCGGCCGGTAAACGGCACGAAGCCCTCGGGCACGCCCCGGGCGTCACCAGCAAGGACGACACCCGAAAGAGCCAGCACCACGCCGCAAGCCAGTACAGTTCGCATCATTGAATTCCCTTCTCGTTGCCAGCCGGTGAAAATTCCAGCCCCAAAAAATGGATGCCACGAGCGAGCCCACCTCCCCGCGGGCCCGCCTCGCGGCATCCTCATCCTTGTACGCGCTCCCACCAGGGGCGCGTTACAGTGCCTTGCCGCCCGGAAGCCAGCCGATGCAGGACTTTCCGGACCCAACCGGCCTACGAACTGCCCCAGATTCCCGCTCCAACCACACGAGGACCGGCCCGCGATGACCACCACCACGCCCCTGCGCGACTTCATGGAACGCCACTACAAGCACTTCAACGCCGGCGTGGCCGTCCGTGCCGCCCGGGCCTACGAGGCGAATCTAGCCGCCGGCACCCCCATGTTCATGACGCTTGCCGGGGCCATGAGCACCGCCCAGATCGGCCGGTCGCTGGCCGAGATGATCCGCCAGAGCAAGGTCCATGCCATCAGTTGCACGGGAGCCAACCTGGAAGAGGACGTGTTCAACCTGGTCGCCCACGACCATTACCACCATATCGACGACTGGCGTGCGCTATCCGAAGCCGACGAAGTCGCGCTCGACGAGGGCGGCTTTCCACGCGTGACCGACGTGTGCATCCCCGAAGAAGCGGCGATGCAGAAGATCGAGGCCCACCTGATCAAGCGATGGAAGGCCGCCAGCGCGAGGGGCGATCGCGCCTTGCCGCATCGATATCTCTACGACCTGCTGCTGAGTGGTGATCTCGAAGGTGGCTATCAGATCGACACCAAGGACAGTTGGCTGCTCGCCGCGGCCGAGAAGGATTTGCCGCTGTTCGTGCCCGGCTGGGAAGACAGCACGCTGGGCAACATGTTCGTGGCCAACGCTGCGCGAGGCGGCTACTCGCTCGACACCGTGCTCGGCGGCACGAGCTACATGGCCTCGCTCATCGAGTGGTACGAGCGGACCGCTCGGGGCAAGGCCAAAGGCCCGGGCTTCTTCCAGGTGGGCGGGGGCATCGCCGGCGACTTCCCGATCTGTGTCGTTCCGACGATCAACCACGACATCTACCGTGACGAGGCCGACGCTGGCAAGCGTGTGCCGCGGTGGAGCTACTTCTGCCAGGTGTCCGATGCCACGACCAGCTACGGCGGCTACAGCGGTGCGGTGCCCAACGAGAAGATCACGTGGGGGAAGCTTGGCGCGGGTGAACCAAAATTCATGATCGAGAGCGACGCAACCATCGTGGTTCCGCTGATTTTTGGTTGGGTGCTGGGCTGGTAGTCCGCACGCGGGTGGCCCACACTGGAGCTACACTACCCGCGTCCGGTAGGAGGGCCCAAATGCGAATCCTGATTGTCGAAGACAACCCCAAGATGGCGCTGGCCGTACAAAAGGGGCTGACCGAGCACGGGTTCGCCGTCGACGTCTCGCACACGGGCTACGAGGGCGAGGAACTCGCCTCGAGCGACAATTACGACCTCGTCCTGCTCGACTTGATGCTGCCCGACCGTGACGGCATCGAGGTCTGCCGAAACCTGAGGCGTCGCAAGATCGCCACCCCTGTCATCATGTTGACGGCGTTATCCGCGATCGAGGAAAAGGTCGATGGGTTGGACGCCGGTGCCGACGATTACATCACCAAGCCTTTCCAGTTCGAGGAACTCCTGGCGCGCATCCGTGCCATCCTGAGAAGGGGCGAGGCCAGCGAGAGCCGCGTGCTGCGGTGTGAGGGCCTCGAACTCGATCTGTACACACGCGAGGCCACACGCGGCGATGTCCACATCGAGCTCTCGAACAAAGAGTTTGCGTTGTTAGAGTATCTCATGCGCAATCAAAACCGAGTTCTCAGCCGCATCCAGATCGGTGAGAAGGTCTGGGACATGAACTTCGAACCTTCGAGTAACGTCATCGACGTCTACGTTTCGGCCCTCCGTCGCAAGCTCGATCGCGGCTTCAGCACCCAGCTCATCCACACCATCAAGGGTGCCGGCTACCGATTCGGAGTGATCAATGCCCAGTCGGGCGTCTGAGCAAGCCCCGGCCGCTGCCCGTCGCACAAACGCGGTGATCAGCCGCATCCCCTTGCGACTGCGCATCACCACCTGGGTTGTCGCGATCTTTAGCGTCGTGCAGGTCACGCTGTCCCTAATCATCATCCTCTACCAACGCGATAGCATCCAAGGCCGCGACGAGCAACGCCTTGTCGAGGCCGCGCAAGACATCACCGGCGAGATCGCCTCCGCCGAACCCGGTCAGACCGCCACCGACATCGCGTTAGAGAGCCCGCAGTTGCGTTGGTTCGGCCGCGTCGCCGCGATCGACACCAATGACGACGACCGGATCAACATCGCCGGCCCGTTCGCACCCGAGACCTTCGACCAGCTCCGACAAGCGGTCCGTTCCGGGCAGTTCGGTCTGGCCGGACAGCAGTCCTCGGGCCGCGCGGACGGCTTTTTTTTTGCGGCCCAACCGCTTGGGGAAGGCAAACGCTACATCCTGGCAGTGCCGATGGAAGAGGCCAACGCTCCCCTGCGGACCATCACGATGGCGCTCGTTGTGCTCTTGCCAGCAGGCATCGTTGCTTCGGGCGTTTCGGCGTGGTATGTCGCTGGCTTGGCCGTCCGTCCCATACGACAAGTCCAGCACTTCGCAGAAGAACTCTCTGCTGAGAATGTTGGTGGATCGTTGCAGATTGCCGACAAGTCGCCGGAACTCGAATCGCTCCAAGAAGAGTTGGGCCTCGCGATGCGCCGCATCTCGGCCGGCTACGACGCCCAAGCTCGGTTTCTGGCCAATATCTCGCATGAGATCAAGACACCCATCGCCGTGGTGCGCACCGAGGGAGAGGTGCTCTTAGCAGGTACGCCCAGCGACGAGGACTGGCGCGGCTTCGCACACAACACCGTCGAGGAGATGGATCGCCTCGGCCGCATGGTTGAGAGCTTCTTATTGCTCACACGCATCCGGCAAGGCAAGAGCACGGTCCAAGCCCAGCGTCACGCCGCCAACGACGTACTCATGGAAACCGTGGGGCATTGCCACGCCATGGCCCGCCAGTACTCGGTCAGACTCGAACCCATCCTTTACCAGGATGAAGCAGACCTGCAGGTCGAAGGCAACCTCGACCTTCTCACGACCGCCCTGGGAAACCTTGTCCGCAACGCCATCCGATTCTCTCCGCGCGACCTGGCCATCAAGATCTCCTGCGGGGTGCGCGGCAAGCGCGTCATCTTCCGGGTGCGTGACTACGGCCCGGGCGTGCCGCCCGAGGTGCTCGAGCACCTCTTCGAACCGTTTACACAAGGCAACAGCGAGAGGCAACTCGGCCGAGGCACCGGGCTCGGCCTCCAGATCGCCCACGGCATTGCCGAGTTGCACGATGGCGAGGTCCGCGTTCGCAACCTCAACCAGGGCTGCGAGTTCTCGCTCCGGCTGAGGATACCAGACCTGAACATTTCCCAGACAAGCTAAAATGAAACCGCTTTCACCTGATCTTCAGGACGTTGTCAATGCTACAGCCGAATGTGCTGGCATGATCCGATGTGTCTGCATTCCGATCCTCTTGGCCGCAGCGGTCGGATCTGGTTACATCGCCGTCATCGCGCCAGGTCCTTCGAGTCCACCGCTGGTCGACATTGTGTTCATCGCCAGCGTACTTTCGTTTCTCGCAATGCTAGTGTCCGTGCTGGGTGACCAACTCAAGCACACCACGGGCCGGCACCCGGCCCACACAGATAGGAGCAGCCCAAAGTGATCGTTGTCAAGATTATCCTGGCCATCTTCCTCCCTCCCGTCGCCGCATTCCTTCAGGTTGGCTTGGGCCTGCACTTCTGGTTGAACATCCTGCTCACTCTCATGTTCGGGCTTCCGGGCATGATCCACGCGCTGTGGCTGGTCGCGACCGACAAGGCACCCGCCTGATCCTGACACGAGCCCAGACAAGGATTCCATTTGTGACTACGCAAGCCAATCCTCCCGATGCGGAACGCCAGCCAGAGCATTCGCAAGACGAAGCCCACGCCCAGCCGCCACCCACGGCCGACCCAGACGCCCGGCGCATCGCCGAGGTCTCACCCGAGGGCATCCCGGCAGATCCGAAGACCGACCGCCGCACGATCGGCAGGATCCTCACCGGCTCATTCCTCGTCGTGGCGATCGTTTCCGTGCTGTTGGCGATCTTCGTGAACCCGTGGATCGGGCTTATCTGTGGCGTGCTCGCCGTGCTGCTGATGCTCATCAATCCCGTTCTCTGGGCGTCCCTCTCGCGGATGAAGGAGCGCGAGAACATCTAGGCCTGTGGTTGATCGGCGGCGTTGCCGTTGTCGAGCACCGGCTTGCGCCAGCCCCAGTCGGCATCCTTCTCCAGCCGCGTCGAGCTCTGCCGGATGCACCGCCGGCATATGACCGCCCCATCGCCCCGATCACCCGTGGGCACGGGGCTCTGCCAGCCGGGCTCGTCGCGCTGCTCCAGGCACATGGTGCAGGTCGCCCCTTCGGGCATCGAGCTCTGTTGCAGCAGCACGACCTCGGTGAACGCGATCGTCAGGGCATCGCCGCAGATCAGGCTGCCCTGGTGGCCCTCGACCAACGGGAAGCTGCCGTCCCACGTCCGGCCCGTGTAGTCGCAGATGAAGTCGGACGGCTGCATGTCCATCGGATTGGCGCCTTGGCGGTGCATGGGCCATTCTACGAACGCTGCCACGATTGTCGCCCATATGATCGTCCATGCCACGCGATACGGCCCCGGCCTCTTCTTCTTCCGACGCATCCACCCCATCGCCAGCCCGGAACGCCCTGACTCGTGTCGCCCTGGTGGTCAACACCGGCAAGCCCGAGGCCGTCGACGCCGCCAAGGCCGTCCGCCGCGACATCGAGGCTCACGCCACGCTGGTCGGCGAGTTCGATTGCTCCGACGGAGGTCGGTGCCTGGGTGATGACGCCGATCTGGCCATCGTGCTGGGCGGCGACGGGACGATCCTGGGCCTGGCCCGCCACGCGCTCGAGGCCGGCGTGCCCGTGCTGGGCATCAACTTCGGCAAGCTCGGGTTCCTGGCCGAATTCGACGCCGGGGCCTTCCACCGGCATGCGACTCGATTGCTCACCGGCCACTCGACGATCCGCGAGGTGGCCGCCCTGGACGCTCGCGTGCTCCGTGATGGCACCGAGATTGGGCGTCAGGCCGCCATCAACGACGTGGCGATCTGTAACGGCGCGCCGTTCCGCATGATCGAATTGGGCCTGCAGATCGACGGCGCGCCCACGGAGAGCGCCCCTCGCGTCGCGGGCGACGGCCTGATCATCGCCACCCCCACCGGCAGCACGGCGTACAACTCGGCCGCCGGCGGCCCGATCCTCGAACCCACGCTCGCCGCGATGGTCGTGACGCCGATCGCCGCCCACTCGCTGAGCTTCCGCCCCATCGTCGTGCCCGGGTCGAGTTGCATCGAGGTCGTCGCCCACCGCGTCAACCGCGCCGAGGGCCACGACCCGAGCGCCGGCACCTGCGCCGTGGTCGACGGCCAGCACACGATCCCGCTGGAAATGGGTGACACCGTGCGCATCACCGTCGGCGAGCGGCCGCTGCGTCTGGTCGTCAACCCCGAGCGGAGCTACTGGCAGACGCTGATCCACAAGCTGCGCTGGGCCAGCACGCCGGGCGGGTGACATCGCTCGGGGTCATTCTTGGCGGCCCACCATGGTGGGTTGCCCCTGCACCGAGTGCCCCGTTAGCCCTGCACGGCATGCCCGGCCCACGCCGCCAACACACCGGCGACCAGCTCGGCGTCGGCCTTCTTGGTCAGCAGGTGGTCGGCCTTATCCAGGCTCACGAAGCTCTTGGGGTGGCGGGCCCAGCCGTAGATGGTCGCGGCGTTGTCGATGCCGACGATCGTGTCCACCGGCGAGTGGAAGATCATCAGGGCCCGGCCCAGGCGTGACAGGTTCTCGATGTTCGCCTTGGGGTCTTGGGCGCTCAGGTCGTCAACCAGCCCCGCTTCAACGCGGAACGGCCGCCCGCCGATCGACACCTCGGCCGACCCTTCTCTGCGGATCGTGTCCAGCTGGCTCCCGAAGAGCGCGGTGACGTGCTGGGGGTCGGCCGGCGCGCCGATCGTCGCGACCGCGCGCACGCCCGCGAGGGGGTCACGCGGTTCGCCCTGAGCATCACTCCCGCCGAGCGCCAGCACCGCCGCACCGCCCAAACTGTGCCCGATGAGCAGGCCGGGCGGGCCGCGGTTCTCTCGCAGCCACGCGCACGCGGCCCGCAGGTCGCCGAGGTTCCCCGAGAACGTCGACTCGCCGAACTCGCCGCCGCTGTCGCCCAGGCCCGTGAAGTCGATCCGCAGCACGCCGATACCACGAAACGCCAGGGCACGCCCGATGCGCGCGGCGGCGATGGAATCCTTCGAGCAGGTGAAGCAGTGGGCGAAGACGGCGTAGCCGAGGGCATCACCTTCGGGCTCATCGAGCTTGGCGGCCAGCGCGTGTCCGCTCGAGCAATCGATGGTGAGGCTGGTGGTGGGCATGGCGTGGCTCTCCGCGTCTTCCGGGGCTTGATTCTGACTGGGCCAGACTAGCCTCACGGCCGCCCGGTCTATTCCGCCCACGCACGAGTCGATGCCACCCAGCCCGCTGCGGGACCAATCACCTTGAGATCTTCAGCCGAAGCTCCAGCCACAACACAAAGAGCGTGGCAATGAGCACTGCCGCGATGGCGACCGGCGTTGTCCAGTCGGGGCCAGACTCGGAAATCAACGCCCGCGCCAGAACGAGCACCGAGGGGACGACCACGATGTAGACTCGCAGACCCAGGTTGCGGAGCGGATCACGCACCACGCGGACCACTTCACCGGTGTCGATTCTCAGCCGCTGCCGGGCGTCGAGGTCAAGGTAGATCACCGGTAATTCCGAGTCGGTGGACATCCGCCGCACGCGCCGCATGTCGGGGCGCAGCAGGTGGGCCAGGAACCACTGGGGCATGCGCTCCTGCTGCACCTTCCGCCGGCGGGCCTGGGCATCGGTCATCTCCACGGCTCGCAGCCCCACGCGGACGCCGTCCGCACTGACAACCTTGATGTGGTCGCCCGGGCCGACGCCAATGACATCGAACACCTCTCTGGCCATACGGCACAGGCCGATTTCCATGTCCACGGGCGTGGCAAAATCGACGCGCATGAGCACGGGTTGCGAACCCACCGCCCATTCCAACCGGCCGCCCAGCCACGTGGCCATCCGTCGTGCGAGCCTCGCGACCGGCGGCCCGCCGGCCTGACGCTCATGGCGGGCACCGCGTGGGGCGTACTCGGGTCGCGCGCCAAGCTCTGGGGCGAAACCCACCACGTCTCCGGTGTTGACGCCGAGGCCTACGCGGATCTTCTCATCGAGCGCTAACGCATGAGCGGCCACCGGGCAACCCCGGAGCCTCGGGGGGCCGACTTCCTCGGACGGCACGGACGGATCGATCGCCCGCTCGCCCAGCAACACCGCCGGGACACGCAAACGCGCGACCGGCGAGGGTCGGCTCCCACCGTCTTCTTTCGGCGATGCGGGCACGAATAGGTAGCGACGCGGACTCCCGTCCTCGCGAAGGTCCAGGTGCACACGATCAATGACCGAGCGAGACGTGACGAACAGATCACCCTCTTCAAGGCCGATCGGATCGACCCCGGCCAGTGCGGGGTGCCGGCGTAAGCACGCGATAAACTCACGCCGAGATCCGGACCGGTCGCGCGTCCGCTCAACGACGGCGTAGTGGCCGCTCGGTGCCGGCGGGCCATTCCGAGCTCGCGCCGCCTGGATGAGTCCGAGCACGTCCGCGTCCGGACCCGAAACCGGCTTGTGCGTTGGATCGATCCCAGTACAAAGAGCATCACTCAAATAAGCAGCAAGCTCAAGATCGCCGAGATGCTCGCCGTAGGTCTCGAGCAACCCGGCGATCACCGTACACAGGTAAGGCTCGCTGGGCGGCTTGAAGGCCGGGTCGACCGACTCGGGCGATCCGGTGAATGTATAGATCGGCTCGTTCCCCGATTGCGGGTTGCTGCCGAGGAAGAGGCAAAGGTTGTACAGCGCCCCGTCGGACAAGTCGACCACGCCGTTCTTGTGGAGCGGCCCGCGTCGGTCGCCCAGCGCGTTCGCGGGATCGATGTCGACCCCGGAAATGGAGTTTTCCCCTCGCAGCACGCAGGCAAATTGTTGCCGCGTGATGCGATACATCCGCGCGAGGGCTCGCCGTGTAATCGGGTACCCATCGGGATACACCTCTCGCATGCGTCCGCTGGTCGTCTCGAATCCACCGGTGCGCATCACTTCGGGGAGTGCCAAGAAGCAAACCCCTCCGCCTTGCCAGGTATCGGCCTGGTGCGCGAAACTAAGCGGATACGGCAACTGGATGGGGCGGCTCTCCGTAGGCGGACTGGTGTCCACACAAGGCGGGTGCTCGTGAGAGGCGCCTGCGGGCGTACCGCCGCGCAGGTAACACATGAACCGTTCGAGATTCATATTCGAGCCGTAGCAGGCGTACCAGACATAGTCGGCGTCGGACGCCGACGAGCCCTCATGGGGAAGGTCAAAGGCCGCCTTTGGTCCGGGCTGATCCTCAGTCATTGACGTATTCTTGCCATTCATCCCGGGCGGGACAGCTCATCGGGCGTATCGCCGGCCACGGACTTCCCCATCAGCCACGCGTACCCAACGCCCGCCCCAAGCAGGATCAGCCCCACCACCGTCGAACCGAAGATCCGCGTCAATCCCTCGAGCGAGGCCATGTCGACCGCCAGCACCTTGGCCGCCGTCAACCCCAGCAGCGCCAGGCCGGCCCACCGTACGCCAGCAACACGTATGCGCACGCCCAGCGCGATCGTGGCGACGGCGAACAGGCTCCACCACACCGAGAGCGCCGCGTCGGGGGCGGCTTCGCCACCGATGTTGAGGTAATCCACCGCTCGCACGACCTCCGAAGAACTCGCCGCGAACGCCAGCACGCCCGCACCGGTGTACGCCGCCAGCCGCAGGGCCCGGTTGGCCTCGGGCTGATCCCACGGCACGCCCTCCACGTGCCTGGCACGCCCGACCAGCCAGCCCGTCACGCCCAGCGCCGCGATGATGAGGCCACCTGACACCATCGCCTCGTGCAGGAGCGGCGGCGCGGCGATGTCTTCCCAATCGGTCATCGCGCGGTGGCCGATCCACGTCGCCGCCAGCACCAGGCCGATCGCGGCGCTCAACTGCGGCAGCAGCCACGCACGCAGCGCCGACGCGAATGCCAGCCCGACCACGGCCACGAGCAACACCGACCAGCACACCAGCAGTGTCGCCATCGGCGTGCCGTCCCCGAGCAGCATCGCTGCCAGCGACACGTACGCCGCCGCCGCACCGATCATCCGGGCCACCGGCGGAGTGCCGCGCAACGCGCTCATCGCCGCCCACGTCGCGCCGACGACCAGCAACGCCCAAGACGCGTTGGTCCACGAGATCAGGACCGAGGTCGGGGGCGGACGCGATTCGAAGAAGGAGGTGGACGCCGCGGCATGCACACCCACCGTTCCAAGCACGAGGAGTACGAGCGAGGCGATCCGAACGTCCACGCGGCGAACCATGATCGAGAAGTACGCCAACGCCACCGCGAGCACCGCCCACGCCGCACCGATCGAGAGCGGATCGCTGCCCGGCCCGATGAGCGAGAGCGCGCCCGCGCCGATGGCCGTGACGGCCACCGCCTGGCGATACGGTGAACGCCGCAGCAGCGCGGCCGCCGCCACCAGCGTCGCGGTGACGATGAGCAACTGGCCCGACCACTCCGAGAAGTGCAGGCCCAGGAACGAAACCGTCGCGAGCGTGCTTTCATTGAGCTGGTAGAACGCCCACGCCAAGTCGTACGTCACCAACCGGCCCAGCCCGAAGCCGACGAACAGCAGCCCCAGCACGCTCGCCGCGTGGAACCGCATCCGCACGCCGAAAACAATGGCCGCCAGGCCCACGAACACCCACGCGATGACCTCGGTAGCCCCGCCCAGCCCGGTCGCGATCGTGAGCGCCAGCAACGCCGCGGCATCAATCGTGAGCGCCGTGGCCAATGCGGATCGCGCCGTCGATGATCGCGTCCACAGCCGATACCCCTCGGGCGCGCACGCCAGGGCGACAACCAGCGATGCGATCGTCATGGCCGCGGGCACGATCCACACCAAGTCCGGCGCGTGGTCGTGGACCACGTAGATCATCAGCACCACGGCCCACACCGTCGCACCGAACACCGAGTTGATCCAGCGGGCCTCGGGCCGGAGGAGCGACCCGATATCGAACGTGATCGCCTCGCCCGGCTCGCTCCGGATGAAGCCCGCCTTCGCGTCTTCGGGCCATCGATGGCTCGGGCGCAGCCGCGAGAAGAACCGGGCCGAAACCACAAGCTCGGCGACCGTCATCGCCCACACCAGCGACGCGAACACCACCGGCGACGCCACGCTATGGTCGCGCATGCTCACGCCCCACAGCGTGCCGAGCAAGGCCGTGCCCCACCACGCGATGCGCCGGATCGACGCGAACCCGCTGCCCTTCCACCCCGCCAGCACCAGACCCATCGCGAGCAGCGATAGCAAGTACGCCGGCAGCGCGACGTACGACGGCGCATCGGAGTGAACCACCAGAGGCACGACGAACGCGCCGATCAGCGACAGCCCCGCCAGTAAAACGCGCGACGACAACGCGCCGAGCGCCACACCAGAAAGCGAGGTCAACGCCAGCAGCACGAACGCAGCGGGCATCGGCAGCAACTCGTACAACCGGGCCGCCGCGAGGATGGACCCGAACACGATCGCCAGCCCCGCCGCGCTCACGCCGGTCGAGGCGAGGTCGTTGATCTTGCGTCGCAGCACTTCTCCTGCACCAACGAGCGCGACCCCAAAGGCCGCACCCAGCACGCACCGCACCCAGCCGGGCACCTGATCGACCCAGCCCCGGTCCCAGGCCTCCTTCAGGAACAACCCCGCGGCGATAACCAGGATCAGCACACCGGCGAGCACGATGCCCTTGGCGCCGATCAACCACTCGAGTTCCGACCAACTCCGCTTTCGCCAGACCGGCGAACTCGGGGGTTCGAACTCGGGCTCGTTGGTATCTACCTCGTTGGTCTCAACAAGGGGCGGCGGCGGCGGCCGACCGGACGCCGCCGCCATCTTGCGATCCTTCAACGCTTCGAGATGGCTCGTGGGTGCCGACGGCTCGGCCACGGGGCCCACGGGCTCGGATCCCTCGGGCTGCCCAGCTGGTTGCTCGTCGGGCTCAGCCT
This sequence comes from Phycisphaera sp., assembly GCA_025916675.1. Classification (NCBI taxonomy): domain Bacteria; kingdom Pseudomonadati; phylum Planctomycetota; class Phycisphaerae; order Phycisphaerales; family Phycisphaeraceae; genus Phycisphaera; species Phycisphaera sp. Next base: position 1,696,601 of record CP098402.1, read on the forward strand.
CGGGCGCGGTGAGTCTCGCCTCGAGCGCGTCCAGCCTCTGCTGGAGCGACCGCACCTGGGCCCGGATCTCCCCAAGCTCCCGCCGCGGGTCGTTCTGTGGCTCGCCCCCCATCGATAGTTAGTATATACTTTACTTTTACGGGTGTCCACCGATGGCGATTCCCGCCCTTCCTCGCCCGGCCCAAGCCGCCGGCGGGCCAAGAATCGCCCCCATGCCTACCGACCACCCCCTCACCCTCGACGGCTCGCCCCTGACCATCGCCCAAGTCGTCTCGGTTGCACGAGATGGGGGCAAGATCGCCCTTGATGCCAAGGTCACCCAACGCCTGAACGCCATGCGGGCCAAGCTCGAGGCCCTGACCACCGACGGCAACGCCTACTACGGCATTAACACCGGCTTCGGCTCGCTCGCCCGCACGCGGATCGACTCGGAAAAGCTCCGCGAGCTCCAGGCCAACCTCATCCGCAGCCACGCCGCCGGCGTCGGCGAGCCGCTGGCCGAAGACATCGTTCGCGCCATGATGCTGCTCCTTGCCGCCTCGCTCTCGCGCGGCCACTCGGGCGTGCGGCCCGTCGTTGTCGAGACGATCATCGCGTGGCTCAACGCCGGGGTGACACCCGTGGTGCCCAGCTTAGGATCTGTCGGCGCGTCGGGCGACCTCGCGCCGCTTGCGCACGCCGTGCTGGCGATGATGGGCGAAGCGCCGACGATGGAGGGCCGCACGCCGCAAGATGCTGGCATCGAGCCACTGACGCTGGAGGCCAAAGAAGGCCTGGCCCTCATCAACGGCACGCACCTGATGGCGGCGTGTGCCGCGCTCATTCTCGATGACTACGACCGCCTGTGGAACGCGGCGATCATCGCCAACGCCATGTCGATCGACGCGTTCCGCGCGAGCGACTCGTATCTTGATCCCAGGGTCCACGCGGCCCGGAACAACACGAGAACTGGAACCGAGGCCGCGAATCTGCAACTGCTTCTCAAGGGCAGCGAGATTCTCCCCAGCCACCGCACCGATGACCCCCGGGTGCAAGACCCCTACTCGTTCCGCTGCGCCCCCTACGTACTCGGGGCTGCCAATGACGCGGCGAATTATGTTTACGAGGCGACGATCCGCGAGCTGGGTGCTGTCACCGACAACCCGCTGTTGTTCGAGAATGGCGGCACGCTCGAGGTTGTCAGCGCCGGCAACTTCCACGGCATGCCCATTGCCCTGCCCCTCGACACCCTGGCCATCGCTATCACGCACATCGCCGGCATCTCCGAGCGCCGCGTCTTCGCCATCCTCGCGGCGAGCGATCCCGAGACCCACCTCTTGCCCTACCTCAGCCACGGCCCGGGCCTGCACAGCGGCCTGATGATCGCCCAGTACACATCCGCGGCTCTGGTCAACGAGATCGCGGGCCTGGCCAGCCCCGCCAGCGTCATCAACCTGCCAACCAGCGCGGGCATCGAGGACTACAACAGCTTCGGGCCGCGAGCGGCTTCCAAAGCGGCACGATCCCTGGAACTCACGGAAATGGTCGTGGCCATCGAGATCATCTGCGCGGCCGAGGGCGTGGAGTTCCACCGCCCCCTCAGGTCCGGCCCCGCCGTCGAAGAGGCGATCCGAAGGGTTCGCGAGGTCGTCCCACCCTTCGCCGCCGACCGCAGCCCGGCCCCGGCCATCGAGGCGGTCACGGCTCTGATCCGAAGCAACGCCTTTGGGGATATCCAAGACTTCGCGCCCAGCCCCGCTGGCGGCGAATAATCAACGATGACGACCACGACCCCCTCGGTAATCCGCGCCCCCCGCGGCACCACCCTCTCGTGCAAGACCTGGCAGGCCGAGGCCGCCATGCGCATGCTCATGAACAACCTCGACCCCGAGGTCGCCGAGCGGCCCGAGGACCTCGTGGTCTACGGCGGCCGCGGCCGGGCCGCGAGAGACTGGCCCAGCTACGAGGCCATCATCGCCACGCTCAAGCGCCTCGAGGCCGACGAGACGTTGTTGGTGCAATCCGGCAAGCCTGTTGGCGTCGTCCGCACACACACCGACGCCCCCCGCGTCCTCATCGCCAACAGCAACCTCGTCCCCCACTGGGCCACCCAGGACCACTTCGACGAGCTCGAAAAGGCCGGCCTCATGATGTTCGGCCAGATGACCGCCGGCTCGTGGATCTACATCGGCACCCAGGGCATCCTCCAAGGCACCTACGAGACCCTCGCGCAATGCGCTCGCGACCACTTTGGCGGCAGCCTGGAGGGCAAGCTCTGCGTCACGGCCGGCTGTGGCGGCATGGGCGGCGCGCAGCCCCTCAGCGTCACTCTTAACGGCGGCGTCTGCCTCATCGCCGACGTCGATATCACACGCCTCAAGAAGCGCGAGCACGACAAGTACCTCGACGAGATCATCGAGGGCATCGACACCGCCATCGACAAGGCCCTCGAATACAAGAAGGCCGGCACCGCCCGCAGCATCGGCGTCGAGTGCAACGCCATCGAGCTCCTCGAACGCCTCATCGAGCGCAACGAGACCGTCGACGCCCTGACCGACCAGACCAGCGCCCACGACCCCCTCGAGGGCTACACGCCCGTCGAGTACACGTTCGACCAGGCCAAGCAAGCAAGGCAAGACGACCCCAACGCCTACCAGAAGCTCAGCCTCGCCAGCATGGCCCGCCACGTCCGGGCCATGCTCGAGCTCCAGAAGCGCGGCGCCATCACCTTCGACTACGGCAACAACATCCGCCAGCGCGCCAAGGACACCGGCGTGCAGAACGCCTTCGATTTCCCCGGCTTCGTCCCCGCGTTCATCCGCCCGCAGTTCTGTCTGGGCCGCGGCCCCTTCCGCTGGGTCGCGCTCTCGGGTGATCCCAAGGACATCTACGCCACCGACAAGGCCATCCTCGACGCCTTCCCCCGCGGCCATGGCGAGTACAACGACCGCCTGCACGACTGGATCCTCGGCTGCCACGCCAACCCCGAGGCCCTCCGGGCCGGGGCTTTCGATGAGTGCGCTCCACGCTTCGGCTGGCAGGGTTTGCCGGCCCGCATCTGCTGGCTGGGCCTGGGCGAGCGCGCGAAGGCGGGCTTGATCTTCAATGACCTGGTACAAAGCGGCACTGCCGCCGCCCCCATCGTCATCGGCCGAGACCACCTCGACTGCGGCAGCGTCGCCAGCCCCAACCGCGAGACCGAGGCCATGAAGGACGGCTCCGACGCCGTGAGCGACTGGGCCATCCTCAACTTCGCCGTCAACACCGCCAGCGGCGCGAGCTGGACCAGCTTCCACCACGGCGGCGGCGTCGGCATCGGCTTCAGCCAGCACGCCGGCCAGGTCATCGTCGCCGACGGCACCGCCGAGGCGGCTTCTCGATTGGAGCGTGTCCTGACCAATGACCCCATGATGGGCGTCTTCCGCCACGCCGACGCGGGCTACGACGACGCGAAGAAGTGCGCTTCGGACCTGCATGTCGACATCCCGATGGCCGAGTAGGGGACTCGTGCCATGACGCTCGGTCGACTTCTTTTCGTGCTCTCATTCGTGCCCGGAGTGTTCTTGATCGCGTGTGCCGCACCCAGCCTCGGCCCGCTGCCATCCCCCGCCGCAGTAGCCGCGGTGCACGGCCCGCCGGGGGAGTGGTACGACCTCAGCGAGTTCTTCATCGAGCTCAACGGCGACTCGAACCCCGAGTTGCTGCGGCTCTATGTCGTCAAGGGCAAGATCGACGACACCGCCTACGACCTGGAACGGTTCAGAACGGAAGGCGCCTCGTGCTGGGCCTTCTCCCTCTTTGCCTTCCACGACAGCGAGCCCGTGATGGTCTTCCACCGGGGGAACCACCTGGAGGGCTTCGGCCTGGCCCTGCGCGAACACGATGGGCGGCCGATGCTCTTCACCAAGCAGCCCCACGAGTGGACCACTCGCTCGGCCTTCGGGTGGTGGCCCCTGTGGGGCTCCATCGAGCACGGCCACTGGAGCGCCTGGCACGGCGACTGGGACGGCGAGGCGAGCACATTCGAACCCACGGGCTATGCGCCCCAAGTCCGCTTCGATCACTCGAAGTGATTGCTCCTCCTGTATCAGCGTCCCTCCGGCTCCTTGCCCAACCCAACCGCCAATCGATTCCAAGCATTCATCATCGCAATCGCCAGCGTAATACCCGCAATCTCCCGCTCGTCATAATACTCGGCCAGCGTGTCGTACAACGCCTGCGGCGCCCGCTTCTCGCCAACCCGCGTCAACGCCTCGGCCCACGCCAGCACCGCCTTCTCGGCCTCGGTGAACAGGCCCGTCTCGTCCCAGCCCGCCAGCACGTCCAGCCGCTGCTGGGTCTCGCCGGCCTCACGGGCTTCCTGCGCGTGCATGTCCAGGCAGTAGGCGCACCCGTTGAGCTGGCTGACGCGCATGTCGATGAGGTGCAGCAGCGTCGGATCGACGCCGCCATCGGCGAGCCACTGGCTGACGGCGGCCAGCCGCTTGTAGCCCCCGGGGGCGGCGGAGTCGAAGCGGGCGCGGGCGGTGTGGCCAGCGGTCGCGGGGTTCTCGGTCGGTGCGCTCATCGTGGTCTCCTTGGCCGCCGCTGGTCCGAAGCGACGGTCCCATAGCGTACCGAGCGTGGCCGGCGGCCGCCCCGGGGCCGCCCGGGCCCTGCTGGTGGTCAGAAACGCGGACGCGGCGGCGGCCATCGTGACCACGGGGGTCATCTTCGTAGACACGAACACGGCCATCGTGCCCACGGCGGTCGCCATCGTGGACACGAACACGGCCGTCGTGGGCACGGCGGCCACCATCGTGGACTCGAACACGGCCATCGTGGGCACGATGGCCGCCGCCGCCCGGATATCCTCCGACCGAGAACCAACCCCGGCCGCCACGCGGCGGCCCTCCCGAGCGGAGCGCCCCGACACCATGATCGCCACCCTCACCGGCACCATCACCGCCCTCGAACCCGGCAAGGTCACCCTCGCCACAGCCGGCGGCGTCGCCTACGAGGTTCTCCTCCCTCCCTACCTCTCGGGCGACCTCCCATCGGGGCAAAAGAAGCTCGGCAAAGTCGGCGACCAGGCCACCCTGGCCACCGTCCACGTCCTCGAGAGCCCCAACCAGGGCGCCACCTTCATCCCGCGCCTCATGGGCTTCGCCACCGCCGCCGACAAGGAGGTCTACGAGGCCATGACCCAGATTCGCGGCCTGGGCCACCGCAAGGCGTTGCGCGCCTTGGCGGAACCACCCAGTGAAGTCGCCGCCATGATCGCCCGCGGCGACGAGGTCGGCTTGAAGCGCCTGCCCGAGATCGGGGCGAAGCTGGCCAAGACGCTCGTCGACGAACTCGGCCCCGCCTTCCGCGACAAGCTGGCCATCGAAGAGATGGAAGCCGGCGTCAGGATCGAGGCCAAGCCCACCGACCCCCAGGCCGAGGACGCCGTCCGCGCGCTCGTCGCCCTGGGCGAGCAGCCCGCCGAGGCGTCGCGCAAGGTCACCATCGCGCGGCAGAAACGCGGCGAGAAAGACATCGAAGCGTCCGAGCTCGTATCCCTCGCCCTGTCGCTCTGAACACCATCTTCCCTTCCTCCCCCCTCTGCGCCCTCCGCGATCTCTGTGTTAAAACTCTTGAACGCCGAGGTCGCGGAGGGCGCAGAGGGGGGAGGGATTGGGTCGGAAAGCCCAATGCCCGCCCCCTACGCTGGCCCGATGGACGAACACCGCTACGCGATGGTCATGGCCGGCGGCTCGGGCACCCGCCTGTGGCCCATGAGCCGCAAGGAACGCCCCAAGCAGCTCCTGCGTTTCCTGATGGAGCCCGGACGCGACTCGCCGCGCAGCCTGATCGAGGTCTCCGCCGGCCGCCTCGACGGCCTGGTACCCCAAGAAAACCTGCTCGTCTGCACGCTCGAGCGATACTCGGATGCCGTCGCTGGGGTGCTGCCCCAACTCGGGAAGGGCCAGATCCTCGGCGAGCCCGTCGGCCGCGACACCGTGAACGCCGTCGGCCTCACCGCCGCCGTGCTAGCCAGCAAGGATCCCGAGGCCGCCTTCTGCGTCATGACCGCCGACCACGTCATCGAGCCGGTCGATCACTTCCAGAGCATCGTGCGCCAGGGATTCGAGCTCGTCGAACAACACCCGCGCACGCTCGTGACCTTCGCCATCGAGCCCACGCACCCCGCCACCGGCTACGGCTACGTCAGGCGCGGCGAAGCCATCGACGGCACCAACGGGCTTGGGTTCCAGGTCGAAAAGTTCGTCGAGAAACCCGACGAGGGTACGGCCAAGGCGTACCTGGCCGAGGGCGTCTACGGCTGGAACAGCGGCATGTTCGTGTGGAAGGCGTCGACCTTCTTGGATTGCCTGAAGAGCTTCTTGCCCGCCTCGTACGACGGCCTCACCGAGATCGCCCGGGCCTGGGACACGCCCGATCGCAGCGCCGTCCTGCACCGCGTCTACCCCGAGCTCGAAAAGAAGAGCGTCGACTACGCCATCATGGAGCCGGCGACCTCGCACGCGGCCAAGAACGCCATCGGTGGCCCCATCGACGTCGCCACCCTGCGCATGGACGTCTCCTGGCTCGACGTCGGCTCGTGGGCGAGCTACGCCGGAACAGTGGCCAGTGACGACGCGAACAACCGCGTGGCGGGCATCGCCGAAGGCACCAACGCCATCGCGCACGACAGCAAGGGCAACCTCATCGTCAACAACGAGCAGGGCCACAGCATCGCGCTGCTCGGCTGCGAGGACTTAGTCGTCGTCCACACCAAGGGCGCCACCCTCATCATGCCCGCCGCCAAGGCCGAGTCTCTCAAGGACCTCCACGCCGCACTGCCCAACCCGCTCCTTTGATGGCCTTCACCCCACGCATCACCCGCTACATCGCCATCGACCTGGGCGATCGCCGCACGGGCCTGGCCGTCGGCGATACCCACACCCGCGTCGCCGCCCCGTGGAAGACGCTCGAGGTCCCCATCGAGCACGAGGGCGGCCAGAAGCTCATCGACGCGATCGAGCGTGCCATCGACCGCGACTACGCCTCCAGCCCAAGCCTCGAACTGGTCGTCGGGCTTCCCCTGCACCTCGACGGCCAGGAGAGCCAACGCAGCGAGCTCGCCCGCGCCTTCGCCGACCGCCTCGCCAAACACTTCGGCAAGCCCGTCCACCTGGCCGACGAGCGTCTGACGAGCAAGCAAGCCGATTGGGCCATGGGCGGGTCAGGGTTGACCCACCTCCAAAAAAAGAGACGTCGCGACTCCATCGCCGCCGCCGCACTCCTCCAGGCGTTCCTCAACACCCTGCCCGCCGAAGGCAACGACGACGACGCGCATCCCAACAATGAAGACGGATAGCCCCAAGGAGACCGACCCATGCGCACGGACGCCATCGCGAAACTGACCATGTTCCTGCTGCTGGCCGGCGCCCCCATCGCCTGCTCGCAGCAAGCCGAACAGTCCACGCCGCCGCCCGCCGCGGCCCAATCGGTGGAGTTCGACAACGCCGAACAAGTGCTCACCGCCCTCGAAGACGCCGACGATGAGCTGCGGACCTTCTCCTCGGGCATCATGTACACGACGATTAAGGATATTGGCTATTTCCGTACCCGCCGCACGGGTGACATCGCGTTCGCCTCCGACGCCGCTAAGGACGGCACCCCCCGCCGGCGCTTCGCCGTCCACTTTGTTGATGCCTTGCGCGGCGATCGCTACAGCGACGGGCCGGACGCCCTGCAGACCATCGCGTTCGACGGCCGCTGGCTCTGGGACGTCATCCACGCCCAGATGCAGATCAACAAGCGAGAGATCGTCCCCCAGGGTGAGACTATCGACCCCTTCGAGCTCGGCGACGGACCGTTCCCGCCGCTGCCCATCGGCCAGCAGAAGGACGACATCCTCCGCCGCTACACCGTGCGGCTCGTGCCCCAGACCGAGAGCCTCGAACCCGATCCCAACCTCGACCCCGAAGACCCCTTCGACCGCAACGAGGTGGACTTCGCCAACGGCCTCGTGTCCTTCGCCAGCGGCTCGGTCCAGCTCCTGCTCATCCCCAAGCAACGCGGCGGGGAAGCCCGCTTCTCCGAGATCCGCCTCTGGTACAAACCCGATAGCTCCGGCCGCCTGCTGCCCCGGATGTCGCGCACGGTCGACGCCAATTCCAACGACGTCTCGATCGTCCAGCTCATGCACCCGCTCCAGGTCAATGGCCCCGCCCGCGAGGACCTGCTCACCATCACCCCGCCTAAGGGCTGGACCGTCAACGAGACCCCCTTGCCGCCGCCCCCGGTCGAGCGGACAACCGGCACAGACCCCCGGGACGCCCCGTAGAAACGAACAATTCCCGGAGCCGACGCCCCCGAAATGGCGAAGAACCATGGATTGGAGAGCGTTGGCACCAGAATGCGATTCCCGACCCACAAGCTCGTAAGCACCGCCGCCGGCCTCCTGGCCGCCGCGGGTGCCACGTTCGCGCAGGGCCCCCAGCAAGACGAGGGCATCACCCTCTCCCCGGTCGTCGAGCGCGCCATCGGGGCGAGCTACCTGACCGAGCAGGAGCGGCTCGAACTCCGCGTCTTCCACGGCCAGTGGACCGAGACCGACCTGGCCGAAACCGCCGTCGCCGCACGGGCCGCGCTGCTCGCCGGCGACCTGGCCAACCCCGCGCTCGACGATCCGGAGGCAAGCCCCCTCGACCGGGCCGAAGCCATGATCCTCCGCGGCGACATCCGCGAAGCGCTCGACCTCATCGAGGGCAACGACACGATGCGAGCGCTGCGATTGAGCGCCCAAGCCCACGAGCTCCTGGGCGACCTCGACGCCGTCCGCGCCTCCACCGACACCGCGACCGCGCGCCTCGCGCGTCTCCAATCCAACGACGCCGAAACGCTCACCGAGGGCGTGCGTATCCTCATCATCCGAGCCCGCACCGTGGGCGTCGAACAGGGCGCGGGCGACTATGAACTCATGGTCCAGCTCTTGGCCACCGTGCGTGATGATCTCGACCGCCTCTACTGGCCCGCCCGCCTCGCCGAAGCCAAACTCCTCGACGCGCGCGACAACCGCCCCCAGGCCCGCGAGGCGCTCCTCGAAACCCTCGCGCTCAACCCCGGCAGCGCCGAGGCCTGGCGCGCCTTGGGCGAGGCCCACGTCCGCGGCTTCAACTTCGACGCCGCCGAGGCCGTTGCCATCGAGCTCGACCGCCTGACCGACCGCATGCGCCCCGGCGCAACCTCGCCCTACGCCACCCTCATCCGCGCCAAGGCCCTGCTCCGCCAGAAGGAACCCCGCCTGGCAGGCGAAACGCTGGACGAACTCCTCGACGAGCACCCCACCATGCGTGAGGCGCTCGCATTGGGGGCCGCCATCGCCGCGGTCTATCGCGCCACCGAGGCCGAGCAGGAAATCCTCGCCACCCTCGAACAACTCTCTCCGGGCACCGCCCTGGGCCACTACGAGGCCGGCGTCCAACTCGCCGACTGGCGCCAGTACGCCCCCGCCATGGCACACCTGACCGAGGCCACCAAGCGCCAGCCCGCGTGGCCCGAGCCGTGGATCGAATTGGGCCTGCTCGCCATGCAGGCAGCCGAGGACGAAACCTCCATCGCCGCCCTCGAGCGCGCCACCCAGCTTGACCCCTTCAACGTACGCGCCAAGAACACGCTGCGCCTGGCCACCGAACTGGCAACCTACGAGCGCGTCGAGACCGACCACTTCACCATCCGCTATCGCAGTGGCCCCGACGCCATCCTCGCCAACGAGGTGGCCCCCATCATGGAGCGCATCCACGCCCGCGTCGCCGGCCCCGACAACAACGGCCTGGCCCACGAGCCCGACCGCAAGACCGTCATCGACCTCATGCCAAGCCACGCCTGGTTCGCCGTGCGCATCACCGGCATGCCCGACATCTTTACCATCGCCGCCAGCACGGGCCCGGCCATCGCGATGGAGACCCCACGACCCAACGCCGGCAGCACCCATCGCGGCTACGACTGGCCTCGCGTGCTCCAGCACGAGTACGTCCACACGGTTGGTCTGAGTCGGACAAAGAACCGCGTGCCCCACTGGTTCACCGAAGCGCAGGCCGTGTTCCTCGAAGACGGCCCGTGGGACGAGAACCGCGCCCGCTCGCTCACCGTCGCGCTCGAGACCGACCAGCTCTTCCCGCTCGACGAACTGAGCCTCGGCTTCATCCGCCCGAGAAAGCCCGGCGACCGCAGCCTCGCCTACGCCCAGTCCGCCTGGCTCTACGAGTACATCGTCGAACGCTTCGGCTCCCAAGCCCCGCTCGAACTCATGGACGCCTACGCCGCCGGCGAAACCCAGCGCGAGGCCTTCACCAGCGTGCTGAGCATAGACCAAGACGACCTGGAAGCCGACTTCCTCACCTGGGCCGCCGACCAGGCCCGTGGCTGGGGCCTGCTCCCCTCCGCCGGGGTGCCGACCATCGAGCAACTCGCCCAGCAGTACCAGGACGAGGGCAACACCGACGCCCCCGACCTTGGCGCACTCCTTGACACCTACCCCGATCACCCCCAGCTCATCGAGAAGCTCGCCCGCGACCGCCTCGAAGCCAGCAACGGCCGACCCACCCCCGAGATAGCCCCCCTGCTCACCCGCTGGGCCAACGCCGTCCCCGTCGCCGACGAGCCCCGCCGCATGCTCGTCCTGCTCGCCCGTGAGGACGGCATCGATCCCGCCGACGACACAACCCTGGGCTACCTTGAGCACCTCGACGCCCGGGCCCAGTACACCGGCGCCTACGCCGCCGAGCTTGCCCGCCTGTACATGGCCCGCGACGAAGCCACCAAGGCCCTTGCCAAGTCCCAACGCGCCGTCAACATCGAGCCCTTCGACGCCGCCACCCGCGAGCTGGCCGCCACCATCGCCTGGCGGGCCGGCGAGTTCACCCTCGCTCGCGACCACGTCGAGGCCCTCACCATCATCGAGCCCGACCGCGACATCCACCAGCAACGCCTGGACGCCATGGACCAGCGGCTCAACCGCTAGAGCCCCATCCGCCCATCCCCCGTTCCTACGATTTGCTATACCACTGAAATCCGATGGCCCGGCTTCCCAAACAATCGGCCGGACTGTCCCTCCACTCGCCCGAATCGAAAGGAATCACCGTGCAAGACGCGAACCCCATGGTGACCGGCTTCGACCCGTCGTTTATCGCCCTGGTCGCCATTGTGGGCGGGGTGGCGTTCCTGAGCATCATGTTTTTCATGATCTTCCTGACCGCCATCCTCAAGGACCGGCAGAAGGAGATGACTACCCGCGAGATCGCCGCCTACGTGGCCGAGGGCTCGATCACCTCCGAGGACGCCGAGCGGATCCTGCGTGGTAGCCGCCCCTGGCACGAGCTCCGCGACTTCGCCCGGTCCAGCGGGTTCTGCGACTGGGCCGGTGGCAAAGACAAGGCCCGCAAGGCCGCCAGCGCCTGACACCGGCGCTTGACGGACCGAGGCTTCGGACCAACCATGTGCATGGCCACGCACACGATACCACCTCCCGCGTCCGCCCCCTCCCAGCCCACCGCCAGCACCTCGACCGCCCCCATCGGGCCGGCCGAGAAGGTTGTCCTGGACGGCATCACCTACGACGACGTCCTCCTGCTCCCCCGAGCCAGCGAGGTATTGCCCGCCCAGGCCGACACCTCAAGCCGCCTGACCCGGGGCATCCGCATCCGCGTGCCCATCGTCAGCGCCCCTATGGACACCGTCACCGAGGCCCCACTGGCCATCGCCCTGGCCCACGAGGGCGGCATCGGCATTATCCACAAGAACCTCTCCGTCGAAGAGCAGGCCCGCCAGGTCACCCAGGTCAAACGCTCGGCCAACGGCGTCATCACCGACCCCATCACCCTGGGCCCCGCCGACACCGTCGGCCGCGCCCGCGAGCTGATGGCTCAATTCCACGTCTCGGGCTTCCCCATCACCGAAGACGGCTCGAAGGACCTCCGCAGTAAGGGCAAGATCCTCGGCATCCTCACCCGCCGAGACCTCAAGTTCGTCGAGGACCTGTCCACCCCCGTCTCGCAGGTCATGACCAGCGACCCGCTGGTCACCGCCCCCGCCGGCACCACGCTGCAAGAGGCCGAGGGTATCCTCAACCAGAATAAGGTCGAGAAGCTCATCCTCGTCGAGGGCGACAACCACTTGGCCGGCCTGGTCACGATGCGTGACATCGAACGGCTCAGCCGCTACCCCGACGCCAGCACCGACGACAAAGGCCGCCTGCTCTGCGGCGCGGCCGTCGGCGTGCTGCAATACGACCGCGTCGCCGCACTCATCGAGGCCGGCGTCGACGTCATCGTCGTCGATACCGCCCACGGCCACAGCAAGAACGTCCTCGAGACCGTCAAGAAGGTCAAGGCCGACTACGACATCCAGGTCATCGCCGGCAACGTCGCCACCGCCGACGGAGCGCGAGACCTCGCCCACGCCGGTGCCGACGCCGTCAAGGTCGGCATCGGCCCGGGCAGCATCTGCACCACCCGCGTCGTCACCGGAGTGGGCGTTCCCCAGGTGTCGGCGATCTTCGAGGGGTTGCGTGGCGTTGCCGAGGCCAACCCGAGCGATCCGGTGCCTGTCATCGCCGACGGCGGCATCCGCATGTCGGGCGACATTGCAAAGGCCATCGCCGCCGGCGCCAGCACCGTCATGCTCGGCGGCCTGCTGGCCGGCCTTGACGAGAGCCCGGGCGAGCTCGTCATCTCCGGCGGTCGCCGCTACAAGAGTTACCGCGGCATGGGCTCCGAGGGCGCCATGAACCGCGGCAGCGCCGACCGCTACGGCCAAGCCGACAAGTACGACCAGTCGGGCCGCCCCAAGCAGAAGTTCGTCCCCGAGGGCGTCGAGGGCCTCGTCCCTTACCGCGGCCCCTTGGCCGAGTTCGTCTACCAGCTCGTCGGCGGCCTCCGCGCCGCCATGGGCTACACCGGCTGCCCCACCATCGAAGACTTCAAACGCGACGCCCGCTTCTGCCGCGTGACAGCCGCCAGCATGGTCGAGAGCCACCCCCACGACATTAGAATCACGAAGGAAAGCCCCAATTACACCATCGAGGGACGCGGCGAGGGGCACTGACGCGCCACGCCGACAACCGAGGAGCAGACCATGACGCCGACCGCCGCAATGATCCTGGCCGCCCTAGGCGCTCTCGCGATCGGAGGTGCCCTCGGCTTCGGCTCCCAACAAGACGGTGATGGTGCCCAGCCCCCACAACCCCGCCACGAGGTCGCCCTGCCGGCCACCCACCAGGGCGAGTGGACCGGCCCCAACCGCCTGTGGATCTTCGACCCCGACAAGCCCGACCGCTCCGACGGCACCCTTGATGTCGCCGCCAAGACCGTCCAATACACCTGGGCGCGCAACGACAAGAACTACAAGGGACTTATTGAGCTGTCCGGCCAGCCTGAGGCCCTCCGCTGCGACTGGAAAGACGACTTCCACGCCGCCGAGGGCCTGACGCTCCATGGCTTCCAGCGCGAGGGCGTGGTCCACCTCTACGGCACCTACCCCGCCGGCGACGGCCAGCCCGACTGGGGCTGGCAGATCGAACTCGACACTCGCGACCGCGAGGCCTTCGTCATGCGCATGTTCAACGTGGTGCCGGGGAGCGGGCCGATGCCCGCAGTCGTGCTGCACGGCACGCGCTGAGACCTACTATTCCCAGAGTCTCTGCCACCCCCGATTGCACGGAGCCCCCCATGATCCAATCCACCGGCAACCCCGCCATCCAGAAGGTCGACCAGTACCTCAACCCCGCGGGCAGCGGCGACTGGGCCCGCGACATGGCCGCCCCCAAGGTCATGACCTACCAGGGCGCCGTCACCAACACCGCGATCCTGCTGGGCTTGACCGTCGGCACCGCCGGCCTCCTCTGGTCGTTCGCCGCGGACGCGTGGCTTGGGCTGCTCATCGGCGGTGCCGTTGTCGGCCTCGTTCTGGCGCTCGTCATTATCTTCAAGCCCCGGCTCTCGCCCTTCCTCGCACCGGTGTATGCCATCGCCGAGGGTGCCTTCGTCGCCGGCGCTTCGTTCCTGTGGGCCAGCATCGCCGCCGATCGGCAAGCCGCCGCATCGGGGGGTGGCGGCGGGGCCATGGCCCAACTCGACACGAGCCTGATCGCGCAGGCCGCGGGCCTGACATTCGCCATCACCGCCGTGATGCTCGCGCTGTACGCCACGCGCATCATCCGCGCCACGCCCCTGGTCATGCGCATGATCATCGTGGCCACCGGCGGCGTGTTACTCTTCGCGCTAGCCAACATCCTGCTGGGAGTCTTCCTCAACAAGCCCCTGGTCAGCTGGGACGGCGGCCCGCTCAGCATCGCCATCAGCGCCGCCATCGTTGGCATCGCCGCCTTCAACCTCATCATCGACTTCAAGATCGTCGAGGACGGCGTGGCCAACAAGGCCCCAAAGTGGATGGAGTGGTACGCCGGCTTCGCCCTGCTGGTCACCATCGTCTGGCTCTACGTCAGCATCCTCCGCCTGCTCGCCATGCTCCGCGGCGGGGAATAGCCAATCCAACAACACAAGACTCCTTACGAGCCCACGTCGTGAGACGTGGGTTTCTTTATGCGCCCGAACCAACAAGAAACCCACGTCTCACGACGTGGGCTCGTACGAAAGGCACCCGCCCTCTCATCGACCCTTGGGCAAGAACATCCCCCACGCCTCATACCGCTCACCGCCACGCCGGTCACGCCACCCGTGCAGTACGGAATCCGGCGCGGGCCGCTTGGGTGCGCGAGCGAGCGGCATACCCGCCTCGCTCGGCGTGCGATCACCCTTGGCCGCATTACAACGGATGCACGCGGCCACCAGGTTCTCCCAGCTATCGCCGCCCCCGCGCGCCCGCGGCATCACGTGGTCGAGCGACAGGTCGCCACCGCGGAAGTACCGCTTGCAATATTGGCACTGGTGCCCGTCGCGCTCGAAGATCGTCCGCCGGCTCAGCCGCACCTGCACCCGGGGGAGCCGGTCGTAGCCCAGCAGCCGGATGACCCGCGGCACCGCGATCGAGAGCCGCACCGTGCGCACCCAGTCGTGGGCCGCCGGCTCCATCTCGTGCTGCAGCGCCGACACCTCGACCCACTGCGCAAAGTCATAATTGCTGAACGTCGCCGCCGTCGCCTCACCCTCGACGTGGACGACCTCGGCCAGTTCCTTGCACAGCAGCGTGAACGCACGCCGGGCCGTGATGACCCGCAGGGCCGCGTAGTGCTTGTTCAGCAGCAGCACCGGCACGTCCAGCGAGCACGCCCGGATCGCGCGGATCTGGCTGGTATGGGACTCGGCCGACCGGCCCTTCTTCGAGCGAGCGGAACCCCCCCGCGACGCCTGGTGCGCGTCGCCGTTCGGGCGCGAGTTGGGTCTGGAAGGGCGCATCCTCGACAATCCCGCCTCTGCGAATGAATTGTCGGCAAGCGGGCCCGGCTTGTCCACACGGGCAGACGCGGTATTTACACGATCCGAACACGCGGGTGGCATCCGCCCCCCACCCGTCCGCTAATGCCGGAAGTGCCGCACGCCCGTCAGAAGCAGGCTCACGCCCTCGCGCTCGCATAGCTCAACCGTCTCGCCATCGCGCTTCGAGCCGCCCGGCTGCACGATCGTCTTCACGCCGGCATCAATCAAGATCTGCGGCCCATCGGCGAACGGGAAGAACCCGTCGCTGGCGGCGATGGCGCCCTTCGCTCGCTCGCCCGCTTTTTGCACGGCGAGGCGGCAGCTCGTCAGCCGGTCCATCTGCCCAGCGCCCGCTCCGTACAACGCCGCACCACCATCGACAACACCACCGACCGCCACGGCGTTACTCGTCAACGCACGGCTCACGCACACCAGCGCCGCGCACCCCGACATGGTCTCGTCGGTCGGCCTGGGGCCCGCCGCGAGTGTCCAGGATTCTGGATCGGCCCGCACCGCGTCGATGCGCTGCGCGAGCGCCCCGCCCGGCAGCGTTCGCACCATCATGCCCGCGGCCTCGGGCTGTGGCATGTCGCCCACGGCGAGCAGACGCGTCGTCTTCCAGCGCGATCGCAGCCGCTCGAGCGCGTCGCCATCGAACGCCGGCGCGACGATGACCTCTAAGAACAACTCCTTCGCGCTCAATCGCTCGGCCGCCGCTATGTTGATCGTGTGCGAGCACGCCACGATGCCGCCGAACGCCGCAACCGGGTCGCCGGCGAGCGCCAGGTCGACCGCGGCTTCGGCCGTCGGAGCATTGGCCGCCCCGCACGGGTTGGCGTGCTTCATCACCGTCGCGCCCACGGTGCCAGTTGTGCGGGCCAGGTCCAGGGCGAGTTCCAACGCCGCGCTCGCGTCGGCAAGGTTGTTGTAGCTCAGCGCCTTGCCGTGCAGGGGCTCGACACCCACGACCGTCGGCCCGGCGTATCCCCGGTCCCGATACACCGCCGCGGGCTGGTGCGGGTTCTCGCCATACCGCAGCTCGCCCGAGCGTTCCAGCCGCAGCGTGAGCGTCTCGGGCATTCCGCCGCCCGCACCGGTGGCCGCACCGAGATAGCCCGCGATCATCGCGTCGTACGCGCTCGTGCGTGCAAACGCCGCCGCCGCGAGCCGCGCACGAAGCGTGCCGGTTGTCCCGCCCTGGCTCTCAAGGTCCGCGAGGACCGAGGCGTACTGCCCCGGGCCCGTCACGATGGCGACCCGGTCGTGGTTCTTCGCCGCCGACCGCACCATGGCCGGCCCGCCGATATCGATCTGCTCGATCGCCTCCGCGAGCGTCACGCCCGGCTTGGCGATCGTCTTCTCGAAGGGATACAGGTCGATGCACACCAGGTCGATCGGCACGATCCCGTGCTCGGCCATCGCGCTGGTGTGTTCTGGCAGCTCTTCGACACCCAGGATGCCGCCATGCACGAGCGGGTGCAGCGTCTTAACGCGGCCGTCGAGCATCTCGGGAAAGCCGGTCAGCTCGCTCACGTCGCGCACGGGCAGCCCGGCCTCACGCAACATCGCGGCCGTACCACCGGTGGAGATCAGCTCAACCCCGTGCCCCGAAAGGGCACGGGCGAACTCGGCCACGCCGGCCTTGTCGCTCACCGAGATCAGGGCACGGCGGATCGGTCGAAGAGAAGTGTCCAAGGCGGCTTACGCGTCGGGGTTGAAGCGGGCAACCAGGCCGCGATCGGTGATGAGATAGATCGGCGAGTCGACCAAGTCGGCCGTCTCCACGCGCGAGACCCCACCCACCGGTACACGACCGAACACGTCCCCCGTCGGCGCGTCGATCTGGGTGATGACCTCTGCGTCGGCGTCGAACACCACCAGCAACCCGTCACGCACCGCCACCAGCTCGCCGCCAACATCCTCCAGCGACCACGCGATCTCGCCCGTGCCCAGGTTCACGGCCGAGAAGCCGTACTCGGGCAGGTCGATGAACACATGATCACCGAAGGTCGCCGGAGTGCCGGTGATCGGCTCGGGGGTCTGCACGCGCCACAGGTTGCGCGAGCTCGCCGGCGTGAACGCCCACAGCGATTGATCCTCGCTGGGCACGAGTAACATGCCTGGGGCCGCCACGGGCATCGCGCTCGGGCCGTCGAACAGGGCGTTGAACCGCTGGCCATTGCCCGCACGCATGATCGGCGCGCCGCGTGAAGGGTCGAGGAACAGCACGTCCCCGCCGGTACTCACAAACGCGACGATGCCATCGACCATCACCGCGTCCATCGCGATCGGATGGTTGAGCTGGTTGCCCCATAGCTTGATCTGCTGGGTCGGCAGGTAGCTGAACACCTGGCCATCGGCACAACCAAACATGAGCTGGCCATTGTGCCGCACGGGCCCGGTCGTCACGACCAGGGGCAGGGTCTGACGAGCTCGCAGCTCTCCCGAGAGCACATCGACCACGTACAACTCCGACGACGAGTTCACGAAGATCAGGTTGCCCTGTCGCTCGATGCCCAGGAAGGGCGTGATGGGCGTATCCAGTTGGATGTGCCAGCGGGGGTCGCCGTCGATGGTATCGACGCAGTTGAGCGTTGACCCACCTTCGAGCAGGAGCACAATGTCGTCGTAGGCCTTCACGTTTTCAACGCGCTGGCCGCGCGTCACGATCGGATACGCCCGCCATCCCCGGCTGTAACCGATCGATCGCAACTCGGCACTGTCAAAGCTGGCTGAGGCCTCCTGGGCGTTGGTCGATATCGGGGGACCAATCCTGCCCGTGTTGGCGCACCCACCGGCAACCAACGCCAGCAGGGCTAGCCCGGACGCCGAACGGCCCAGCAACCGGCGGGCACGGCGAAACGGACGGGGGGCAGGCATATCAATGGAAGTACGCATCCGTGGAAGGCTCCAAGGGTGAGATTCGGCCCGTACGGTTGCTGGAAGGCGGCACCGGGCCCGTGCGCCCCCTGTTGTCTGCCGCACAGTATCCGGCCCCCGCGGCAGGGGGTCAAGGGCCCAGTGGGCCCCTTCGGCCGCTTCGGCCGCTTCGCCGCAAGTTACCCGGCTTTCGTCAGCCGGACCCCAGCGGTTTCGCAGGCCCATCGAAAGGCTCGGCACCCCATGTACACCGGTCTCATCCACAGCGTTGGCCAAATCTCGCAATCCTCGCCGAACGACGCCGGCCGACGCCTCGTTGTTGCCGCCCCGCAGGCCCTGCTCACCAACCCCGGGCCCACACCGGGCGAATCCATCAACATCGACGGCTGCTGCCTCAGCCTCGTCGACTGCCAGCCCGGCCCCGATGGCCTGGCACTCTCCTTCGACGCCACCCACCAGACCCTGGCTAACACGACCCTGGGCACCCTCGAACCGGGCACCCCCGTCCACCTCGAACGCTCCTGCACCCCCACCACCCTCCTGGGCGGCCATCTGGTGCAGGGCCACGTCGACGGCGTCGCGACCATCGCCGCAGTGGTCCAGAAGCCCCAATGGCGCATCCGCATCTCGCCGCCAGTCCACCTGATGCCCAACATCACGCCTCGCGGTTCCATCTGCGTCGCCGGCGTCTCGCTCACTATCGCCGAGCTCTCCGTCCCCGAGAACTGGTTCGAGGTCGCCCTCATCCCCGACACCCTCGCCCGCACCACATTGGGCACCCTCGAGCCCGGCGACGGCGTGAACCTCGAGTGCGACTGCATGGTCAAGGCCCTCATCCACTGGCAAACCCACTACGCGGATCGTGCGGACACCAGCCCGATCCAGCCGAAAGCCTCCCCATGAGAGTCCTCGGCCTCGATCCCGGCCTCCGCCTCACCGGATACGCCTGCGTCGCCATGCGCGACGGCCGAGACGCCCTCGACGAGGCCGGCGTCCTCCGCCTGAAGCGCGGCGACGCCACCCCCAACGGCCTGGCCATCCGCCTGGTCGAGCTCGAAGCCGACCTGCGAGACCTCATCGAGCGCCTCAGCCCCGATGCCGCCTGCGTCGAGGCCGTCTTCGCCCACAAGGCCTTCCCCGCCACCGCCATCAGCATGGGCCACGCCCGGGGTGTCATCCTGCTGACCGCCAAACGCGCCGGCCTGCCAATCCTCGAACTCGCCCCCGCCGTCGTCAAACGCTCCATGACCGGCTACGGCCGAGCAACGAAGGACCAGATGCGCCTCGCCGTCCAGGCCCGCTACAACCTGCCCGCTCCGCCAACCCCCGCCGACGTCGCCGACGCCATCGCCATCGCCGCCGGTGGCCTCCTGCGACACGCCCAGGCCGCCCCACTACCCTGACGCCCAATGGCTACCGCCGAGAACAACCCGGAAACCACCACCCCGGCAGCCCAGGTCCTTATCGTCGAGGACGAGCCCGACCACGCCGAAACCATGGCCGAGGCCCTCCGCAAGCCCGGCCACGTCTGCACCATCGTCGGCTCGGTCCAGCACGCCATGGACGAACTCAAGGGCGGCGCCTTCGACGTCGTTGTCACCGACCTTCGCATGCCAACCTCCGCCGGCCAGCCCGCGCACGAAGGGGAGACCGTTTCCTCAGGCGGCGGCGATGCCGGCCTCCTCGTCCTCCGCGCCGCCCGGGCCCTCCAGCCAGACGCCGAGACCGTCATGGTCACCGCCCACGGCGACGTCTCAACAGCCCGCAACGCCTTCAAGGAGGGCGCCTACGACTTCATCGAGAAGCCCCTCGACCTGGCCATCTTCCGCAGCCTCATCAACCGAGCCGCCGAGGCCGTCCTCCTCCGCCAGGAGTCCGGCTCGCTCGGCGACCTCGTCCAGCACGACGGCTTCGAGGGCCTCATCGCCGGCAGCGAGCCCATGCGCCGCATCATCAAGACCGTCCGCACCGTCGCCCCATCCAACATCGCCGTTCTCATCACCGGAGAGAGCGGCACCGGCAAGGAACTCATCGCCAGCGCCGTCCACGCCAACAGCCCGCGCAGCTCCAAACGCTTCGTCGCTTTCAACTGCGCGGGCCAGAGCGAGAGCCTCCTCGAAGACCAGCTCTTCGGCCACGTCCGCGGCGCCTTCACCGGGGCCGAAAAAGACCGCGAGGGCGTCTTCGAGTACGCCCACAACGGCACCCTCTTCCTCGACGAGATCGGCGACATGCCCCTGAGCATGCAGGCCAAGCTCCTGCGCGTTCTCGAAACCGGCGAGGTCGTCCGCCTGGGCAGCAACGACCCCCGCAAGACCGACGCCCGCTTCGTCAGCGCCACCAACAAGGATCTGCGCAAGATGATCGCCGAGGGCACCTTCCGCGAGGACCTCTACTTCCGCATCAACGGTGCCTCGGTCCACGTCCCGCCCCTGCGCGAGCGCCGCGAGGACATCCCCCGCATCGCCCAGCACGCCGCCGCCCGCTTCGCCGACGAGATGAAGCAGCCCACACCCGAGATCACCGACGCCGCCCTCATGCGCCTGACCGCCTACGACTGGCCCGGCAACGTCCGCCAGCTCCTCAACGTCATCCAGAACATGGTCGTCACCGCCATCGGCGAAGCCGCCGACGACGCGTCCCCACGCCTCGAAACCCGCCACATCCCCCCCGAAGTCCGCGCGGGCGAGGACGAGGGCGAAGCCGGCGCCGCCTCGGGCACCCTGGCCGGCACCAGCCTCGAACAGATCGAAAAGCGAGCCATCCGCGAAACTCTCCGCCTCACCGGCGGCAACCGCGAACAAGCCGCCAAGCTCCTGGGCATCGGCGAACGCACCCTCTACCGCAAGCTCCGCGAGTACGGTTTGCGCTAGCTCTTCGCGGCCTTGGCCATCTCGCGCCGCGGGATATGCGTCACATACAAAATCTTCGCCGCCTTCTTCCCCAGGTTAATCGTCGAGTGCTCCAAGTCAGCCCGATACGTCGCCGCGTCCCCCGTCTTCAACTCGATCGGCTGGTCACCCACCAGCAGCCGCACGTGCCCGTCCAGCACATACGCCGTCTCGAAACTCCCCGGCGGGTGCGGCGGGAAGCCCTCGCAATCGCTGCCCACCGGATACGTGTAGTGCAGCACCTCCACGCCGTGCTTCACCATCTCGCGGCTCAGGATCCGCCGCTCCATCTTGTTCTCAGGATCGACCAGCACCCGCTGGTCCTTGGCACGGTCGATGGTCATCACCGGGCGGTCTTCCAGGTCCAGTAAGTCCGAGATGCCGCAGCCCAGCCCAAGGGCGATTTGCCCCAGCAGCCGGATCGTCGGGTTCTTCCGGTCGGCCTCCACGTCGCACAGCATGCCCTTGCTCACGCCGCTGCGGCGGGCCAGTTCGGCCTGCGTCAGGCCCTGCTGCTCCCGCTTGGCCCGGATCGACCCACCGATCTCCGACGCCGCCGGCTCGACCGGCTCTGCCTGTATTTTTTGTGCCATGGAACAATTCTCTATTGCGAACGCTTGACAGACGATAGTATGATTGTTACACTATAGAGAACTGTAGATGCCCGTTTCTAGGCAATCTAGTCAAGGAGCGTTCACCATGAAGAACATCATCGCAGCCCCCGCCAGCACCGCCTACAGCCTCAACGTCGCCACCCGCTGGGCCATTAGCGGCCTCGCCATCGCCGTCGTCGTGATGGCAATGCTGGCCATCACCGCTTGAGCCCGCACGAGCCAGGCGCTAACCCTTCTCCAGCCCCGGCCATTCGCCGGGGCTTTTTCTTTGCGCGTTTTTATTCGCCCCACTGGATTGACCCGCTCGAATTCGCCGATAGCGTTCGCCCTTAGAGAATCACCCGCTGGCCATCAGGAATGGCCCGGGTAGAAAGGGGAGCGACGATGATCACGACCAACCTGAATTCCATGGTGCTCGGTCTCTCGACGCTTATCCCCTGCGATCCGCGTCAAGACGCGTAGCACCGCGCCGGCTCGTCCGGCCCCACGCCACATCCCCCATCGCCGCCCGGGCGCGCCACAACGCGCCATGAGCGTGCTGCACTGCCGTCGCCGCGTCTGACGCCGCGTCGGCATCCACCAAATCCGATCCAGGCTCTTGCTCCGCGCATGGTGCGCGGTGCAACGGCCGCCATACCACCGCCGGCGTACGCGCCCGCGGTTTCCAGGAGTACAGCCATGCTGTCGTTGCAACGCGTCGCCGAGAACCCTTCGTCCGTCCTCTCCGTGCTCGGCACGGCGCTGGGCGTGTTCTCGATCACCAAGGGGCTGTGGAAGCTCGTTCGTTTCGTGGGTCTATTCAGGCTGTTCAAACGGTTCATGCTCGCCGCCAACGCTCGGCTAGGCATCGTGGGACAGCCGGGCGTGCTCACCGAGCGCGAACGCCGGATCATCGAAGGCCGCACCAGCGCCTCCGAACGCTCCAGCGGCCCCATGATCTTCTAGAAACCATGAGCATCCCAACGAAGCCCGGGCGCAAGCCCGGGCTCTCTCATGCGCTCACCAGTCCAAGGGCGCACGCCACGCGCGCGCCATTTCCTCGACATCCAGCGACGAGCCATCGACTTGCAGCATGCCAGACTCATCCAGCACCGCAATCGCCTCGCACGACACCCCATCCAGCAACGCCGACAACCGCTCGACCTCACCCGCGGCCACCTCAAGCAGGTACCGGCAGGGCAGTTCCTCGAACGGATCGAGCCCGCCAAGCCCGTGCACTCCAGCGCCAATCGGCGACTGGGGCTTGCTACCGGCGATCAGCATCTCGGCCAGCGCCACCAGCACGCCACCATCACTCACGTCGTGCGCGCTGCGCACCATGCCCTGCTCGATGGCCCGCGCCACGCCCGCCGCCGCCTTGGGGCCGTGCGCGAGCTTCTGCCAGTCGGCCGAGCCGTCGACCAGCACGATCGTGTTGCCCGGTTGCTTCGCATCACTCGTCACGCATTTTTCGATATCGTGCACGATACCCAGCCCCGTGATCAGCAGCGTGGGCGGGATGCGGATGGTCGTGCCGTCGTCGGTGCGGAACTGGTTGTTGAGCGAGTCCTTGCCGCTCACAAATGGCGTGCGGTAGGCCTTGGCCCCGTCGTAGCAGCCGATCGCCGCGCGCACCAGGTGACCCAGGCTCTCGGCGTCCTTCACGCCCGGCCAGCAGAAGTTGTCGAGGATGGCGATGCGGCTGGGGTCGGCCCCCACGCACACCAGATTGCGCACGCACTCGTCGATGGCGGCGAGCGCCATGAGGTACGGATCGCCGCCGATGGCCGGATCGCCCACGCGCGTCTGCAACCCGCACCCGATCGCCACGCCGCGCCCCGTGCCGGGCACCGGCTCGATCACCGACGCATCGCCCGGCCCCCTGCTCGCGCCATCCTCGGCGGGCGGGCCAACCAGCGGCTTGAGCACCGTGTTGCCCTGCACCTCGTGGTCGTATTGCCGCACGATCCAGTGCTTGCTGGCGATCGACGGATGCGCGAGCAGCTTCAGCAGCGCGTCACCAACGTTGGGATCGCTACTGGGCTTGGCCTTGGGCTGCATTGGCGACCAGGTAGCCGGCAGGGTCTCGCGCGGGATGCCGCCGTGGACGAATTCCATCGCGAGGCGGCCGACCTCGTTGTCGCCGTAGCGCAGGATCAGTTCGGCGTCGGGCGTGCCGAAGTGGCCGAGGTTGGCCAGTTCGACGCCTTCCTCGTCGCAGATTGCTTGCAGTGCCGCGAGATTCTTCTCGGGCACGGCCATCACCATGCGTTCCTGGGCCTCGCTGATCCAGATCTCGGTGTAGGTCAGGCCGGCGTACTTGAGGGGGGCCTGATCGAGCTGGACGTCGGCCCCGAGCTTCTCGCCCATCTCGCCGATGGCGCTGCTGAAGCCGCCCGCGCCGCAGTCGGTGATGGCGCTGAAGAGCGGGCGATTGCCCTCGTCGCGCGCGCGGAGGATGGCGTCGAGTACCTTCTTCTCCTCGATCGGGTTGCCGATCTGGACGGCGTGGCTGAACTCGTCAGCGTGGGTGTCGCTCAATTCCGCACTGGAGAAGGTCGCGCCGTGGATGCCGTCCCTCCCCGTGCGCCCACCCAGCGCGATGATGCGGTCGCCCGGCTGGGCATCGCCGTCGATCTTGTCTCGCGGGATCAGGCCGATGCTGCCGGCGAAGACCAGCGGGTTGCCGATGTATCGCGGGTCGAATTCGACCGCGCCGTTGAGCGTGGGGATGCCCATGCGGTTGCCGTAGTCGCGCACGCCGGCGACGACCTCGCGGAGCACACGCTTGGGGTGGATGCAGCCCGCAGGGACGTCGGTGGTGTCGGGCGGTGCAACACAGAAGACGTCGGTGTTGGCGATGGGCTTGGCGGCCAGGCCGGTGCCGATGATGTCGCGGATGCAGCCGCCGATGCCGGTAGCGGCACCGCCGTAGGGCTCGAGCGCGCTCGGGTGGTTGTGGGTCTCGACCTTGATGCACACGCCGTAGTCGTCGTCGAAGGCGACCACGCCCGAGTTGTCGTGGAAGATCGAGAGCGTCCAGTCGATGCCGTCGGCGATGAGTTCGTGCGTGGCGGCGGCGACGGTGTTCTTGAGGAGGTTGGCGATGGTGATCGAGCCGTCGGCGTGGATGGTGACTCCGGGCCGGTTTTCCCATCGCAGAGGGTCCGCGTGCTCACGCACGCGGCTCGGATCGGAGGGGGATTCGGCGCGGTAGTGGTAGTCGCTCTTGAGGGTCTTGTGGACGCAGTGCTCGCTCCAGGTCTGAGCAAGGGTCTCGAGCTCGATATCGGTGGGCTCGCGGCCGAGGGTCTGGTAGTGCTGCTGGATGGCGCACATCTCGCCCAGGCTCAGGAAGAGGTGCCCCTCGCGGCTCAGGCGTTCGAGGCCTGCGTCGTCGAGGCTTGCGATCTCGACGGTGATGGGCTTGAACTGGTAGGGCGTACCGTGGGGCAGGGCGTTGGGGTGGAAGGGCTGGTCGTGGAGGGCCTGGACCACGGGGTTGAAGAGCAGGCGGGCGGCCAGGGCCTTGGCGTCTTCGGCTGCCAGGCCCTCGAGGTCGTAGCGGGTGCCGGTGGAGGCCTGGACCTGGACGCCGAGCAGCTCGGCGATGGCTTCTTCGACGGACTGGGCGGCGGGGTCCATGACGCCGGGGAGGGGGTGGACTTCCAGCGTAACGCCGGTATGCCCGTTCTCGTTGGCCAGGGACTCGGTGACTGGGTTGACCAGGAGGGCCCTGGCGATGGCGTCGCGCTGCTGATCGGTGAGATCGCCCTCGAGCAGGTAAACCTTGGCGGTGCGGGCGGCCTGGAGCGTGTAGCCAAGGGCGGCGGCCTCCCGCATGAGGCGGGTGGCCTTGGGGTCTCCGGCGTCGCGCTTGGGCCTGACTTCGAGGCGGTGTATTGGCATAGGGGCGATGGTATGGCTCGGGGTGCCGGATCGCCGGGAGAGGGCGGCTTCTCGTGCGACCAGTCGGGCGTTCGGCTTGGGGGGCGTGGGCGTGCGGCTGGAGTGCTTCATGGGAGCAGATTACGACGGCGGCCCGGGGCATCAAGCGGATTCGCTCGGAGCGCCGGATTGTTGCGCGCGGCAGCGGCGATACGAAGCAGATTCCTCAGGGGACACCGATGAGTCGAGCTTCATGAAGCGGCTCTTCATGCGATGGATGGGTTTCACATCGTGCGCTACAACTCGTGCTCACCACAGGAGGTTTACACATGAACATGCTCGGACGAATCGCAGGACTTACCGTGTGCGCGGCGGCCGCTTCCAGCATTGCCGACCCATTGACCGGGTTGCGCGTGCTAGAGGGTGGCGACTACTTCATCGTGGATGACGGCATGCGCGAGGGAGCACCGGCGTTCGACTCGCAGAGCGGGGATTGGACCCGCGTGCCGGGGTATCTGATGGGCGGCGACTACATCCGCACCGATGCGGACGACAAGGACGACGACGATATCGAGCTCGTCGCGACGGTGCGCGGACCGGCGACGATCTATGTGCTTCACACGGATCAGGCGAGTGTCCCTGGGTGGTTGCTGGCCGACTATGTGGATACCGGAGACAACCTGGTGCTCGACGAGGGCGACGACGACTGGACGTACTCAATTTATCGGATGGACTTGATGACTTCGGGGGAGACGAGTGTCTCATTCTTTGAGAACACGACCGGCGACCTAGATGACGACCTGATGTACGGCGTGGTCGCGGTTGCGGCCGCGGCACCATGCCGGCCTGACATCGACGGCGACGGCGAGCTGACGTTGTTCGATTTTCTGGCGTTTCAGAACCTATTCGACACTCGGAGCCCCGAGGCCGACTTCGACGGGGACGGCGAGTTGACGCTCTTCGACTTCCTCGCCTTCCAGAACGCCTTCGACGCTGGCTGCTAATCCAGCTCGGCTGGCCATCGTCCATCCACCGGCTGCGTCCACGCGGTTAGGATGGGCGATGGCCGAAGATTCCTTGCCGTTGGTTGAGTTGTACACGGATGGGGCGTGCTCTGGGAACCCCGGGCCCGGGGGGTGGGCGTACATCCTGAAGCATCCGGGGTCGGGCTCGGAGAAGGAAGCCAACGGCGGGGAGAAGCCCACGACCAATAACCGGATGGAGCTGATGGCGGTGATCCGGGGGCTGGAAGCGTTGGGCAGGCCGACGCGGGTGGAGCTGTACTCGGACTCGCAGTATGTGCTCAAGGGGCTCAAGGAGTGGATGGCGGCGTGGAAGAAGCGCGGCTGGAAGACGGCCAGCAAGCAGCCGGTGAAGAACCAGGATCTGTGGATGCGGCTGGATGAGTTGATGGGCGAGCACACGCTGAGCTTCCACTGGGTGCGAGGGCACAACGACCACCCCGAGAACGAGCGGGCCGACCGGTTAGCGGTCGCGGCGAGGGACGAGGCGGGGCGATAACAGCTTGAATCGGGACATGATGGGACTTTGTGAGAGGGGAGCGCCGTTACAACCGGCGTTTCTTGCCGTGCCTAGGGGCGTGGTTGCGACAGTGGTGCGCGGATCGCGACGATGGTGAGCGTTGGAGGCCTGCGATGGACGCGGGCTCCAGGGCGCCCGACGAGGGGGATTTGCGCGTGAACCTGCACGACGTACTCAAGGTGGCTCACAAGGCCAACGCTTCGGACATCCACCTCGTTTCCGGGCAGCCGCCCGTGATGCGCGTGAACCAGGTGATGACGCCAATGGACTTCCCGGTGATCTCGCAGGAGTCCGGGCGGGCGATCCTGGAAGAGATGGCCCCGCCCGAGGCCGTGACGACGTTCGACCGACAGAAGGACTCGGACTTCTCGTACGAGGTCGATGGGCTGAGCCGCTACCGCGTGAACGCCCACTTGCAGCGCGGCCAGGTCGGGCTGTGCTTGCGTGCCATCAAGACCAAGGTGCCGCCGCTGAGCGCGCTGACGCTCCCGGAAGTGATCGCCCGGCTGACCTATCTGCCTCGCGGGCTTGTGCTGGTGACCGGGGATACTGGTTCTGGCAAGTCGACAACGCTGGCGGCGATGATCCAGGCGATGAACGAGCGGTATCGCAAGCACATCATCACGCTCGAGGATCCGGTGGAATACACCTTCGAGAGCGACCACTGCCTCATCGAGCAGCGCGAGCTCGGCCTCGACATGCCGACGTTCTCGAGCGGCCTGAAGCACGCCTTGCGTCAGGACCCAGACATCGTGCTGGTGGGCGAGATGCGTGACCTTGAGACGACGGCACTGGCTATTAGTGCGGCCGAGACGGGCCACTTGGTGCTCAGCACGTTGCACACGGTGAACGCGAGCCAGACGGTGGAGCGCATCATCGATATGTACCCGGCCGGGCAGCAGAACCAGATCCGCTCGATGCTTGCCAACACGCTGCAGGCGGTGGTGAGCCAGACGCTGTTCAGCCGGATCGATGAGCCGGGCATGGTGCCGGCGGTGGAGACGCTGCTGTGCACGCCAGCGGTTCGGAACCTGATTCGTGAGAACCGGACGTTCGAGATCCCCAACGTGATCGAGACGAACCGTGCGATCGGGATGTCGAGCCTGGATGCTTCGATCGCCGAGCTGTACTTCAACGGGATTATCTCCAAGGAAGACGCCGTCGCACAGGCGGCCTTCCCGGACAAGCTGGAACGCCAACTCGTTGCCTGATCTGGGTCTTGCCTGATTCGTTGGGTGCTAGGGGGCATGATGCCCCGAGGGATGTGAGCCGTCATGCCGAACTATCGCTACCAGGTCAAGGGCCCCGGCGGGCAGATCCAGGTCGGCGTGCTGTCGGCCGATACCGTGCAGACCGCCGCCACGGTGCTGCGCAATCAGGGATTGCACATCCTTGCGGTAAACCCGGTGGGCGGGGGTGCCCAGCGGAAAGCCATCATGGCCAAGCTGGCCGACCTGAACTCGGGCAAGCCCAACCAGAAGCACGTGCTCGAGTTCACGACGCAACTTGCGGTCATGGTTCGTGCGGGCATCAACCTGCGTGCATCTCTCGAGGGCATCGAGGACCAGACCCAGCACCGCGGCTTCCGCAAGGTCATCAACCAGCTCCGGACGGACGTGGAGAGCGGCAAGAGCTTCTCGGAAGCGCTCGCCCGGCACCCGAAGCTCTTCGGGCCGCTTTATGTGAACATGGTCCGGGCTTCGGAGATGGCCGGCTCGTTCAGCCAGATGCTCGATCGCATCGCGGGCTACATCGGCCAGCAGATCGAGACCCGAAAGATGGTCGTTGGGGCGTCGATCTACCCCGGCATTATCGGAACGATGGCCGTCGCCGTGACGGTGTTCCTGCTGACGTTCGTTCTTCCCAAGTTCAAGGCGGTGTTCGAGGGCAAGGAAGACGCGCTGCCCGCGTCGACCAAGTTCCTGATGGGCCTCAGCGAGTTCTTGCAGGTCCAGTGGCCTTATCTGGTCGCGGGCCTGTTCGGTCTGGGCGTTGCGGGCTTCCTGGCCATCAAGACCGAGCCCGGCGGCCTGCTGGTCGACCGCATGAAGCTGACGCTCCCGGTGTTCAAGAACATGTTCCGCTCGCTGTACATCAGCCGCAGCCTGCACACCAAGGGGCAGCTCATCAACGCGGGCGTGCCGATGCTGGACACGCTGGCGATCACCGGCGACATCTCTGGCAACCGCCTGTACAAGGCGATGTGGCGCAACGTGTACATGTCGGTGAAGCAGGGTAAGAAGATCAGCCTGCCGCTGAGCAAGACCACCCTGCTGCCCCGGGCCGTCGTGCAGATGATTTCTGCCGGTGAGGAATCGGGTAAGCTCGGTGAGGTGCTCGACGAGGTCTCGGTCTATTACGCGAAGCAGCTCAAGGACCAGATCAAGGCCGTGACGAGCCTGATCGAGCCGATCATGATCATTGTTATGGGCGGCATCGTCGGCTTCATCGCTATGGCCATCATCCTGCCCATCTTCCGGATGAGCCAGATCGTGAACTGATCGGGCCTTTGGAATGGAAGGTTGACCTTGGAGGGGGCCCGCGGGCCCCACCCTTGTATTGGAGGTGTCTCGTGGTTCGTGGCCTCAGCCAACCCGGTCGGAGTCTCCGTCGCCGTCGCGCTCGTGGCTTCACGCTCATCGAGACGGCCCTGGCCACGGTAATCATCGGTGTTGGTGTCGTCGCCATCGTCGAGGCGCACCAGGCCTTCATGCGCAGCAACCAGTGGTCGACGCACGCGGCGACGGCCACCTTCCTGGGCGGGGAGATCCGTGAGTACACGTTAGCCTTGCCCCGGCACGATCCGGTGACCGGGCTTCGCATCGTTGGTGGTGACGTCGAGGGCTGGGGCCCCGAACCCGGCGAAACGCTGGTTGAGGACTTCGACGACCTGGACGACTTCGATGGCCTGAGCTTCGCCTTCAATGGCACGCCGGGCTTCGCTGATGATGATGACCTGCCCGGGCCGCTCGACGCGTTTGGCCTGGTCATTCCCGAAATCTTCGCCGACGGCTCGGTCATGCTCGACCCCGACGGCAACCCGGTCCCCATGCAGGGCTGGACGCAGACGGTGCGGGTGGTGAAGGTCCACCCGACCGACCCGACGCTCGAACTCACGCCCGATTTCGTCGAGGCACCGGTTGGTGCTTCGGCGGGCATCGCCATCGATGAGTTCCCGCTGAAGGTCGAAGTGACCGTGACCTACGAGGGGCCGTTCGTAACCGCGCCGGTGGAAGTCACCCGTGTGGTGTGGATCGTGCCCTGAATGGGATCACGCCGGAAGGAAGTAATGATGAAGCCAACCCGAACGACCGCCCGCTCAGGACGCCGACGCCTCGGCCCGCGCCGCCGTGGTGTGGTGTCGGTGTTGTCGATGATGTTCCTGATCCTGTTTGGGTCTCTGGCCGCGGCGATGGCCGTCGTGAGCCAGGGCAACCTGAGGACCGCCGCAGCGCACCTGCACGTGAGCCGAGCGATGAGTTCCGCCGAGACGGGATTGTCCATCGCCGAGGGACGCCTGGATGAGGCCGTGACCCGCTTCGTGATCGACCGCGGCCGGATCGACCAGACCCTGGGCGAGCAGATGTGGATCGGGGCCATTCCGGCCGACGTAGACACGGTTGTGCGTGCGTTGCCCAGCGGTGACGTGCCCACGGGTGTCGCGAACGGTTTGGCGATCATCCACGATGACGATCAGAACACGGTGAACATCGACGGGATCGTGGCTCCGATCTTGGGAGCGGCTCCTATCGACGTAGACCTTACCCTGTTCGCCGAGGACAACTGGCTGTACACGCCCGCGGTTGGCCTTGTACCGCAGGACCCTGACGCGGACCCGCGTGGACAGGCATACCAGATTACCTATGCCCCGCTGGCCAATGGCACGGATATCCGCATCATCGTGACGGGCTTCGACTTCGACCACATGCGCGGCGGTGTGCCACTGACGCGGACGATCAGCAAAGACTTCCGCATGGCCAAACGTGTGGAGCACACGGTGATCTCGCCCAACAAGATTATGATCGGCAAGAACGTCATGATCGATGGCGACTTAGGCTCGACCTTTACCGACATGACCTACAACTTCGGTGACCCGATGCTGATGCGTTCGGACTTCCGCCACTTGCACCCCGATCTGGACGAGAAGCTCGATGCGCTGAACGTGAACATCTCGCGGTGGGACATCGACAACGACAACCGGATGCGCGTGGGGCACCCCGACGAGGGCCAGGGCGCGGGCCTTGATCTGGACGGGGATGGCACCGCCGACGAGAGCGCGCTGGATGTCAACAACGACGGGTACATCGATGAGTTCGATCTGTTCTTGAAGTTCTACGACACCAACGGCGATGGCCGTGTGGCGCTCTCCGACGCATTGCGTGCTGGTACGCCTGGCGAGTTTGCCACCGCGGAATTCATCGATGGCTCGGGGCGATCGGTCGACGATTCGCTCGCGCTGCTGATTGACAGCGCGAAGCCCGACCGCAACCGCAACGGCGTGCATGGATTCGTGGACATCAACGGCGATGGTGTCTGGCAGCCCGGCGATGAGCCGCTGCAAGACGTCGACCCGTACTCGGGTTTGTTCGCGGATCAGGTGTTGGGCTATCGCGATGGGTTCATCGATGGCCGCGACTTGTACCGCAAGGTCGATGGCACGCTTTCCTTCCGTGCGAACCGGAGCGACTGGGAGAGCTTCCAGGGACCGGTCGAGGAGCGGCTGCAGGGCCCGATCGATCCGGACGAGGACGCGGCGATGACCTTCGGCGCCACCGAAGACAGCCTGCCCGAGCTGACGACCGACCGGTTTACCAAGGCCAAGGATCAGATCATCGTGGGCACAGCCAACGGTGATCCGTTCTTACTCCAGGCAGCGCAAAACCTTGGCCTGGGCACAATCGCCGAACTCTTGGTGTATGTGGAGACCGGTACCGACCCGGACGCACCCCAGTTCCATCGTCTTGATCCCGACCTGGATGGTGATGGTCGGCCGGATAACTGGGCCACGGCGTATTTCGAGAAGTCGCCGTTTAATAGCCCGAACTTCACCGACTGGTACTACCGCCCCGTGTTTATCAACATGACGTTCAAGGACGCCGTGCTGGATCCGGGATTGAACGCGCTATTCATCAACTGCACGTTCGTGGGCATCACGTATGTCCGGACCGAATCGAACAATGAGCATCTGAACTGGGAACTATACGGCAAGATGAGCTACGACAGCGGCTTGGGACGCCCGCAGCCCGATGCGCCACGCGTGGCGGTGCTCGACCCGACCGAGTACCCCGATGATGTGCTGCCGGCCACGGCCTTGCCCCCGGCGCAGGGGTTCTTCATCCCGCAGAACCCGTTCACGCAAGCGCTGGACAAAGCGGACTTCCTGAAGAACTCGCGCCCGGTGAACTTCGACGACCTGCTCGAACCGATCGTGATCGGCGGCCGCCGGGTGACCGACACCAAGCTGATCTCCAACAACATCCGCTTCCACGACTGCATGTTCATCGGCTCGATCGTTTCGGACACGCCCTTGCAGTACACACCCACGCGGAACAAGCTGCAATACACGGGCGCGACTCGCTTCTTGCGCGAGCACCCGGATCCCGACAAGCAATCGGACGAGCGGTATCGCCCCGATAGTGACGATGAGGAATTGATCGACCTGTCCAGCATGATGCTGCCGGGGTATTCGGTCGACCTGGGCACGTTCAACAGCCCGCCCACGCAGGACGTGCAGCTCGGCGGCGTGATTGTGGCGGGCGTCATGGACATCCGCGGGAACGCGTCGATCGATGGCGCTCTGCTGATGACGTTCAAGCCCCAGCCGGGCGTCGCGCCGCTGGTCGATCAGTTTGGCGTGCCCGTGGGTAACCCCGCGATGTTCAACACGACGCTTGGGTACTTCGGGCCCGACGACGGTGATTCGGAATCTCTGGACCCGTCGACGCTACCCGAAGCGATGGCGGTCGATCCGGTGACCGGCGAGCTGCGCATGCAGAAGATCGTGGGCTACGACACCGACGGTGACGGCCTGGCCGACGTGGCACACGACCAGACCCCACCTGATGGTGCCGTTCCGGTGCCGTTTTATGGGTACGGCCGTGTGTACCTGAAGTTTAACCCGGACATGACGCTGCCCGACGGCATCATGCTGCCCGTGCAGCTCCAGTTGCAGCGCGGCTCGTACCAGGAGGGTCGCCCGTGAAGCATCGCACTCGTTCGCCTCGACAATTGCATGCCGCTGCCGCTGGCGGCTTCAGCCTGATTGAGATGATGGTGGCCCTGGCGATTAGCGCCGCGCTGCTGACGGCCTCACTCGCGGCGCTCGATACCAGCTTTAAGAGCTACCAGCAGACGAGCGAAACCGCCTCGACGCACGTCGTGACGCGCATCGTGACGCATCGTGTGCTCACGATGATCCGGACGGGTCGCGAGTTTGCGCCCTATCCCATCGACGTGCTCGATCAGACGCAGAACCCGATGTTCACCAACACCATCGAGTTCCTGTCGGCCGAGGACGAGGCGACGAACTTCCGTGAGGTGACCCGGATCTTTGCCGAGCTCGATCCCGATGCGACCGATGGCTCGCAGCGCCTGATGCTCACGCTCGACGAGTTTACCGATGGTATCCTGACGTCGAGCGAGACGAGGCCGCTGCTGCGCGGCGTGCTGGACGCCACGTTCACGCTCGAATACG
Organism: Phycisphaera sp.; assembly: GCA_025916675.1. Lineage (NCBI taxonomy): Bacteria > Pseudomonadati > Planctomycetota > Phycisphaerae > Phycisphaerales > Phycisphaeraceae > Phycisphaera > Phycisphaera sp. Next base: position 1,730,475 of record CP098402.1, read on the forward strand.
ACATTGGCCCCCAGCTGCGCCGGGCGACGATGGACCTGACCGTTGAGGCCAGCGACATCGGCGACGCCGGGCTGGACACGAACTGGGACACGCCCAGCCTGCGGCTGGTGGCGAGCGCGTCTCCGCGGCGGCTCAGGGATCGATAGGGACCACGCGAGCGGCTCGAAATTGGCCCGGGTTCCGCCCGGGCCTTTTTGTGTCATGGCAATGCTCCTACCCTGCCCGCATGGCCTACACCGCCCTCGCCCGCCGCTATCGGAGTCAGGATTTTGAGACCGTCGTGGGTCAGGAGGCGGTCGCGCGCACCCTGGCCAAGGCGATCGAGCAGGGGCGTGTGGGGCACGCGTACCTGTTCTGCGGCACGCGGGGGGTGGGCAAGACCTCGATGGCCCGGATCTTTGCCAAGGCCCTGGCCGGGGGCACAGAGGACACCGACGCCGCCATCATGGCCGGGCAGGACAGCGACGTCATCGAGATCGACGCGGCAAGCAACCGGGGCGTTGACAACGCGCGGGAGTTGATCGCCAACGCGGGGTACATGCCGCTGCGGGGCAAGCTCAAGGTCTACATCATCGACGAGGTCCACATGCTGACCAAGGAGGCGTTCAACACCCTCCTGAAGACGATGGAAGAGCCGCCCGACCACGTCAAGTTCATCCTGTGCACGACCGAGGCGAACAAGGTTCCCCCCACCATCCAGAGCCGGTGCCAGCGGTTCGACTTCCGGATGATCTCGGCCAACCGCATCGCCGACCACCTGCGAGAAGTCAGCGAGAAGGAGGGCGTGCAGGCGGACGATGACCTGTTGGCCGCCGTGGCACGTCTGGGCGCGGGATCAATGCGCGATGCGCTCAGCCTCCTCGATCGGCTGATGGCGGCTGGGGACAAGAAACTCACCCTGGCACGGCTGGAAGAGTTGCTGGGCTTGCCCGATCGTGAATTGATTGGCAAGGTGATCGATGCGATCGCGTCGAGTGATACTCGGCAGGCTCTGGAGGCCGGGGACGAGTTGCTCGGTCTGGGCATCGGACCCGAACTGGCGCTCGAGACGCTGGCGAATCGGCTCCGGGATCTGATGATTCTCGGTGTGTGTGGCCCGGAAACAACGCTTGTTGAGTTGTCCGATGCCGCCAGGCAGAGCGAGACCCAACGGGCGGGCAACTTCGATGCCCCAGCGCTCTCGCACATGATCGCGCTCTGCGAGACCGCCCAGCGGGTGTGCCGGGAGAGCCCGGCACCACGAGCGATGTTCGATGCGGCGCTGGTGCGGCTGGCGATGGCCGAACGATTCGCCGACCTGACGGCCCTTGCCTCGGGCGGTGGTGCAAGCCGGGTCCCGGAGATGTCGCGGGGAAAAGCCTGAGGCCGGCGGCCGCTCCACCAAGCCCCCCGCTGGCACCCCAACCAACACCGCCCGCAACTCGATCTGCCCCTGCCTCTACCCCTATTGAGGTCGAGCCCAAGCCGCAGCCACGCCCGCAACCCGATCCCGAATCGGTGCCCACGGGCCCGGCCTTGCATGACCATGCCCTTGTTCGCAAGGCCCGGGAGCTGTTTGCGCCCGAGGAATCGCGGGGTCCGGACGGGGTCTAACCTCTGCAACATCGGTGTTTCGTTCACGTCTCGCTTGTACCCGCGGAGCCCTCCCATGACCCAGAAAAAATCCGGCCTGATCAAGAACATCGTCCTCCTGCTGGTTGTCGTCGCGTGCGGCCTCGGCGCGTGGTACTTCATCAGCCAGAAGGGCAGCGGCGCGATGAACGAGGCCGACATCCAGGAGTGGTTCGACCACGGCGAGATGGCGTCGGAGGGACTCGATCTCGAGGGCGTCAAGACCAAGCTGAACCACGATTCTCCCCAGGACATGGGCGAAGGGCGGTACCGGTTCGACATGTCGCACGTGAGCTCGAAGAACACGCTGGTGGTCGAGGTTGTCGTCCGCGGCGGTCGGGCGGTCTCGCACAATATCGTGGAGCCAGCCCGCGCGTACGCCGACGGTAGCCCGTAAGGCGGTTGTCACGGGAGGCCACGGATGTTTGATCAGATGCGCGCGCTCGGCGCCATCACGAGCCTGATGAAGGATCGCCAGAAGCTGACCGACGCCGCCGCGCGCGTGAAGGATCGGTTGGATTCGGCGCGCGTGCAGGGCACGGCCGGCGAGGGCGCGATCGTCGTGACGATGAGCGGCGCGATGAAGGTCGTGAGCGTCCACATCGAGCCGGCGATGGCCTCGGCGTTCTCTGCCGATGAGGCGAGCCGGCTACTGGCCCAGGACCTGATCGCGCAGGCGACCAACGACGCGATGGCCAAGGCCCAGGCCGTCGCACGAGAGACGATCGCCGAAGAAGCCAAAGAGCTCGGGCTTCCCGAGGAGCTGAGCTCGCAGCTCGGCGGGCCGTTCTCGTCGGCCCTGGGGCTGTGAGCGTTTCGCTCGTTCCACTGCGGGCCCCGCTGCGGATTGAAGTATGTGGTTCGCGGCCCGCGCTCGATCCACGCGTTGAACTCGAATGGGCGAAGGCCTGCGCGGGCAACCCGCGCTTGTTCGACGGGGAGATCCTGGCGGTCGACTCGATCGACGCTTCGGCTGGGGTGATTCACGCCTCGCCCGATCGCTTCGCCCATGTCGTGTGCCCGAGGCCGGAACGTCCGACCGAGATCCTGAGCGTGACGGGCGTGATCGAGTCGACGCGTGACGGCGAGCCTTGCGTGCTGCTCGCCCGACGCGGCACCTCGACGCGGAGCTACCCGGGAATGTGGGAGTTTGCCCCTGCCGGTGGTTTGCATGTGCCCGAGTCGCCGTCGGTGCTTGACCTTAACGGCGTGATGCGCACGCTTCGCGCCGAGCTTGCGGAGGAGGTTGGTGTCACGAGCCCGTTGCAAGATGCTCGGGTGGTGGCGTCGGTCGTCGATCGGGCCGCGCGCAGCGTTGACATCATCGTGCGTGCAACGATTGGGGGGCCTGCACCGGCGCTGTCGAGCGCCGGCGAGCACGCCTGGGAGTGCGCAGAGGCGCGGTGGGTTGCCGTTGAGCGAGTCCCGGGCTTTCTTGGATCTGCCCCGGGTGGGGTGATCGAGCCGACGCTGGCCGTCGCTCGGTTTCTTGATTGGGCTCGATAATCAGCCCCCACCACCGGGCTGCTCGCGCTTGCGGGGGATGCTCAGGAGGTCCTGGAGCGATTCGCCCGGGCGCAAGATCGGGCCGAGCAGTTTGCTCCCTCGGCGTTCGATGAGCACCCGCGGGGCCGGGCGGATGCTGGGACTGTTGAGCTGGCCGCTCACCCGCCACGGAACCGTCGTCGCTGATCCGAAGCCGGGAACCGAGCGACCAATTGCGCTTCCCAGGCCGGTGTTGAACCTGCCCGCTGCCTCGTCGGATAGTGCGGCCATTGGGATCCACACGAGGACGTCCATGGAGTTGGCCGGCAGGTCGACCGAGCCCTCGGAATGCAGCGTGAGGTCACCGATCGGCAGGTCAAATGGCTCGTAGTTGATCACCCCATCGACCATGGTGATGTGGATCGGGTCGACCCGCCGGCCGAGCGAGCCCTTGTCGCGTTGGCCGGTGGCTTTCAGCACACTCGCGAGCACGCTGCTGGTCTTGAACCGAGCCGTGCCAAGCGAGATGGTCATCTTCCCCTGGCCCTTGACCCAATCACCATTGGTCGGGATCGAGAGCCCCTCGGTGCGAATAACCGCCGGCCCATCTTCGGGCCGCTTCTCGACGCGGAGCAGCTCGGGGATGATCTGGCTGAAGCGCTCGGCGATCTCGGGCTTCACCTCGTGGACGGTGAGCAGGGTCTGCGATTCGGGCATCGAGATCACGTGGTTGGCCAGCCGTCCGTAGCCCGACGCGTCGGCACGTGGCCCGCGCACGCTGAAGCGGAGGTCGGCCTGGGGTGGTTGGCCGGGGATCAGCTTCCCATGCTGGATCTCCGCGTCAAGATCGACGACTTCGCCCAGGCTGTCGGCGAGCAGGCCATCGGTGTTCGACATCGCGTCGGCCAAGGCCACGGGCACATCATCGCCCTTCAGTGTGCCACGGACCTCGGCGGTTTCAAGGCTCAGCCGGCCTTGCACGTCGGTGGGCTTGTTGATCAGCCCGTTCAGTTCGAGCGAGCCGCCTCCGGCCGTCGCCGCCCGGCTGGTCACGCTGTAGGTGCTCTGCCCGACACGCCGCACGCGGCCCGTGACGGCGTCGAGCTCGATGCTCGGGCGGTCCTTGATGGCGATAGTCGCCCCCTGGCCGTTCACGGACGCATCGATGGACACGAGGGTGGGGTCGAGCAGCGCGACCTCACCGGCGAGCGGGTTGCCAACCGCGAGACGCTCCAGCGTGATCTCGAACGGCTCCACGGAGGCCACCTGCGCCCCGATCGCCGACTCCAGCCACATCGCGTCGGGCGTCCAGGTCAGCATCACGGGCTTGGCCAGCGTGATCGAGTCGCGCGTGAACTCCGCCTCGATCGGCTGGGCTGTGGCCAGCCGGGGTGTCTGAACGCCAAGCGAGGCGGTCTCGAGCGTCCAAGGCATCGCACCCTCGGGTGTCGCGCGGGCGGAAGCCAGCAACTCCACGCGGCCATCGGCACCAAGTGCCCCCTGGATCGCCGTGGCCGCGCCGCCTCCCAACCCAGCCAGCGCGCCCGAGAGTTCCATGTTCAGTTCGTCGACAACAACCTGCGCCCGAACGGCACCGCGTTCGCCCGATTGCAGCGATGAGGAAAGCGAAGCAATCTGCCCTTGGCCGGGCGATTCGAGTACAGCGTTGAGGGAGCCCCGCACGTTCGAGCCGCCGGCCATGGCGCGGCCAACAGAATTCAGATTGCCCTCGAACGTGGTGAGTGATATGTCGACACGGTCGCGTTGGCCGGATTCGTCGGGTTGGCCCGTAGGCACATCATTGATCCTGATCAGGTCCTGCGAGGTCAGGCGCACGGAGGTGTCGGCAAGACCAGCCGAGAGATCCGCTCCCCCACCGATGGGGAGGGCCGCCGGGCCAAATTCCACCACGATCGATGCTGTGGCGGCCAGCGTCGAACCGTCAAGTTTCAGCAGGGACGCGAGCCCATCCCAGAGTGCTTTGCTCGGCGTGGCACGCAGCGTCGCGTCGCTCATAGAGAAACCGGTGCGCGTCAGACCGAGCCCCTCGGCGTTCAGCTTCGTGTGCTGGGCGTCAACCGCGAGCGTGCCGGCAAGCAATCGGTCTTCGGTTGGTTCTATGAGTTTCAGTCTAGCGTTTGCGCCCGGCCCGATCGCGTCGGCAACCCACTGCTGCAGCGGCCTGCCCGCAAAGTCCATCCCAAACGCACCGGCGAGTTGCGAGGGCGCCGAGAAGTCGACCGTACCGAGGATGGCTGGGGGACGCTCTGGCGTCACGTCGAGCAACGCGCCGAGGCCGGCGGTGTTCAGGTTCGCGTCGAGGGTGGCGACCTTACCGTTGATGGTTGGTTTGGAGGTCAACTCCACGGTGGTCTGGCTGCCGCTCGTGGCGAGGCGCAGCTCCAGAACTTCCACGCCCAGTGTCGGGGCGGTGGGCGAATGCAGCTTGGCACCATCGGCGCGCAGGGTCGCGCGGGCTGTCGCGGCCTTGAGGTCGGGCTTGAAACCTGCCATCGGCAGCCGGAGTTCGGGCACGGTCGCTTGCACGCCCTGGCCGTTTTCCATAAGCCAGCCCTCGGGGAGCCAGGGGGCGGCGATGGCGTTGGGCCGGTCGATGTTGAGCGTAGCGGGCGTGGTGAGCGTGATGGCCTCGCTGGTCCACGTCGCGCCAGCGACAGCCTGCACATGCGGTGCGTTGATGTTGAGGACGAGGTCGGCGGCCCCTGCCGCCCCGCGTGCCCACACGAGCGTGGCGTCGATGTTGGGGCCCACGATGCGGGGCACGTCCAGGCCCATCGCATCGAGCGTCGCGAGCCAGGGCTTGGCGGCAAGGGTCGGGACTCCGTCGAGCGAGACACTCAGGCTCGGAGCCAGCCGTGCGAATGCGCTCACGCCGGGCGTCTGGTCGCCGGCGGTCATGTCGGGGATCGCGCTGAGGTCGACCGAGGCGTCGATCTTGACTTGGCCATCGGGCTGGCCGCGCACGCCGGCTTTGGCCAGGGCACTGATCACCAATGGAGCACCAGCGTCGACGACAGCCGAGGCTTCGAGGGTGTTCATGCGAACCTCGACCGGCTGGCCATCGGGCCCGGGCACGGTCAGCAGGGTTCGGCCGGCCTGCACACGCATCGTCGCTTCGGCTTGTTGGAGCTTGGGCGTGTTTCCCTCCATCGGCACGCTCAGGCGTTCGAGGTTCAGGGTGAGCCGGCCCGCTTGGGTGACCTTGACGCCTTCGCCTGGCATCACGCGCTGGCGGATCACGTCTTCGGCCAGGAATGCCGCGGTGTCGATCTCGACCGTGCCGGGCGATTCGAGCCGGACCGCGCCATCGCGGGTTTCGAGCGCGAGGTTGGCGTTGACCGTCTGCGAGTTGATCTTGACCCGGGCCTCGGTGGGCATGGCCGAGGCCAGCGTCGCGTCGAGTTCGAGCCCCAAGCCTCCGCGCGCGGCCACGGTCGCCGCGCGGGCGACGGTGTCGTCGCCGCTTAATGCGCCAAGTGCGGCGGCGGCTTCGGGTGTAAGGCTCTTGATCTTGGCCGAAGCGGTGCCCGAAAAGTCTTGAAGGCCGATATCGGTGTTCAGGTCGAACGTGCCGTGCGCGGGGGCTTCTTCGATCTCGCGCCTTGCCTTGGGGTGCTGGGCGGGCATGGTGAGCGAGCCGTTTGCCTTGGCCATGACACGCTGCCCCTCGGCTTCGGCCTCACCCGACAGCCCGGCGATGGCCAGCGTGGGTGATCCGACCCTAGTGACCGAGAGGTCGAGCCCGTCGAAGACCACCCGCGCGAAGGGCAACTCGCCGGCGAAGCCCATGTGCTCGGCATCGTCCAGGGCGTCGGCTTCGGCACCACGCTCGAGGCCGAACGCCCGCTCGATATTCGTGGTGCCGTCTTCGTTGATCTCGACGGTGGCCCATCCATCGACGACGATGTCGCTGTCGACGCGGCCGTCGAGCAACCCGAGCAGGCCGCCGGCCGTGTGGACCGAGACGCTGGCGACGTGTTGGCCTTGCGGGTCGTAGATCGCGGCGCGCCCGACCGAGAGGTCGCCACGCCACGAGAGCGAGACGGCCTCGACCTCGACGCGACCGGGCAGCCCCAGCCGGCTGGCGATCGCTGGAGCTACCGCGCTGGCGATGCTCGGGCCAGCCACGGCGACGACGACGAAGAGAACCACGACGCCCACGGCCAGCGCGATCGCTACGCGGCGGACCCTTCGGAATTTACGACGCACGCGAGCCTCGGGCATCAGGGCTTCCCTCCACGCCAAGCGTAGAGCCGGCACGCGGTGGCCGCGAAGGGCGTGAACTCCCCTTCATACGCTGGTTTATGGCATTTCGGTGCTGGGCTTGGGTCGGTTGGCGAACTTGCAGCGTCGCAGGCCGAGCCAGGCGAAGAGCTCGAAGCCGAGGAAGCCCAACACCATGATGCTAAACCCCGCCGTCGCCAAGACGATTGTCCAGATCTGAGGTGAATCGCCGTTCGGAGAGGGTGCCGGCCAACTGGCTTCGAGTTCGAGCGACCAGACCATCGGCAGCATCATGATCGCACCGATTCCCGACACCAACCAGCCGGCCGCGCCATGACGAACGATGCTGTGGGCCAGTTCGGGGTATACACGCCCGCCGCGCTGCGCACCGAAGATGACCAAGCCGCGCGCTTCGATCCAGGTCAGCCCGGCAAGCACGACGGCGGCGATTGGTGTCAGCACGACGCCCAGGAGCACGCCCAGCGCGAACGCGCCTGGAGCGCTGCCCGGAGTCCACGCGACCGACCCACCGTTGGGCTGCGGCCGCTCGATCTGGAAGACCAGGAGCAGGGCAATGCCCATCAACTGTCCGAAGGGCAGTGCGGCAAGAATCACTAGAGCCCGGAACCTGGGTGGTGTGGCGGCCAGCGTATCCAGCGTCCGTACCGGGTGCCATACCGTCGTCCACGATGTCGCGAGCATGCTTCTGATGCTCGGGTGTTGCTGCCAGGGCGTGCCGGGACGGTTGCTCGGCAGGCTCTTCTCGATCTCTCGCCCACATTCGGGGCACACGCCTTCCTCTGGCAGCCCGTCGACGACATAGCCGCACCGCTCGCACAGCAGCGTGTACTGGTCGTCCCAGGCTGGCTTGCCTTGGTGGCCGTCACCCATCTCTGCGATCGTACAGCGCCCCTCGGTGGTGGGTTCGAGGGGCCGATAGCCGTCGTGCCGCACCGGGAAGTACCCCCAGCGTATGAAAATTCTTTGGAGTTGGCCCGCACAACCCTTCAAGCCCGCCAAACCCTGGCCCGATTACACGAACCAGAGGCTTATCCGACCCCAGACATGGGAGTATCCCGATGCTCGAAACCGTGAATCACGACCGTGGCCCGATCCCCCTCCGCGAGCGGCGGCAGCATCCGCGTTTCAGCGTGCCGCCGATGTACAGCCCGATCGCGGTACGCACGCTCGATAGCGACGAGTTCCGCTTCGAGGGCCACGCCTACGACGTGAGCGAAGGCGGGCTCCAGTTCGAGCTCGATCGGCCGTTCGAGCCCGGCACGCGGCTGGCTTTTCGCATCGAGTTGCCCGGCCCGATGGGCTTTGGTCGTTCGCCCCACGTGGGCCCGGGGCGCGACCTGGGCCCCGGCAGAGCAATCTTCGCGTTCGCCACGGTGGTGTGGATCGACGACGACGAGTTTGGCCCTGCCCGCATGGCGGCGGTGTTCAACATGTTCTGCCGGGCTGGTGACAAGGACCGGCTGAAGCAGGCACTCGCGCAGACGATGGCGCGAGCGGCATAAAACGAGCACTCATCTCCCCCTGCGAGGCCCGGGCGCGAGCCCGGGCTTTTTGTTGCACGCCCAAGGTCTCGCGTACCATCCCCTCTCATGTTTGCCGACCGCGCCACTATCTCGATCTACGCCGGCAAGGGGGGCGATGGCTGCGTCTCGTTCAAGCGGGGCAAGGGCCTGCCCAAGGGCGGCCCCGACGGCGGCGATGGCGGCGACGGCGGGAGTGTCATCCTGGTGGCTGACGAGAACGTTGGCACGTTATTGGACTATCGGGGCAAGCACGATTGGCGGGCCAAGGGCGGCCGGCCGGGCGAGGGATCCCAGCGATACGGCGCGGGTGCCGACGACATCGAACTCCCGCTGCCACCGGGCACGCTGATCTACGACGACAACACGGGCGAGCTGCTGTGGGACCTGGCCCCGGGCGACCGGATCATCGGGGCCCACGGCGGCAAGGGCGGGCTGGGCAACGAGAAGTTCAAGAGCGCGACGAACCAGACCCCGCGGCAGGCGACCAAGGGCGAGCCCGGTGAGAAGCGTCGCATCAGGCTCGAACTGAAGCTGATCGCCGAGGTTGGCCTCGTCGGCCTGCCCAACGCGGGCAAGAGCACGCTGCTGGCCTCAACCACCGCCGCCGCGCCGAAGGTGGCCAACTACCCGTTCACCACCCTCAGCCCGCAGCTTGGCATCGCCGAGCTCGACGCCAGTCGCCGGCTGGTGATCGCCGACATCCCCGGGCTCATCGAGGGTGCCGCGGGCGGCGCGGGGCTTGGGCACGAGTTCCTGCGGCATGTCGAGCGCACGAGGGTGCTCATCCACGTGCTGGACATGGTGCCCGACAACGGCGACGCGGCCTCGAACTACAAGAGCATCCGTGCGGAGCTCGGCCAGTACACGCCCGCCCTACTCGAAAAGCCCGAGCTGATCGCGCTCAACAAGGCCGACCTGTTCGTGGACGATCAGGAACTGGCCGACACCGTCGCCGACGTGCGCCGTGCGCTCGACCTCGCGGACGATACCAAGGTCTTCATCATCAGCGGCGCCGCTCGCCAGGGCCTACGTGAACTCCTCGAAGCGGCGTGGAAGCTCGTGCATCCGGCCGGCCATACTCAGCCGGGCTGGTCGGCGTCTCCGGCTTGAGCCACCTCAAACAGCCCGAGCCACTCGACGTTGCCGGTGCCTGCCTTGGCGCTCTTGCCCTTGCGGCGTGAGCCCGCAATGGGCGACCTGGTCAGGCCATTGCACACGAAGCCGAGCGGCGCCACCGCCGCCACCGTTTCCTGCACGATTCGTTCCGCCTCGCCCTCGCTGGTGAGATGCTCGCCGCTCTCATAATGTGGCTTAATGAGGCTCACGATGCGACCGCCATCTCCGAGCCACCGGGCCGCTGCTGGCAGTGCGAGACGCTGGGGCGTCCAGCCCAGGTCCATCACGACGAGGTCGACGCGCTCGGCCGGCTTGAGGTGCAAGGCGTTCGCACGCTCGATGGTGCGCACGCGATCGTCCCGCCTGACGGCGTAGTCCAGGATGCCCTTGGCCGTATCGACCGCGACGATACGCCTCGCGCCGCACGCGAGCAGGCACTGGCTGAACCCCCCCACGCTCGCGCCCAGATCGGCGCAAGCCAAGCCCCCGGCGTCGATCTCGAACACGTGCAACGCGTGCTGGAGCTTATACAACCCGCGTGAAACGACCCGCGACACACCCATTGGTGTCGCGTTGGCCGCGTCGGCTGGTGGAGGGATCATGTCAGGCCGCGCCCACGGGCACACCGATGATGGCGATGCCCCGGCGGTCGGCCTCGGCGATGACGTCTTCCTTGTCGATCATGATGACGTCACCCGCGGCCAGCGCGAGGCAGCCCGCGCCGGCGTCGTGCATGCGCTCGATGGTCATCACGCCGATGGTCGGCACGTCGCTCCGGCGGTCGTGCCCGCATCGCGCGCCCTTGCACAGCGTCCAGCCCTTGGCCCGGCAGAGCATGCCGGCGCGTTCGATCATGCGGTCGGTGCCCTCGACGGCTTCGACGGCGATGATGTCACGCTCGCGGACCGCGACGGCCTGGCCGATGTCCAGACGCATCAGATCGACCAACTGGGGCCACACGAAATCAACGTCGGCCTGCTGGGCGGTCGTGGGCTGGCGGGTGGTCATGACGCCGGCGTCGGCGAGTTCCTGGGGGATCGAGGTCGTCGAGTCGAGCAGTTGCACGCCGCAGCGTTCGAGTTCATCGGCGATCGCGCCGAGCACGGCGTAGGAGCGTCGATCATGCCGCAGCTTCTGGTGCCAGGCGATGAGCGTGCGCATGTCGGGCACGTTGCGCACCATGCGGAGCGGGTCGTGCATGAGCTTGGCCTTGTCGACCTTGCCCACCATGATGGCGTGGCGCACGTTCCGCCTGGCCAGGGCCTTGCCCCAGCCGCCGACTCGGAACAGCCCCACCTCGTGGAAGCTCTCGCACATCTCCGGCAGGTCGGGCTCGTACATGTTCGCCAGACCGATGCCGTGGATGCGGTGGCCGATATCGCGCAATCCCTCGGCCACGATGATCGGCAGGCGGCCGGCACCCGCGATGAGACCGATGGCCGTCGGCGGGGTGGGCGGATCGGGCAGGATGACCAACGGACGGGGCACTCGGGATTCTCCCAGCATGGAACCGGCTCGGCGGTCGGTGATTATTGCGCAATCTTCGTAGTGGCCGCGTGATTCCAATCAATAACCGAACAATTGCTGGTCCGTTCAATTCCACGCTCGAACCGGGCCGATGCATAGTCCGTGAATCCGAACCACTATTCATCGGCAACCGCCAACTCCGGCGACCAGACCACCCGCACACCCCGTCCATGGATTGGTGTCCGGTTCACGTGTGCCGGGGCCTACGTGCGGGTGTATCGCGCCCCGGACGCCCCCTGTTACACGGCGCGCTGCCCGCGTTGCAGCATGGTCTGCCGCTTCCCCGTAGGCCCCGGTGGTACGAGCACCCGCCTGTTTGATGCCAGTTGCCGATGATGCTCCCTTGCAAGGCCGACGCCACCCCGGCCGTCGCGTAAAGTCGCTTGTGGCAAACCTCCCCGGCATCACCATCGGTCGACCCAACGAAACCTGCGCCCGCTCGGGAGAACCCCTGGAGCCTGGCGATCGCATCGTCTCGGTGCTGCTGATGGATCCGGGCGAGGGTTCGAGCCGGTTGGACGTGGCCGAGGCGGCATGGAGCGACGGCTGGCGACCCACAACCGAATGCGAGACCGTTGCGGTCTGGCGGGGCGTGATGCCCGCGCCCAAGGACAAGGCCAACGACCGGCCTGTGGACGACGAGGACCTGGTCGCGTTGTTCGATCAGATCGCCGAGCCGCAGGACGACCAGGCCGTCGAGCTCCGGTACGTGCTGGCGTGGATGCTGGTCCGCCGGCGTCGCTTGCGGTTCGAGGGGCAGCGCAAGGGCCAGTTGCGTGTGCGCCGGGTGACGGCGACGGGTGGGTACATCGACGATACACCGATCGAGGTGGCCGATCCGGGACTGGACGAGGACCAACTCGAGCAGGCGATGGAACGCGTGGCGGTATTGCTGTTGGGCGAACCCGAACCGGAAAATGAGAGCCAAGTCACGGGAGACGCGTCATGAGGCGGGCCCTTGGGTTGGTGTTGCTGGTCGTGTTCTGCGCGACTGGTTGCAATTGTGCTTCAAAGCCCGAGCCAAGCCCGCTCCCCGTGGGTTCGATCGACCTCTCGGCGTACACCTACGAGGAGGTTGCCGCCGCGATGAACCAGCGGGCCCAGCGGCTTGAGCGGTTCTGGGCGGCGACCACCACGACCGTCTGGTACATCGGCAAGGAAGGTGAGGACGAGGTCGACCAGCTCGAAGGCGACCTGCACATCGTCCAGCCCGATCACATCGCCCTGAGCATGCGCAAGATCGGCGTTGACGTCGCCGCCCTTGGTGCCAACGAGCGGTTCTATTGGTACATGGACCTGCTGGCCGACGATCCGATCGCCTCGATCGGCACGCACGCCAAGGCCGATCCCGATCGCCTGGCGGGCCTGGGCGTGCCGGTGCATCCGCTCGACCTGCTGCTGCTGCTGGGGTTCTCGAGCGTTCCCGGCGAACCGATGGACCCCGAGCAGCCGCTGAAGCTGTCCCCCAGGGGTGGCAACATCGTGCTCACGGCGCCGGCCCGTTGGGGCGTGGTCGAGTACACACTCGAGCCCGACACACTAGAGCCCGTGCGGGTGGTGCTCAAACGCGATCCCAGGCTGCCGCCCGTGCTGACGGCCGACATGTTGCGGGGCGGAACACTGTTTACCGATCGCGTGGATCGCGAGTTGCCCGACGTGAGCATCCCCGAGCGGGTGCTGATCGACGTGCCCGAGCTCGACGCCCGGGTACGCATCCGGTTTCTTGGCGCACAATCGAGCAAGCGGCGGCCCGATGAGCGGGCGTTCGATCTGGGTGATTCGCTCTCGCGCTACGGCGTGCGGCTGAAGCGCGACCTCGACGTGATGCACGCGCGGCCGGTGGAGCGACGATGAACCGCCCGAGCACCCGATGGTTCGCCGCGCTCGCCACCTGGCTGCTGGTCGCGGTCGCGGCTCGCGCCCAACTAGCCACGGGCGCATACGCCGATGGCAAGCGTGGCGATGAGCACGCCTGGGCCGTCACGCCATCCACGGTTTCGAGCGGCTGGGGCTTGTGGCACATCCCGCCGCGTTTCGGGCGGGGCGGGGCAAGGGACGGCGAGGTGCGCATCGTCGATTCGCTCGAACGCCAGCCGGCCGCCATCGCGGCAACGCGCGGGCGTGTGTGGATGGCCTTCGCCGGCTCGGGCAATCGCGCGGGCTACGGGTTCCTGACCGCCGCCGTCCAGCGTGGTGCCATCGATGGCACGTGGTTCACCGGGACCGGCGGTCGCCTGGCGTCGGCCGCGTATCTCGCAACCAAGGGCAAGGTCATCTCGATGGCCGCGGGGCCTTGGGGCCCGGTGGTGCTCGTCACACCGAGTGGCGGGCCGACCCAGATCGCGTGGCTCGATCGGGGCACCTGGACGTGGGCCGATGGGCCGGTACTCGTCGGCGAGCCGTCGCCATCGGTGATCGGCGTCTTGGCCGATCGGACGGTGTGTGTTGCCACGGTTGCCGGCGGATTGGTGTACACCTGGCGTGCGTCCCTGCCAGAGGCCGAGCCACGATCCGGCGGATTCGAGCTGATCGATCCCGATGAGATCCTGTCACCGGGTACCCAGACCGAGGACGAAGAGACGGCCCCAGCAATCCTGGAATGGACGCTGGAGACGATCAGCATCGCGAGCGTTGGAGAAGGGGCCCGTGTGGCTGCCGGTCCGGTGGCTATTGGAGCGAGGATCGTGCTTGCGTTGCAGGGGTACTCGCAGATCCACATCGTCGACGTGGTCGGCTCCCAGGCCAAGACGATCTACTCGGCACCCAAGGGCGGCGTCGCGCTCCTTCCCGCATCTCGGCGCGGGCTGATCGTGCGCTTGGGCGATGATGCCGAGGGTGCCGAGGGGCGCGCGGCAACGAAGCTGGTCATCGACGAGTTCTCGCTCGACACGGGACGCACGTTGTACCGGGGGCCAGCCGTCTTCGATGGGCCGGTCTCGCCGAGTGATATCCGTATCCTACTGGTCCTCATGATTCTTGTGAGCGCCACGCTGCTGCTGTTCATCGTGCGGACGACCGGCGAGAACACCCCCTTCGTGGCCCCGCCCGGGACGATGCTGGCACCAGCCATGCCGAGGCTGATGGCATCGGTGGCCGACGGATTGCTCGCGTTGTTGCTAGGCGGCGAGCTGGCGAAACTGCTGCCCGAGGGCTGGCTGGCGATGCGCATCGGTGCCGACGTGCTCGATTTTGCCCCGCTGATCATGGCCCTGGCCTTCGGTTTCGTCGCCGGATCGGTGCTTGAGGCCGCAACCGGCCGCACGCCGGGCAAGCTCATCTTCGGGCTCTTCGTGTCGCGATCGGGTTCGGTCGACGGGGCCGTTGTCCCGCCCCGCAAGCCGGGCATCGGGGCCTCGCTGGCCCGCAACGCCGTGAAATGGCTGCTGCCGCTGGTCGCGTTCGCGGGCGCCACGAGCCCCGCTCTGCGACACCGTGGCGACACGATGGCCGGGCTTGGGGTGATCGGCGAGGCCGTCCCGGTGGAGGGTCGTGGACATTCCGATCAAGATCAGGGGCCGGACGACCGATAGCGATCAGGGCATGCCGATTGCGTGCCCCATCGCGGAGGCGTTGTGGCGGCCGACGAGAGCCCTGAAGCTACCGAATCCAAGGATGCCCCGGGCCAGGACCCGGCGGTGACGCCGTGGCGTGAGATCTGGCAGGTGCCGACTCTCGGCATTTCGGTGGCCGTGCTGGTTATCGGCCTCGCTGTCACCGCCCTGCATCGGCCCATGCCCGACTACGACGCCCTGATGGCCGGGGCCGAGCGACGGATCGAGGCCCGGCGGTACGTCGAGGCCTTGGATGTGCTCAATGACAAGCTGGGCCCACTGCTGGATCGACCGTCGTTCACGCCCGAGCACCGGCGGCGGTTCCACACCCTGCGCGCGCGAGCGCTCGCGATGGGGCAGGCCGAACTCGCCGTGCGCCAGGAAGCCAACGACCGGAACATCGTGTCGGAGTATCGCGAGGCCGAGCGGCAAGGAGCCGCGCTCCGTCCGCAGGACGCGTTCTTCCTCGGTCTGGCGTACCTCGGGCTGGGCGAGATCGAGCCCGCGCTCGCGCGGGCCGACGCGATGCCGGCGACAGAACGGCCAAAGCGGCACGAGCTGTACCGCATGGCCATCGCCCAACCCGACGTGAACACGCCGGGCGGCCGCGAGCAGCTCATCGACTTCGTGACACGATTCGTTTCGGACCCGACGCTGGGCATCAACGACCGGGCGTGGGCGGAACTCCACCGCGCCCGCGTGCTGGCCGCGACGGGCGACTATGGGGGCGTGGTCGACCGTCTGCTCCGGTCGTACCCGCAATGGGCCCAGGCGTCACCCGAGCGACGGGCGGCGCTCAGCATCGAGATGGGGGCGGCGGAGATCGAAGTTGGCGATCTTGAATCGGCCCGCGCATCGCTCGAGCTTGGTGAGAAGCTGGCCGAGTCACAGTCAACCGAACGCGGGCAAGCGATGGTGCTGCTCGGGCGGCTTGACGAATTGTCCGGCAATCCGATGGACGCGCGCGATCGGTACCAGCGTGTGCTTCGTGAGCTCGGGTGGGCACCATCGGCGCAGGCGGCCCGGCTTGGGCTGGCCGAGGTCTACGCGGCCGAAGACGAGCCCGACCTCGCGATGGACCTCTTCCAGGAGGCGATCGCCGAATTGCACGACAGCGGGCCGGGCGGTGGCATCGATGCGGCCGTCTTGGAAAACGCGCTGCTGATGCAGCACCAGAACCAGACCGCGGCGGGGCAGATTGCCGAGGCGCTCCGGTACGCTCGCTTGGCCGAGCAGGTGAGCGACGGCGAGCGTTCGGCGGCGCTGGTGCTGGCCCTGGCCGACGCGAATGCCGCGATGGCCGACGAGCTGATCGAAGCGGCCGGCGGCCAGGTGGATGGCCACGCCGATCGGATCCTGCTCGATGCGGCCACGCGCGAGGAAGTGCGCATGCACCTTCGCTCGGCCGGCGGGTATTACGCCCTGCACGCCGACCTGCTGACCCTCGATGAGGAAGCGTTCGAGCGCAGCACGTGGCGCAGCGCGGTGAGTTTTGATCGGGCGGGCGATCTCGATCTGGCCGAGCAGAAGCTCACCACGTTCGTCACGGCGATCAGCGAGAGCCCGATGCGGGCCGAGGCAAGGTACCGGCTTGGTCGCATCTACCAGGCCCGCAACCGGCACTCGGCCGCGGAGGAGGCGTTCCGATCGATCATCGAAGACGCCAACAACCCGGACACGGGCAAGGGTGTCGGGCCGTTCGCGCTGCGATCGTACGTGCCACTGGCCGAGACGTTGCTGTCCGATGCCAATCCGGACAACGACCGCGAGGCGATGTCGTTGCTCGAACGTGTGCTCTCTGGTGGGTTGGTGGGCCCCACGAGCGAGGAATACCGCACGGCTCTGGTGGAACTCGGCACGCTGCACTATCGAAGCGGCCAGTACGTGCAGGCCATCGAACGGCTGCGCGAAGCCCTGGCTCGCTACGAGGGCGAACGCAAGGAGCAACAGATCCGATTCAGGCTGGCCGATGCGTTCCGCCTCGAAGGTGAACGCATCGGCACCGCGCTCACACAGGCCATGCCCGGCAGTGAACGCCGCGAGCTGCAACGCATGCGCAAAGATCGGCTCCGAACGGCGATCGAACAATTTGAGTACGCACGCGATGGGCTGGAGCAGATTCGTGATCCGTCGGCTTCGGAACGCGAGGCGCTCCGGAGCGCGTACTTCTTCCTGGGCGCGTGCGCGTATGACCTTGAAGACTACGAGCTGGCCGTGAAGCACTATGCCGCGGCGCACGCCAAGTACTCGAACGACCCGGCGGCGCTCGTGCCGCTGATCCAGATCGTGAGCGCCCGATTGCAACAGGGCGAGATGGCGCTGGCGCGGGCGGCCAACGAGCGGGCGCAGCGGTTGTACCAGAGCTTCCCCGACACGGTATGGGATGATTCGAGCCTGCCGATGACGCGCGATGATTGGCAGCGCTGGTTCCAGGCCAGCGAGCGGCTCGCGACCGCGGGCGGCTGAGTTCTCAGGCTCTCGTGACCTCGACCTTGCCGCCAGCGACGTCCTTGATGGCGTAACCCATTGCTGCCAGTTCGTCACGGATCGCGTCGGAGGCGGCGAAGTCCTTGCTGGCTCGGGCGGCCTTGCGTTGCTCGAGTTTTTCGATGACCGCGGGGTCGGGGGTAAGTCCCGGAGCGAAGAGGCCGATGGTGGTGTCGGCAGACTCGGGGCGTTCGAGGGAGAGCACGCCAAGAACGGCGTCGAGTTGCATCAGGATGTCGGCGTCGGCCTTGGTTGGCTCGCTCAGCTCCCCCACCATCGAGTTGATCGCGGCGACGGCGGCAGCGATGTTCATGTCGTCGTGCATCGCATCGACGAACTCGTCGCGTGCAAGCGTGGACGCTGCATTGGCTTCGCCCACCGAACTCGAAGTTTGCACCCTTCGCCACCGCTCGATCATCCGCTGGCTGTCCTTAAGCAATTGCTCGGTGAAGTCCGCGTTCGTGCGATAGTGTGTACGTGTAAGTGCCAGACGCAGCGCCGCGGGCTCGACGCCCTTGGCGAAGAGGTCTCGGGCGGTGAAGAAGTTGCCCTTGCTCTTGCTCATCTTCTGGCCGTCGACGAGCAGGAATCGTGTGTGCAGCCAGTGGCGGGCGAAGGGGGCGTCGTTTGGTTCGGCGTTGAAGGCGCAGCAGCTCTGGGCGATCTCGCACTCGTGGTGGGGGAAGATGTTGTCCTCGCCGCCGGTGTGCAGGTCGATGAGGGGTTGGCCGTTCGGCACGTTTCCATCGGGAAAAGCGGCCTTGGCGAGGACCTCGTAGGCCATGGCCGAGCACTCGACGTGCCAGCCGGGGTAGCCGGCGCCCCAGGGGCTGTCCCATTTCATGAGGTGGGTCGCGTCTTCCTTCCACAGCAGGAAGTCGGCGGGGTGGCGTTTGGTCTGCTGGTTGGCGTCGTTGATGCGGCCGCCCGCCCCCGAACGGAGGGCGTCGAGGGTGTTGCCGCTGAGCGAGCCATAGGAGTTGAAGGCGTTGACGCTGAAGTAGACGGCGCGGCTGCCTTGCTCGCCAGTGGCATAAGCGCAGTCGCGTTCGATGAGTCGCTCGATGAGTTCGATCATCTTGGGCACGTAGGCGGTGGCGCGGGGCATCATCTCGGGCTCGCCGGCGACTTTGAGCCCGAGCTTGCCCGCGTCTTCGATGAAGCGATCGGCGTAGAAGGTCGCGATGGCGTAGGGGTCGGCGGGGTCGATGAAGGCACCGGCGGGCAGCTTGCCGGCCTTCTTGGCTTCGAGCAGCCGCGTGCGGGCGGCGTCCATCTTGTCCTCGCCCCCGCCGTCGGCCTGATCATCGTCGGTCATGTGGCCGACGTCGGTGATGTTCATGGCGTGGCGAACCGTTCGCGGGCCCGCGTGCTCGTTGCCCTTGGCGTCCTGGATGGTGCACAGCGGGCTCTCGAGCCAGCGGCGGAGTAGGTCGGCGATGAGGAAGGCCCGGAAGTTGCCGATGTGGGCGTCGTCGTAGACCGTCGGGCCGCAGGAGTAGAAGGTGACCTCGCCCGGGTTGGTGGCGCGGAAGGGCTCGACGCGCTTCGTGAGGGTGTTGTACAGGTGCAGGCTCTTGGGCATGGGCGATCATAGAACGAACGGGTGGGTGTTTGCGGCGTACGCTGGCTCGTGAGTGAGCCGAAGCAGCAACAACCCAGGCATCGGCAGGTTTCGTTCGAGTTCCTGGGCACGGGCGTGTCCAGCGGCGTGCCGGTGATCGGCTGCTCGTGCCTCACCTGCACCAGCGGCGATCCCAAGGACAACCGGCTGCGGTGCTCGGCGGCGCTGCGGTTTGGCGATGACCGGGGCGAGGAGCGGACCATCCTGTTCGACGCGGGGCCAGACCTGCGTCAGCAGGCGCTCAGGTCCGGGCTCGAGCGTGTCGACGCGCTGCTGTTTACGCACAACCACGTCGACCACACCTGGGGGCTCGACGAGCTGCGACGGTTCAACACGCTGATGGAAGGGCCGGTGGACATCTACGGCAACGACCACACGCTGGACTTCCTGCGGCGGGTGTATGGGCACATCTTCGACGCCAAGAGCAACGTGCAGCCGAGCTATGTGGCATCGGTTATCCCTCACCGCCTGCTGCCGCTGGTGCCCGAGGAGATGTTCGGCCTGAAGATCACGCCCATCCCGTTGCTGCATGGCAGGCTGCCGGTGCTGGGGTTTCGTGTCGAAGCGGCCCACTCCACCGTGGCCGGGCGCACCGGGATCGACGAGTTGCTGCCGCTGGCGTATTGCACCGACGTCTCGGGCATCCCGCCCGAGAGTTGGCCGCTGCTCGGAGGGCTGCGGACGCTGGTGCTTGGGGCACTCCGACCACGGCGGCACCCCACGCACTTCTCGATCGACGAGGCCGTGGCGGCGGCGGAGAAGATCGGTGCCCAGGAGACGTGGTTCATCCACATGAACCACGAGGTTCGGCACGAGCCGGTGGATCGGGCGCTGCCGGGCGGCATCCGGCTGGCGTGGGATGGGCTGGTGCTACCGCGGACGCGGGCGGAGGAGCGGAGCGAGGGGGAGTGGGCGCTGGGGTGGCGGGAGTAGAAGAGACCTAACGCAGAGGTCGCCGAGGGGTAGGAACAGAAGCGATCGCCAGGCCGCACCCTCTAGGATCTCCGCGACCTCTGCGTTCAACGCTTCTGTGTTACTCCGCCGCCAGATGGATGCTGATCCGCCCCACCTTGACACCCAGCCGCTGCTCGATCTCGTCGATCAACGCTGGGTCGCGGACGCCGGCCATGACGCGGCGGCTCAGGTCGTCGGGCAGGTCCACCAGCGAGCCGTCGGGGGCCTGGACGTGGGCGTGCTCGTCGGTGATGGCGTCGAAGCGGGTAGGACCGCCCGGCGTCGCCAGCTTGCGGCACAGGCCGCGCTGGGTCAGGGTCTCAAGCGTGTTGTAGACGGTCGCTAGCGAGATCGTGCCATCGCCAGCCTCCGGGGTAGCCTTGACGGCGTCATAGATCGCCTCGGCCGTGGGGTGCTCGCGTGTGCCGGCCAGGGCGGCGTAGACGACCTGCCGCTGGCGGGTGCAGCGCAGGCCATGGGCGGCGAAGAGGGCGCGGTGGTCGGCGTGCGTGGGTGGGCCCTGGTTGTTCGTGGGGTCCGACATCTTGGAGAGATGCTAGGGATGGCGGCCGAACGTGGGCGAGGGGGGGCGAGACGCCGCAAGCAGTTATCGCACCGGCGGCGGAGCGACATCCGACCGGTCGTCGGTCACCGACGACCGGTCATCGGTCATTCATGACGGCTCATCGGTCGCTCATGACCGCTCATCGGTCGCTCGTGACCGCTTCCGAACGATCGGGGACCGCTCCTGGGTGGCTCGGGACCGCTCCCGAACGACCGGGGACCGCTTCCGGGCCATCGGGGACCGCTCCCGAGCCGTTCGGGCGGTGGTCCGAGAAGGGGGGCGAACCCGAGGATTCGTCGTCTTAGAGCACGCGGCCGCTCCGCGCGGCCCGGGCGTACTCGACCAAGTGGGGCGGCGGCGTCCGGGCATGGAGGAAACCATCGATGATCGTCCGGATGCGGGGTGTCAACTCGCCGTGCAGGTGGCCAAGGCCGTGCAGGGCGCTGTGCAGGCAGGTCGAGGTGCGGCAGGTGTGCAGGATCGTCTCGAGCACCTTCAGGCCCGGCTCGGCCAGGTGGGGCAACTCGCCGATCGGATGCACCAGGTACTGGAGCTGGTCCATGTCCCAGATCATGTAGACCGCGCCATCGAGGTGCAGGTCGTCCACGAAGTTCTGGTCGGGATCGGTGCCATGCCCGCAGCACAAGCGGTCGAAGCACCGCGTGTACAGGTTGGCCACCGACGCGACGCATCGGGCCTGCATGGCCGGATCGATTCCACTAAAGCGGATGTCCTCCCACGAGCCCGAGCCCACGCCGAAGAGAAACCAGACGCCATCGCCGATCTGGTCATCGCTGAACATCGTTTCAAGCTCCGGCGGCTCGCCGCAGAAGCGGTGCATGTACCGGGCGACGGTGGCGGGCTCGGGCTCCAGGTACGGATTCGCTCCTCGGGGCCCGGCTTGGGGGTGCATGAATTCGGCGTAGCCCCTGGTGAAGGCGTACTCGATCCAGCCCTCGTACGTCGTCTCGTGTGCGGCTGCCATCTTGCCCCCGTGCCCGCGCGCAACGCACGCCTTCGATCTTTGCGGGACCTTCGCGTGCAACGGCAGGGGTCCGCGAGCTTACGCTCGCGGCTCGGACGGAGCGGGCTCGCCCTCTCGCCGCTCTTCCTCCCGCACCTTCTGCGTGCCCTCCTCGATCGTCTGCTAGGCCTACTCCATGTCGTCGCCCTTGGGGTCGGGCTCAGTCGTTGATGGAAAAGCCGTGGCCGGGCAGGTAGACGAGGCCGAAGCCCTGGTAGGGCCAAGCCCGATCGCGGTAGGCGTTGTGCTGGCCGTTCATGGATTGGACGTGGGCGATGAAGCGTTGGTCCTCGGCGGTGATGTGCCATTCGGCAAGCAGGGCACCGGGCATTATGGCGACCAGTGCCAAGCCACCAACCATCGCGATCGTGTGTGCCGAGATTGGGCGGTAGGCGGGAGGGGCCGACGGATGTTCGCCGCACTCGCAGCAGCGGGCCGCGGTGACGCCCTGTTGGGAGTAGTTGCATCGCCAGCAGCGACCACGACGAGCGCGTCGGCGGAGCAGCGAGGCATGGCTGGCTCGGCAGAGTTCCACAATGCACCACAGCCACAGCCCGGCGAAGATGCCCGGCACAATCGCGAGCACGAGGATCGCGCTTGGCACGCCCCGGGGCTCGGGCATGAAGGTCCAGGCACGGAAGGAGCCGTAGAAGTAGAAGCCGAACGCGGCGGGAATGGTGAGGGACGCAAGAGCGAGGGGCAAGCAATGGACCCAGAAGCGGGCAGGCATGATGCAAAGGGTAGCTGCTACGACCCCTGACGGGCTTCCTCCTTGCCATTCTCGATCGTCTCTTCGGCCTCTTCGAGGTCGTCGCCTTGCGGATCGGGCTTGGCTTGCGTGGCCGGGGCGGAGGGCTCGAGGGACAGCGTCACGATCACCGGGTGGTGGTCGGAACCGATGCCCGGGAGCACCTCCATGCCCATCAGCCGGAAGTGCTCGGACGCGAAGACGTGGTCGATCGGGAAGCGGTACACGCGGCTCTCGGCGCTAAACGAGTTGTACAGCCCGCGGCCGATGCGTGGATCGAGCAGCCCGCTGACGCGCCGGAAGAGCCTGGTGGTGTGCGACCAGGCCACGTCGTTGAAGTCGCCCGCGACGATGGTGGGCGTGTCGCGCCCAGCATCGCGGGCTTGCTTGATCTCCTTGGCGACGGTGATCAGCTCGGCGTCGCGCTGGCCGCTGTCTTCTCGCTCGGTCTCGCTCGGTCGCTTCAGGCCCGGGGGCTTGGGGTGCAGCCCCCGGAATGAGAGGGTCTCGCCCGAGCGCAGGCGGATCTCGGTATCAATCGATGGCACCTCATCCTCGACGAGGAACCGGACCCGTGGGTTGATGAGTTCCAGCCGGGAGTACAAGAGCATGCCGTAGTGGTTCTCTTGCGGCTGGAGGACCGTGTGGGGGTACTCGTCTTGGAGCGCTTCGAGTTGGTCTTTCCACCAGTGCGTGGGCTCGGCCAGCAGCACGACGTCGGGCCGTTTCTCGTCGATCAATCGCAGCAAGGCGAGGCTCTCGCGGCTGTCGTAGCGCACGTTGAAGATAAGCAGGCGGATGGACTCCTCGTTCGATGGATCGCGTGAACGTTCCATCTGGACCGGCGCGAGCGGTGTGTAGGGAAAGATGCGGAAGACCTGCCACCCCAGGGCGATGACCAGCAGCGTGGGGATGATGGCTCGCGAGACCAGGCTCGCGAGCGACGGCGCAGGACCACCGCTCTGGCGGTACGCGAGAACGCCCAGACCGACCTGGGCAAGCAGCACCACGACCATAATCACGACGATCTGGACCCGCGGGAAGTCGAAGCCCCGAACCCACCACTGGGTGGTCCGGATGAGCGGCATCAGCGTGCACACGCACAAGGCCGAGGCGAGCACCGCGAGCAGGATGCGAAGGGTGAGCAGCATGGGGTCTGGAGTGTATCCCTGAGATCGAGGGGCTCCGTAACCAGCCGACGGGCGTAGCGGACAGGTATGCGGAACATCACGGTGCCGAGTTGGTAGCATCGGCCATGGTCGAATCAGTGAACGATCAATCTTGGATGCCTGACGCAGCGACAAGCCGGGCGTTTGCCGGGGCGGTCGCGGCGTTTGGGGAGCGGGTGGATGGGTTGAGGCCGGTGTCGCAGGACGAGCGCGTGAAGCCCAGATGGCGTCACGACGACGATCCGGAACTGACTCCACCGGTCGTTGAGGCGTACGCCGCGACGTACCAGATGGTGATCGAAGACCATGCGACGCCTCGGGCACTTGCGGCCGTCCTTTGGTGTGCGGCTTCGAGAAGGACGTATGTGAGCGACCCGGGGACGGACATGCTCAACTTCCTGGCCGCACAGTTCAATATCGCGCAGCAGTCCATCGTCTGGCGTTCTCGGTGTCGCATCTGGTACGCTCGACGATCGGCGCTGGGATCCCTCAGTACCAGGCTGCCAGCCGGATTGAACGCGGCCTTGATTACGAGCGCGCTCGCGGATCGATCCAGCAGAGTGCGGTTCATGGCGGCGCGGTGTGTGAGCGGTTGCGAAGCCAGGAGCACACTCCCTGCTCTACGGCGCGCTCTTCAGGTCGAGCAGGATGACGCTACCCGAGCGTTCATGAACACGATGTACCATACATGCGACAAGGGTTGGCACGTTTCCGCCTGCGCCCACGACGAAGACCAGGTGGAACTCTGCCTGCGAACGGTTCGGTCTGGCGCCGGCCTGAGCCATACATGGCACTCAAAGAAGCTACACGATCGGATCGGGCCCGAGATGCTCGCCACACTGGCTGCGAAGCGGCCAGAACCCTTCCCCGACGGCATCAACCCGCTTCCCGCGACGCCCAGCGCTGCTGAGCCAATCTGGTTGCACTCCGTCGCGCATCGCCCGTATGTCGACCCGGGTCTGGCGAACGGTGCCAGCATCTCCAAGATACTGAAGTCCCGTCACGGAGCGGCACCCGCTCGGACCTAGTCGACTATGCCCGCCGCCCGCGTCCGAAGCCGCCGGTCCCACTCCACCACGCCGTCCTTCAGGCGGATGATCCGCTCGCAGCGGTCGGCGACCGAGTCGTCGTGGGTGACCATGAGGATGCTCATGCCCTCGCTGTGCAGCTTCTCGAAGAGGGTGAGGATTTCCTCGCCGGTGCTCGAGTCGAGGTTGCCTGTGGGCTCGTCGGCCATGAGCACTCTCGGCTCGGCGACGAGGGAGCGGGCGATGGCGACGCGTTGTTGCTGGCCGCCGGAGAGTTCTCTCGGGCGGTGGCCCAGGCGGTCGCCCAAGCCGACCAGGCCCAGCTTCTCGATCGCCCGCTCGCGGCGTTCGCTGGCCTCGACGCCCTGGTAGAAGAGGGGGACGGCCACGTTGTCCTCGACGGTGAGCTGGGGGATGAGGTTGAAGGCCTGGAAGACAAAGCCGATAGTGCGGCCTCGGAACTGGCTGAGCCCCTCGTCGTCCATTTCGTTGATGTCCTTGCCGGCCAGGAGGTACTGGCCCTCGGTGGGCTGGTCGAGGCAGCCCAGGATGTTCATCAGCGTGCTCTTGCCCGAGCCGGAGGCCCCCATGATGGCGACGTACTCGCCCTGGTGGACGGTGATGTCGACGCCTCGGAGGGCCTTGACCATCACCGAGCCATCGGGCTTGTAATAGACCTTCTGCACGCCCTTGAGCTCGGCAACGGTCGGCCGGCCGGCGTAGGGATTGGGGACATCCCCAGATTTGGCGAGGTTGGAGGCGGGCTCGGCTGTGGGCGGTTGGGTCATCGAGGTACTCTAACCGGCCGCAAGCCGGGCGGTTGGGGTGCAGAACGGGCGTGCGCGGGCTTTCTTGTCGATAGGAGTGCGCCAATCATGTAGGCCCGGCGGGAGTTTGGCTGCCGCCAGGGTGATATCCCGGACGCCAGTGGCTCAATT
Source organism: Phycisphaera sp. (assembly GCA_025916675.1). NCBI lineage: Bacteria > Pseudomonadati > Planctomycetota > Phycisphaerae > Phycisphaerales > Phycisphaeraceae > Phycisphaera > Phycisphaera sp. Next base: position 1,756,091 of record CP098402.1, read on the forward strand.
GGTAGAGCAGCGGATTCCAAATCCGCAGGTTGGGGGTTCGAGTCCCTCCTGGCGTGTTCGCAGGTATGTGGCCCCGGTTTGTGGGGCGGATTCGGAGAAAAGATGGCAGTTGCGATCTACAAGCCCGGGCAGGGGTACTGGACCCGGGTGATGACGGCGGTGTTCGCGGGCGTGCTGGTGCTGGCCGCGGCGGTGTGGCTGTATGGGCAGGCCCTGCTCATCCCGCTGCCCGACCGGGCCTGGATCACCACCTACGGCAGCGTCGTCGACTTCGATCCGGGCCAGCAGGTCGAGCTTCTGGGTGAGGCGACCATCGGCGAGCGGCCCGTCGTGGGCAGCGCCACCGTGGAAACCGTCGCAACCGGCAGTGATGGCGGCACGATCACGATGGTGGACCCCCAGCTCGAGGAGGGCACGATCCGGTCGCAGGTCGGAGCCCTGCGAGCCCAGAGCGGGCAGGTCGCCTCGATTTCCGGCGGCGTGCGCGGGCTGCCGATTGTCGAGCGGATCTACGTCCAGGGTGGCATGGTCGTGCTGGCGGTGTTGCTCGGGGCGGTCGTCATCGTGTACTTCGTGGCGATGAAGAAGGCGTCGGTGGACTTCCTGATCGCCACCGACGGCGAGATGAAGAAGGTCAACTGGTCGACGCGCAAGGACATCCTGAATTCCACCTGGGTGGTGATCGGGGCGTCGGCGCTGCTGGGCCTCTACCTGTTCGGGTTCGACACCGTCTTCGCCGCGTTCTTTCGGGCCATCCACGTGATCGACATCTAAGCACGACCGGCACCCCGTGCCGTGGCCATCGCCCTGAGGGGCTGGACTGCCGGCTCTTTTGGGATACGATTCCTCGGATCGGCCGTGGACCGCTGTGCAGCGTGTCTGCGGCCGCTGTCTTTTTTTTGCGTGTTCTAATTTTGGAGCAAAGCGCGATGATCGAAGGCGAGCAGACGACCCAGGCCGACGCGAGCACCCCCCCCGCAACCGAAGCCGACGCCCCCACCACGCCCGTGCCCGCCGAGGCGGCGGCGGAGGCGTCCTCGGTCGAGGCCAAGCCCGAAGCGACGGCCGACAGCACGCCCGAGGCCTCGCCCCCCGCTCCGGAGCAGCCTGCCGAGGCCGAGAAGGCTGGTACGGAAAGCGATGAGCCCATCGTCCAGCCGGGCATGAGCTGGTTCGCACTTCGGGTTGCTTCCAACAAGGAGAGCTCGGTCCGCGACACGCTGCTCCGCAAGGTCCAGATCGAGCACAAGACCGAGTTCGTCGGCCGCATCCTGGTGCCCACCGAAAAGAGCCGCACGTTCAAGAACGGCAAGGTGAAGATCAGCGAGACCAAGCTCTACCCCGGCTACGTGTTCGTCGAGATGAAGCTCGAGGACGACGGCCGCATCCCCCAGGACGTGTTCTTCCTGATCAAGGAGACCACAGGCGTGGGCGACTTCGTGGGCACGCCGCGGCCGACGCCGCTGGAGTTGCACGAGATCGAGAAGATCCAGCTCAGCAGCCGCGCCCCCGAGGAAGAGCCCGAGGTTCGCATGAACTTCGTAAAGGGCGAGCACGTGACGATCAAGGAGGGCCCGTTCGAGGGCTACGAGGGAAGCGTCGACGAGTTGCTGCCCGACAAGGGCCTTGTCCGCGTGCTGGTGACAATCTTTGGTCGGCAGGCGCCCATCGAGATCGAGGAGTGGAAGCTGGGCAAGGCCGACGAGAGCTGAGCGACGCTCTAGAGACACGAAGAGCCGCGCCTTTGAGCGCGGCTTTTTTTGTTGGTCGAAGATGTGGAGAGTTAGAGCTCGACGACGCGCATATCCCCACCCTTGTTGGCAGCCTTGGGCGGCAACGATACGTCGCTCGCAAATTCCGGCAATCCCGCTTCGGCCATCTGGGTGCGCACGTAGGCGGCGGTGAAGAGCAGGCCGCGGGGCAGCTCGACCTCGGTGGCCTGGGGCACCTGGCCCGGCCCGTCGTCGACCACGGCCACGTCGGGGCGGCGGAAGTTCGACTCGGGCTTGGCGGCGATGTAGCCGTCGACGCCGCTCGCGGCCAGCAGGTCGTGGGCGATCTGGCCCTCGGTGCGGGCCATGGGCGGGATGGCGGCGTCGAAGGCTTGGAGCAGGCCGCGGTGGTTCTCGAACGTGCCGGCCTTCTCGGCCCAGGTCGCGCCGGGCAGCACCACGTCGCTGGCGTCGACCAAGCGGGTGGGCAGGGTGTCGATGAGCACGGTAAAGCGATCGCTCGCGGCGTCGGCCAGCTCGGCGGGTGCCCAGTCGCTGGGGTAATTGCCGGTCAGGATGAGCGCGCCGGCGTTCTTGATCGCGTCCAGAAAATCGTGGAACTCGACGGGATCGCTGCCGCAAACGGCCTTGAGTACACGACGCACGCCGCGGGCGTTGGGGGCCTTCTCGGCGACCATGACGAAGGCGTCGTCGTCATCGACGCTCTTGGTGGGCGGGAAGGCCTTGTCTTCGCCCTTGGTGGGCACGGGGCCGACGGCGAAGATGGCGTTGTCGTCGAGGCTCTTGGCCAGGGTAGCTAAGGTGTAGGCCTCCTCGCAGGGCAGCATGGGGCTGACCAGGATGGCGAGCTTGCCGCCCTTGTCGGTCGCGGCCTGGATGCCGTCGAGGGCGGCACGATACGCGCGGGGCCACTCTGCCTCGACCAATGCGCCGTAGCGGCGCGACTTGGGCTCGGTCAGCCGGTCGCTGCGGTGGATGAACTTCCAGCCGTAGCGGACCTCGTCGGTGATCCAGAACTTGTTGACCTTCTGGTTCTCGCGCGGCTTGACGCGGTAGACCTTGCCCTCGTTGTGCTCGATGGAGATGTTGTCGCCGCTGGCGGTGATGCCGTCGATGCTGGAAGTCTTCTTGAGGAACCACACGCGCTGGGCGAAGAGGAAGTCCTTGTCGAGCAGCGCGCCCACGGGGCACAGGTCGACGACGTTGCCGGAGAGTTCGTTGTCCAGGGCCTTGCCGGGGAAGACGTCGATCTCGCTGCGATTGCCGCGACCGCCGATCATCAGCTCGCCCGCGCCGGCGATCTCCTTGTCGAACCGCACGCAGCGGGTACACATAATGCAGCGGTCGGCGTAGAGCCAGACGTGCGGGCCCAGGTCCTTCTTGGCCTGCTTGACCTTCTGCTCCTGGAATCTCGACACGCCGCGGCCGTACTCGTAGCTGTAGTCTTGCAGGAAGCACTCACCGCTCTGGTCGCACACCGGGCAATCCAGCGGGTGGTTGATGAGCAGGTACTCCATGACGGCCTTCTGGTTGGCGACCGCCTTGGGGCTATCGGTGTAGACGACCATGCCGTCGCCGGCCTGCGTGGTGCAGGTGGGCTGGAGCTTGCCGCCGGCCTGCGGCTCGAGCTTGTTCTCGTTGCGGGGGTTGGGGGCCCAGATCTCGCCCAGGCAGATGCGGCATTGGGCCGGCCGGCTCAGGGCGTCGTGATAGCAATAGAAGGGGATCTCGACATCGTGGGCGTTGGCCACCTGGAGGATGGTCTGCCCGGGCTCGAAGTCGACGGTGCTGCCGTTGATGGTGATGCTGGGCATGGGCGGCGGGTCTTCCGTGAAGGGGCTTTGGGCAGGCCCAGCAGCCGTGCTGTGGCAGGGGCCGGTTCGGGCCGCATGGTAGCCGCGGGCAGGCCCTGGCATGGCCCAAATACGGATGCCAGTAGTACCTGCAACCCCGACCGATCGGCTGGGTACAAGTTGCCGACGGCGTGCCACTCGAACAAGCCGCCAGTATACAAAATCCTCCCCGGGGGTCAGATTCGTGCTTGCGACCTGGCCCCCTCTCTCGATGGGGAACAAGAACGCCCCGGCTCTCGCGAGCCGGGGCGTTTGGTGTTTGACAAGTACTCCGATCGAGAACCGATCAGTTGCTGTCCAACGCGGTGTCGATGTCGTTGTAGCTGAAGTTGTCGATCGTGAAGAACGCACCAATGCCACCCGAGGCGCGGGGGTCGCTCACGAAGGTCGTGTTCTCGGTGAACGAGGCCATGCCGCTGGCACCCAGGCCCAAGATACCGGCGGCAACCTCGCCGCCGAGCGACCAGCCGCCGCTCTGGAAGCTCTCAAGGGAGGCCTCGTCGGGGAAGAAGATCACGAAGTCGGCATACTCGCCCCAGTAGCCAAGCCCGATGTTGATCCGGGCGTGGCGGCTGTAGCCGAGAACCTCACCGGCCTTGTCGTACACCAGGCCATCGCTGCCGCCCGCGCCGATCAGCGACCACAGGCCGTTGAACTCGCCGGGGAAGACGGCCCACGCGTGGCTGCTCTGGACCAAGCCGTCAAACTCGGGCTCGGTCTTCGAGAGGTGGGTGATGGTGGCCTGGCACTCGGCCTTGGTGATGGCATACGCCTCTTCGGTAAGGCCGGTGGCGGCGCAGCCGCCAAGCATCGCACCGGTACCAACGATCGAAGCCAACGCAAGAGTCTGAATCGCACGCATTGCTATTTCTCCTGTCCTTTGCACTATGCTGAATCACAAGCGGCTGGACCCGGACCCCCGGGTACGCCTGGCCCCTGCCTGTAGCCTCAGGAAGCCCCTCACGATGACCAAGCCCAACTCGAGCCCGGTCCCGTCCCCGAAGGGTACGCGCGATCTTTATCCGGACCAAATGGCCCGGCAGCAATACATCACACGCCTCTGGCGGGACACGGCCATCCGCCACGGCTTCGAGGAGATCAACGGCCCGACCTTTGAGATGCTCGACCTCTACACCCGCAAGAGCGGCGAGGGCATCGTGAGTGAGCTCTTCCGCTTCCGCCGCGAGGGGGGCGAGGACAACTACGCGATGCGGCCCGAGTTCACCCCCACCCTGGCCCGGATGTACGCCGCCAGGGCCGCCAGCCTGCCCAGCCCGACGAAGTGGTTCAGCATCGGGCCGTACTTCCGGGCGGAGAAGCCGCAGCGGGGAAGGTTGCGGGAGTTTTTGCAGTGGAATGTGGATGTGTTGGGGGGAGAACCCCAGACGGACGAGTTCTGGGCCAACGATGCTGAAACCATTTCAGTCATGACCATGTGTCTTGGGCACATGGGTTTGCGTTCTCCAGTTCTTGACGTTCATGTCAGTCATCGGTACGCCTTGGAGCAATCGCTTCGGATGTCGGGTGTTTCCAGTGAGGCAATGAACGTGGCCATTCAACTTGTTGACTCACTCCCAAAACTCTCAGTTGAAGCGGCAGATGCCATGGCTGGGGCAATTGGGCTCGACTTGAGTCGATTGGAGTGGATCCTCGGACAACTCGGGGAACACGCTGATTCGTCACAGCGACAAGATTTAGAACTCCTTGATAAAGTCTACGAAGCTGGTGATGCCGGCCACATTGCTGTTGACGTAATGGAGTTCTGCGAGCGATTGAACGACCGAGGTTCGGTAATCAGACATTACACTGATATGAGCATTGCCCGCGGCCTCGCCTACTACACCGGCACCGTGTTCGAGGTCATCGCCGAGGGCGAGCGGGCGATCGCGGGGGGTGGGCGGTATGACAACCTGATCGAGCTGTTCGGCGGGCCGCCCACGCCGGCGGTCGGGTTTGGCATGGGCGATGTCGTGCTGGGGTTGTTGCTGGATGACAAGGGGTTGATGCCCGGGGGGGCGGAACTCTTGGATGCCCTGAGCCGGCCGGGCGCAAGCCTGCGGCCCGAGGCGTTCGTGGTGGCGGGGTCGGAGGACGAGGACGCGCTGGTGGAGCCGTTGCTGGCGAACTTGCGGCGGGGTGTGGAGCGTGAGGGATTTGAGGGCAAGCCGTGGGCGGCGGATCGGTACGCCGCGCGACCGATGCACGCGCGGCGGACGTACAAGACGACGCGGAACCTGAAGAAGCTGCTGACCGACGCCGAAAAGCAGCACGCGCGGTTCGCGGTCGTGCTGCATGGGGCCGACAAGGTGCAGGTGAAGGACCTGGATAAGCGCGAAGAACTCGTGCATGACCGGGGCGACTTCAGCGTCGATCCGGCGAGCAACGCGTACGTCGGCACGGCGATCGCGTCGAGATTGGGTTTCTGAACCGTCCTGAACCGAGCCGCGTGCGTGAGCACGCGGACCAACGCACGAGAACCATGGCCGAACCTATCGCCTACTTCTTGACCTGGACGACCCGAGGAAGCTGGCTTGCCGGTGATCGGCGAGGATCCGTGGATCGTGAACACAATCTGCCGGGCCACCCATACCTTGCCGAAAATGCGCCGCGAGAAACGGCGTTGCGAACAGCCAGCCAGCATGAACCTCTTCTGCTCGACGCGAACGCGAGAACAGAGGTTCGTCTTGCCATCGGATCGCTCTGTGAGCATCGCGACTGGAGACTGCTCGCTGTCAATGTTCGATCGAATCACGTGCATGTCGTTGTCGAGAGCCCCGGATACACACCCGAGCGGGTAATGCAACAGATGAAAGCCTGGGCAACGCGGGCTCTGCGAGCGGGCGAGGCCATCGATCCGGGCCAGCAGCCTTGGACCCGGCATGGGAGCACGCGATATCTGTGGGACACCGACTCGGTGGCGCGGGCGTGTGAGTATGTCTTGGAGTTCCAAGAGGGTCCGCGAACTTATGGTCGCGGTTCGGTTGGGCTGGGGCGAACGGATGGTCAGGAATCATCGGGCGTTGGTCCGCGTGCTCACGCACGCGGCTCGGACGAGCCATCATGACCCGCATCCTCCACATCTCCACACGCCTCATCCTCGGCGGCAGCCAGGAGAACACGATCCTGTCGTGCGAGGGACAGGCTGGGCTCGGGCACGAGGTGCATCTGGCGTATGGGCCGATTTATGGGCCCGAGGGGTCGATGCTGGATCGGGTGAGGGCGTTAGGCGGCATTGAAACACATGAGGTGCCGCACATGATCAGGCCGGTTCGGCCGGTCGCTGACGTGCGGGCGTACCGCGAACTCAAGGGCCTGATCGATTCGATCAAGCCCGACGTTGTTCATACGCACTCATCCAAAGCGGGCATACTGGGCCGGCTGGCGGCATGGAAGGCCAAGTGCAAGCCGGCGGTGGTCCACACGATCCACGGGCCGCCGTTCCTTCCGGGCAAGGCCGTATCGAACGCGATCTACACCGTGGCCGAGCGGATTGCGGCGAGGCGGTGCGACGCGATCGTGAGCGTGGCGGACTCGATGACGCGGCAGTTTCTCGAGCGGGGGATTGGTCGACCGGCGTTATACACCACGGTGCGCAGCGGGGTTGATATCGAGCCGTATCTCGCCAGCCACCCGACCCGTGACGAGGTGCGCGAGCGGTTGGGCATCGAGCCGCACGAGCTCGTCGTGGGCACGGTCGCACGACTGGCCGAGGACAAGGGGCACGACGATCTGCTCGACGCGTTGGGTGAAGACCTGAAGACCAACAACCACTGGAGGTTGTTGTGGGTGGGCGATGGATACCTGCGACAGCGTCTGGAGCAGCGCATCGAATCAATGGGGCTTGCCGGGCGTGTGGTGTTCTCAGGACTGGTCCCGCCGGCGGATGTCCCAGCCATGCTTCGCGCCATGGACGTGCTGGCCCACCCGAGTTATCGGGAGGGGTTGCCCCGCACGGTGACCCAGGCACTCCTCGCCGGCGTGTGCCCGGTGGCGTACGACTGCGACGGCACGCCCGAGATCTGCCGTCATAAACGGACCGGCTGGCTCATCCCCACCGGCGACAGGGTGGCCCTGGGCGAAGCCGTCCGGCACCTTGCGGCAAAGCCCGATGAACGAATGGCCCTGGCGGCGGCAGGCAGGGAGGTCGCCGGCAGGGAGTTCAGCGCGGCGGCCATGGTCGCCGGTCTCGAGCACGTGTATCGTCAGGCCCTGTCGGCCCGCGACCTGCGGGAACCTGACCGGACTGCGAACGACCGATAGCCTCTCCAATGCACCGCCGATTCTCCATGCATCCCCATTTCGCTGGCTGGGTCCTGGGCCTCGCGGCTGTTGCCATAGCCGGAGGGTGCTCGAGTGGCGGCTCGGACTTCATACCCCCTCCCATCATGGCGCCACCCCCAGCGCCACCGGCTGCCCCTCCCTCGACTCCTCCAGAAAGCCCGGCGGAATCTCCAACCGGCGGGACCGGCCCTGGAGGCGGTGGCACCGGCTCGACCCCGTACACCGGTTCGATGGACGCGATCGAATTGCTGGTTCGCTCGGCCATGGCCTATGGCGAGGCAGAGCACTACCTCGACGAAGGGTCCATCATCATCGTGCGGCCAAGCCGACGCCACGAGTACGGTTTTCGCACGATCTATGAGCGTGATGGCGCGTTCGAATTCATCGTCAACGGCTCGGCAGGCTCGCAGCTCCCCAACTTCGAGGTACGCAAGGCGGGCCAACGCTTCGAGACCGTGCGATCTGGCACCTATGGCCAGGCTCCCACGCTGGAAGCCGCGATCGTCCCGTTCCAGAACATCATGACCCGGTTCACGACCAACGTGCCGCGCATCCTTGCGGGCGAGAACTGGGGCCCAGCGAACGACTTCGACACCGCCCGCATCGTGGGCGTCACCAGCGTGAACGGCCGGCCCACCATCATGCTCGAACTCGAACTGGTCGGGCAGGGCCCCGCAACCGTGTGGCTCGATCAGGCCACGTTGCTGATCCGTCGCATGGACCACGACTCGCCGATCAGCGAAGGAACCGTCACGGTGACCTTCAGCCGCCTCGAAGCACGCTAGAGCCATACCCTCGCGGCACATGGACCTGCGCATCATCAGCCTCGGCACCCTTCCGGCCAACCCGCTCTGGCACGAGACCTCGCCCGTCCGGACGGGCCACGCGACCACGGTGCTCATCAGCGCGGGCGACAAGCGGATCCTGGTCGACCCGGGCCTGCCCGAAGTCGCCCTGGCTGCCCGGCTGCACGAGCGGGCGGGCATCCGCCCCACAGCCATCACCGATGTCTTTTTGACGTGCTTCAAGCCCGATATGACTCGGGGGCTACGACTGTTCGATCACGCCCGATGGTGGATCCACGAGGCCGAGCGCGAGGCTGTCGGCATGCTGCTGGGCGAGATGCTCCGCCGGGCCATGCAAAGCGGGGATCTGGGCCCGAACGGCGACATCGACCACGATGGTCCAAACCCACTGGACGATCTACGCGAGCGGGTGGCACAACTACGCAATTGCAAGGCGGCTCCGGACCGGCTGGCCGAGCGGGTGGACCTGTTCCCGCTCCCCGGCACGACTCCCGGCCTCTCCGGGCTTCTGGTAGCCGCGCCAAGCCACACACTTCTGATTTGTTCTGATGCCATTCCTGACGGGGAACACCTAGCCGCTGGCCGGGTGCTCGACGATTCCGCGGATGTCGAACAAGCGAAGTCTTCTTTTGCCGAAGCTATCGAGGTTGCCGATCTTCTCATCTGTGGCCGAGATGGCATGGTCATAAATCCGACCAAGCGGCCATTCTGAACCTATCGTCAAGCGTGAGCCAGCCAAAATCTGATTCGTTAGCGGAGTTGATCCAGCGTTTCCTCGACGAGCAACTGGAGGCGTCTCCTGCGCTTCGCGATCTTGCCAGGCACCTGGCCACGCTGACACTCCAGCGACTCGAGCAGTTGGAGCGGGCCGAAGAATCTCCCCCGGAAGCACCCGCGCCGCAGGCTCCTTCTGGCCCGGCTCCTCCCGCGATCGTTGGTCCGAGTGCGATCGTGCCGCTGCAGATCGGCAACGCCCGCGTCGACATCCCCGTTACCGGTCCATCGCACACCATCGGGGCTGCGCGCGAGGCGGCGATGGTCGGACCGTTCCGCCACGACGAAGAAGAAGACTACCTCGAGCGCACGGCCCGAGCCCGATCGATCGATCTCGAACGCATCTCGACCCGATGCCGGGTCAAGGCGACGTCGTGCAGGCACCAGATCTTGCGTCAGAACCAGGAGCGTGACACACCTGAGGAGTTCGAGTCTCGCCAGGTGATGAACGACCTCATCGCTCAAGCCAAGACGATCCCAGATTGCTTCCTCTGGATGTTCTTCCGCAAGGGGCTACCCACAAGCGATGAGCAGCTTGAATTGATCGCTCGGTGTTACGAAGCTGTAGCCGATACGGCCGATTTGTGCCACGCGATCGAGCCCATCGACTACTGGCCCGACGAAGATGCCGTGCGTGAGGCGTTGCAACTGCTCTCGACGACGAGCAGCGCTCTGCGAGTGTCCCTGGAGCACACCTGGCTCACCCAACCCGACATCGACCAGAACGAGGTGCACCAATGGTTGAAGCTCGTGACGGCCGAGCACCGCTACCACGTGCGAAACCACATGCAACTCAGCGATCCCGCCGATCCAGAGGTTGATGCACCCGCGGCGCGAGAACTCGCGCGTGAGATGCTCTCGCGGTTAAAAGATCAACGGGCCCGCCGAGAGAGGGCCGAACGCCTGCTGAAGAAGGCGCTCTACCACGCCCAAAAGATCCGGGACGCAGCCGACTCCCCCTACGATGAAGAGCCGCCCGATCACGATTGCCAGAAGGTAAACGAGGCGATCGGCGCCCTCATCGCGCTCGATCCGCAAGGGATCGATGGCATGATCCGGGAACTCGCGGCCATCGCCCTGCCGGAAGCCTTCCCCGCTGGCGTCGAGGCTCACGACCGACTGGTCGCCGCCGCAGCCCAGAACGCGGCAGACTCGAAGCCTCAAAAGAAGCCGACCGACGAAGACACGCCCCAGGGTCGCACCTGGAGCGACGACGTGCTCCAAGTTCGTAAGCTCTTCGGCGGCGGGCGGATCGTCGTCATCGGTGGAGAGCCGCGGCGCGACGCCATCGAACGCATGATCGACGCGTTCGAACTCGACGGCGTGGAATGGCCCCAGCTTACCGAACACGGGTCGGCCGAGCCGATGCGTGCACCCATCTCCGGCCCGAGCACTCGACTTGTCGTCATCATCATCAAGCTCACCGGGCACGAGCACGCCGACAGGGCCCGAGACTTTGCAAGACAAGCCTCGGTCCCTCTCGTACACATGCCCGCCGGCTACAACCCCGAGCAGATCGCTGCCGAAGTGCTCAACCAAGCCAGCGGCCAACTCCAATCGACGTAAGGCGGCTTACGGGCAGCCGGCGACGAACGCGTTCTGGAATGCCAGGAAATCGAACAAGGTGAGCGAACCATCGCCGTCGAAGTCGGCGGCCGGATCGCCAGCATCGAATAAGTTCTGGAACTCGAGGAAGTCGAACAAGGTCAGCTCCCCGTCCCCGTCGAGATCGGCCAGGCACTGGCAACTGTCGGGAATGCCATCGCCGTTCACGTCGGCTTCGGCACCCACCGCGATCTCGCAGGCGTCCGACACCAGATCGCCATCGCAGTCATCGATGGGGTCCACCGGCATGACCTTGCGGATCGTGCCGCCCTGGCTGAGGACGTACAACTCGCCATACGCATCACGACCAAAGCTGATGATGCTGCTCAAGCCGCCAAACTGCGACGTTCGCTCGGTGAACTCGGTCACGTCGCCATCGACCATGCGAATCGACCACACCCGGTTGGAGCAGTAGTCGGCGTAGAAATATGTTCCCGCGAGTTCGTCGATCTGGCAGCCGCGGTACACCTGTCCCCCGGTAATGGAACAACCACCCAACACCGAGTGGTCGTAGATCATCACTGGTTCGACAAACGGCGAGGGATCGCAACTCGACGGACAGGGCAGAGATGTCGAGAAGCACAGATCACCCTCGCGGCACTTCCAGCCGTAGTTCTCGCCACCGGCGCTATCACCGGGTTGGTAGTTGACCTCTTCGCGTGCGCCCTGGCCCACGTCGGCGATGTACATATCACCATTGGCCGGATCGAAGTCGTTACGATAGTGATTCCGCAGGCCGTAGGCCCAGATCTCTTCCCTGTTGCCGGTGCCTACGAAGGGGTTGTCCGCGGGGATGGCATATTGCATGCCCGGGTCGGGCGGGCCCAGCACGTCGATGCGGAGGGTCTTGCCGAGCAGGGTCGTCAGGCGCTGGCCATTGCCCTGGGGATCGCCCCCGCTGCCGCCATCGCCGAGCGCGATATAGAGGTGATCATCGTTGGGCCCGAAATCAATCCAACCACCGTTGTGATTGCTGAACGGCTGGTCCTGCGTCAGGATGATGACCCCGCTGTCAGGATCGGCCATGTCGGGGTTCGTATCCGACACGGTGTAGCGGGCGATCACGGTATCACCCGCGTTGTTCGAGTAATGCACGAAGACCCAGCCGTCACTGTCGAACTCGGGGCTCATCGCGATGCCCAGCAATCCGCGCTCGCCGAAGCTAGAGATCAGCCCATCGATATCGAGGAACGGCGTGGGCAGCAACTGCCCGTCGCGCACCACGCGGATGCGGCCGCGCTTCTCGGTCACGAACACACGCCCGTGGTCGCCTGGGGCGTGGACGAGCGCCGTCGGCTGGTCGAGGCCAGTTAAGAAGACCTCGGTCCGAACATCGACCTGGGCTTGGCTGGTGCTCGCGATCAGGCCGGCCGCGGCCAGTAGGACCGGGGCCCGCAACATCTTCGCTGTCGTGCTTTGCATCTGTGTATCTCCTTCTCGGGGCGGCTCCCACGATCACCGGGATCGGTGACGAGGCCGCGTGTTTTGGTGGCTCCGCAAGAGACCCTAAAGCACTTGCGAGCGGTCGCGTTGCACTCCACGCCACCCCGACCGGCAATTTTTTGCGTTTAGCGCGCTATCGGCCACGATTGCGCAAACGAACGCCGATCAGCATCCCGCATCAAACTCGTTCTGGAACGCCAGGAAGTCGAAGATCGTCAGCGAGCCATCGCCATCGAAGTCCGCAACGGGATCACCCGCATCGAACGCGTTCTGGAACGCCAGGAAGTCGAAGATCGTCAGCGAGCCATCGCCGTCCAGGTCGGCCCGGCACCCCGTGGTCGCCGGCAGGGCGAGCGTGACCACGCCGGTATCCGACCCCGCGGTTCCGGTCACCCGGAACGTCAACGTGTCGCCGGCGGTCGCGGCACCATCCATGCTCACCAGCGCGAACGCCCTGCCGTCGTGCCAGAGCAGGTCGGCATCGCCCGAGGGCGCGCCGATGATCTCGTACGACACGCTGGCCGGGTCATCCCGAACCGTGGCGGGCAACGAGACGAGCACGCTCTGCCCCTGCTCGATCACGCGCGTGTAATCGTGCGCCGATGGCGCGACAGCTGCGCCGGGTGTGCCCTCGCTGATCGTAATCGTGTGGCGGTCGGAACGGGCCACACGCCCATCCGCGTACGTCGCCTCCGCCCACACGGTGCTCGGGCCTTCGCCGAGGTTGGTTCCAAAGAGGTCCACGCCACCCGCTGAACTATTGATCGCCGCCAGCACCGCACCGGCGCGAACCAATCGCACTTCGGTCGCGGTCGGGGCGTTGAGGTTGAAGGTCACTCGAGTGCGAAGCTCACCGGCGGTCACGCTCGGGGTCAGGCTGGGGAGGCGTCCCTGGTTGTCTACGGTCACCATCGTCGTCGCGCTGCCGCGCGATTCGAGCAGTGTGTCGTCGTAGCCGATGACACGGACCTCGTTCACGCCGTCGGGCAGCAGGGTCGTGTCGAGCTGGAATTGCCCGGTCGCGCCCGTCTCAGCGACGGTCACGCCGTTGGCCATCAGCACAAAGCGATCGACGCTCGCGCCGGGCTTGGCCGTCGTGCCCATGACACTGAAACTCTCGACGCCGGAAACCGTCGAGCCAAGGCCCACGATCGATACGTCGGGGATGTACGTGAACGGCCGCGCGAGCGGGTCGCCGATGAACTGCACTTGGAAGGGCACGAACCCGATGCTGCGAAGGTAGGCCTCGCCCATCGTCGCACCCTGGTCGTAGAAGTAATGGAATCGCGCGTGGGGGAACTTGCCCGTGTAATTGCAAGGTTCCTCGACCGTGCCCGAGCTGCCCACCGCACCCTTGGCGATCCAGCGGCTCATCTTCGTCTGGCTTCCCGTACCGAAGTGGCCGGCAAAGCTCGTCAGGTGGTCGGCGAAGGCAGCGGGCCCGAAGCCAAAATCGCCAGCGTCGATCGGCGGGTTCGCCACGCCGGTCATGATGCCCGCGGCGGTCACGCCCCCGGTGGGCACCACGCCGTCCTGCTGCACGGCGCTCGTGCCCTTGCTGGTGAGCGCGGCAATCACCCCGGCATACTGGGGCTGGCGCACGTTGCGGGCCGCATCGGTCGTGTTCATGAAGTAGTACGTGTCGCCCGAGCCGCCGGGGGAAGCGCCGTCCGCGGCGACCGAGCGGGCGATCATGTCCACCACCTCGTCGATGGTGTTGCCACGCTCGCCAGTCCAGCCCAGCACCGCGCCGATGTACGACTGGCGCGCCAGCGACGACGTGCTGGGGTTGCCCGCCGCGTACTCGATCTCGCTGTCGAACGCCCGGGGCTCGCCGGCGGGCCGGCCGAACGGCTGCGGTCTCGTGACGCCAAGGCCGCCTGCCAGAACCTCATCGGCGTAGAACGCCATCGTGTACCCGCTCGAGATGCCAAAGTTGTTGACCGGTGCGCATCCATCGGCGACGGTCGTGGATGCACCCATGCGGTATTGCGAGGGCGGCGCGACGATGACATAATCGGCGCGGTCCGCGATGCCGCGCGCGGCGATCTCGCCGAACAGGGCTTCGAGGTTGTCGTCACGGAAGGCGGTGAAGTCCGCCGCTTCGGGCGTCATATACAGAACCGCCGTCTCGGGCAGACCTCGCGCGGCGATGTACTCGTTGGCCGCCCGCATCGCCTCGGGCGAGCTCGGGTCGACCACCAGCACCGCGTGCTCGGCCACACCCGGGCCCGCGAACCCGGCGCGTGCGATCAGCATTCCGATAGCGGCAGCCGAACAGGCCGGCTTTCGTGCGAATCCGTTCTCAAACATTTCTCGTCTCCCCTGGCGGCGGTGGCCGCTCTCTTATCCATGTTCCCACAAAACCGCGCCGTATGCAACCCCATTCGCGGCCAAACTTCCCTAGCAGCACCGGACTTCCCGCATAGAAACGACAATTTATCTTCGATTTGGGTAGAGTTTGGTATTGCGTTCGGGCGAGATTTCGACGAAGGTATGGAGGTAGAGGTCTGCGAGGAGGCTGGCCGTGAGGGGTTCATGCCATGCAAGTCCAGGTCTGTCGCCATGCCGAGGCAGAGTCGCAGTCCGTGACCGGGCTCGATGTCGACCGTCCGCTCACGCGTGAGGGGCGGCTCCAGGCCCGATATCTTGCTGGTCTGCTGAGCGGCACACAGCCGGGCCTGCAGCCGAGGCGGCTATTAGCGAGCCCGGCCGTCCGCACCCAGCAGACAGCGCGAGCCATCGCCGACGAGTTGGGACTCTCGATCACCACGCTCGACGACCTGCTCCCCACATGCCCCGCCGGCGCGGCGATCGCCGCGATCGCGAGCCATGCGGATGGCGCGCCGGTGTTGCTCGTCGGGCACAACCCCACGGTGACGGCGGTGGTTTCAATCTTGCTGCACGGACCGAGCGCGGGCGTGCATCTGCCCGGGCCCGCGCTGCGCACGGGGCAGATGGCCACCATCCATGCCGACCAGGAGATCACGCCGGGCGAGTGCAGGCTGATCGACCTCCACCGCTACGAGCCCGCCCTCGCGTCGTGAGTGGCTATCGCCGCCGCCCGCACCATCCGCATGCGCCGCGTTCTCCGATGGGTCCGCCGCACGCCGTGCATAATTTCTCGGGCGCGCCCATGCTCATCAGCTCATCGGAAGACGGTGAGGCTTCATAGCACACGTCGAGCGCCTCGGGGCCGTGCTCGCCGACGATGAGACCCGCAACATCGACCGGCTCGCTACAACTCGGGCACGCCTCCAGCGAGGCGTCCAGTGGGAGGGTTGTTGAGCAATTCGGACACGATGGGGCCATCGCAGGGGCGAGGACGCTGAGGTCGGGCAACGCCTGATCGTCGAGTTCGCCATCGAGTTCGACCGGGTCTTTCCCCCATTGCTCGAGCAAGTAGGACGCCAATTTGGCATCGGCATCGGTCGCCAGCACGACCTCGTACGTACCGCTGTTGCGAAACGAAAATACGGACGCGTCGGTGTTGCCCCCCACTACCTGCGCGGGTACGCCGTTCTGCACCAGATAATCCCGTGCCGCCACGGCGTGCATGGCCGATCGGAATCGGAATGGGGGGCCTTTGCGCACGCGAACCTCGTTCCTCAAGCCTGGGGGGCGGCCTCTTCGGTATCGGCCCGCATGAACAACCCCTGGCCCTTGATGACGGGCGTACCGGGCTTGAGCCCGTGCTCGCCACGCCACGCCGAATGGGCATCCAGTTCGCCATTGCCCGGGGTGCCCGCCCCGAGCATGTCGAGCACGGCCTTGGCCTTTTGGGGCATGAATGGCAGCATGAGCACCGCAGCGATCCGTAACGCCTCGGCGCAATTGTACAAGATGAGCGCGAGATCGGCATACTGCGGATCGTCGGGCCCGCCGACCTTTTTGGCCAGGCGGAACGGCTCGGTGTTGTTGATATACCCGTCGATGGCCGTCACGATCGCCAAGCCCTGATGCCCCGCGCCGTGGAGATCGACCAATCCGAAGTAGTCGCGTGCGGTCTGCACGTGGCCCGTGGTCAAGGTTGGCCAATCGATGCCCGCGTGGACCGTGGCGTCGCGAGCGTCGGGCACCTTTCCGCCGAAGTACTTATGGATCATGTTCACCACGCGGCTGGCGCAGTTGCCCAGGCCGTTGGCCAGTTCGGCGTTGTAGATGTCCACGAAGTTCGCGTGCGCGAAGTCGGCGTCGGTTGCGCCGAGCGGACCCTGCGTGGCCAGATACCACCGCACCGCGTCGACCGAGTAGCGATCGCCGTACGCGCGGAGCTGGTCGATTTCGATGAAGTTGCCCATGCTCTTGGACATCTTGCGACCTTCGGCCACGAAGTACGCGTGGGCGTACACGCAGCCAGGCAGCGGCTCGTCCATGGCCATCAGCATTGCCGGCCACACCACCGCGTGGAACCACAGGATGTCCTTGGCCAGCAGGTGCATCGACGCGGGCCAGTAGTGCCGCCGCTCGGGCGTGTCGACCACGGTCAGGTAGTTGCACAGCGCCTCGATCCACACGTACACGCGGTGGCCGGGGTCGTTGGGCATGCGGATGCCCCAATCCTCGGCGCCGTCGTCCTTCACCGCCCGGCTCACCGGAACGTCTTGAAGCCCCTGCCTCATTCGGCCCAGTACCTCGTTGCGGCGGGCCTCGGGCTGGACGAACCTCGGGTGGGCGTCCAGGTATTCGCTCAGCCGATCTTCATAGGCCGAGAGCTTGAAGAAGTAGTTCTGCTCAGTGCGTTTCTCGAGCGGCTTGCCACTCACCGGGCCCTTGTAGTCGTGGGCCTTGGCGACCGACTCGGTGACATACTCCTCCTGCCCCGGGTCGTACCAACCGACGTAATCTCCCAGGTAGATGTCGCCGCTGTCGACCAGCTTCTGGATGTACGCGCTGGCCCGCGTCTTGTGCCGGTCCTCGCTCGTTCGGACGAAATCGTCCTGCGAGAGTTCCATGAACTCGAACGCATCTCGGAAGGCCTGGGCATTGCGATCGGCCCATTCCTGGACGTCCACACCGGCTTCCTTGGCACGATCGATCACCTTCTCGGCGTGCTCGTCGGTGCCGGTGAGCATGAGCACGTCGTCGCCATCAAGGCGATGGAAGCGCGCCACGACATCGGCCAGCAGCGTGGTGTAGCAGTGGCCGATGTGCGGACGGTCGTTGACGTAGTAGATGGGCGTGGTGACGTAGAAGGTCGGCATGGCGCAAGTGTATGGCTCGCGCCGCGCCGGCTCTCATCCGCTCTCAGCCATCGTCGGGCTCTGGCGCCTTGGCGGTGCCGACCCTTGCCATCTCGGGCAGCTTGATCGGCGGCAGCTTCTCGCCCAGGGCCTTGGAGAACTTGAAAAGGTCCATATCCTCCATCGAGTCCATGAGTGCGATCATGGCGTCAATCCTCGCCTCATCGCTACTGGCCTGCTGGACGGCTGCCAATTCGCTGGAATAGGCCGAAGCGTCCAGGCCGGCCGCTTCGACCGCTGCCCGGGCGTTGGGCGCGCCGCGGACGGCCACCGAACGGAACATCCGCAGGGCGTCATCGGTCAGGCTGGTCATGGTCGTACGGGCCATGAGCAGTTGCATCTGGCGCTGCTGGTCCTCGGCGGCCTCGGCCATGATGCCCTGCGCGACGTGCTCGCTACGAGCCCGGGCGTAGTCCTGAACGATCTGGCGGTTCGTCTCGCCCTGCTCGTTAGTCAGCACGCCCTCGGTGGTCAGGTACGACGACAGCTTGGTCGTCGAGCCCAGCGCCTTCATGACCTCCGAGGCGTACGCCAAGCCGGCGCGCTCCTCGATGTCGATGGTCTCGAACAGACCCTTGGCGGCCTCGAGCGCCAGATCGGGGTTCTCGATCACCAGATTCTGGATGTCGGCCAGCCACGCGCGGACGCCTTCTTCGATGCTCTCGCGCTGGTCGACCGAGAGCGTGGGGTTCGCCGTCAGGGCGGCGATATCGAGCCACGTGTCCGGCGCAATCGGCGCACCGTCGTCGTCAACGGTATAAATCTTCTCAAACGCGGGCTGCTGGGCTTGCTGCCCCCCCGGGGGCGGCGCCAATTGGCCAAACGCCGGCATGCCCACACCCAGCACCAACATCCCGACCGACAAACTCAAGATACTCCGCTTCATCGAACTCCCCTTCTCGCCGAGCGAGATGACTCCAACATGTCCCCAGCGAGACGTGTCCCCAGCGAAACCTGCGCCGGACATTCTTAGCGCCGGTCGCGTCGGTGTGATTCAGCCCTCCGGCGGAGCCCCGGTCGTCGGAACGGGCGTCTTGTCCTCGAAGTACCCCGGCTCGGGGGCCTCGTAGCCAGTCCGCTTCTCGATGAGCTCGCGATGGGCCTCGAGGGGCAGCTTGACGGCCACCTCCCAGAACTCGGCCGCGGTCATCGGGCCATCGGCGGCCACCACGTCCTTGATCGCCTCGGCCGCCTCATCCTCGAGGTCGAGTTCGGCCAGCGCGCCACGGAAGTCGGGATCGGTCACCCGCAGCTGGCGGGCGTAGCTGGCCTTCGCGTCGCGGATGATCTGCTGGAGCCGCCATGGGCGCTTGATGTTGCCCGGCAGCGCGACATCTGGGTCGTTCATGGTCTCGTCATCACGCACCATCTTGAGCAGTTCAATGCGGGCATCGAAGATGTGGGCGGCGTCGTACTCGTTGGCGATGCGCGCCATCTCGACCAGCGAGTCCCATTCCATCGCCTCGCGGATCCGAACATCGTTATGGAACGTGGATGGCGCGGGCAGCTTCTCGTTCAGCCAGGCGCCGTACATCAGGCTCGAATACGACCACTCCGCGTTGAGGACCGCCTGGGCAAGCGGGCCCTCTTCGACCGGACCATGCTTGGCAGCTTCAACCAATAACTCGTACAGCCGCAGCGCCTGCTCATCAAACACGCGAGCGCGGTCCTCAATCAGGACCTCGAGTTCCTTGACATCGTCCTCCGAGAGCATGCCTTCGGCCAGCATCAGTTCGTAGGCCTCGGCATAGCTGGCACCCTGGAGCCGGATCGCCTCGCCATCGTCGCCGCGCCGCATGATGCCGGGACCTTCCCCCTTGGGAACGCGGAGGTTTTCGAGGTCCTCATCGGTGTAGTTAAACTTGCCCTCGGCATCGGCCTGCACGTCGCCCTGCGCGGTGATCTGTTGCTTCCGCGGTCCCGCGTTGCCATTGCCGGCATTGCCATTATTCGCCTGCGGCCCCGCCTCCTGGGTCTCTTCCTGCTCCTGCCGAGCCAGGGCGGTGAGTGCTTCCTCGCCTTCGGGGCTGGGGAAACGCACTTCGAGCTGGGTGTGGTCGAACACGAAGGCGGAAAGCTGCGCATCGGTGAGCTCGGACATCGCCGCCCAGTAGCCGTCGCTCTTGACGGTGTCGGCGAGTTCCGGGTGGGCCTGGATGAGCGCCTCGTCGCCGCCATAACGCTTCTTGAGCATGCGGGCCGCATCGGCGATCACGTCGCGTTGCTGGAATCGCTGCAAGATGGTGGAATCACGAAGCATGACCTCGGAGACCTCGGTCCCCTCCGCTTCGGCCAGCAAGACTTCACGCTCTTCGGTGACCCGTGCCAGGTTGTATTGGCGGACCACGTCATTCAGATCTGTGTAGATACCACGCGTGACGTTCTTGCGAACCTCGGCATCAACGACGAACGCACCACGCCGCCCGAAGTCACCCAGCGAAGCCATCACGTGGCGACCGAAAGCGTCGTACTCGACCTCCTCGCCGTTCCGCCAGGCCTCAAGCGATCTCACGATCTTGTCCGTGTTCGGCACCGCGGCCCTGAGCAACTGGTCGTCGCGCTCGGCCATGATGCGTTCGAGCACGCGACGCTGGGCGGCCGGTAGGTCCATAACCATGATGGCCTTACGAGCCGGATCGCCCTCGATCCAGATCACCTCGCCCTCGGCGTTGCGTTCAAGGATGCTCGGCAGTTCACGAGCCTTGGGAGGCGCGGGCGCGAACGGATCGCTCTCCTGAGCAGGCTGGTTACCGGGTGAGTTCTGGCCGAGTGCGGCCGGCGATCCCACAGCCAACGCCGCGCCAGCGAGCGCCCCCACGAACATCCGGAGCCTCAAACCATCTTTAGCATTCTCCCGATTCTTCATCCCCGATGTCTCCTCAATCAGTCTCTCGCTGCCCGGCTGGCGGGAACTCTGCCCCTGGAGCTTCCGGTGGGTTGCCGAGAGTGCCCGGCCTGCCGGCTCCACATCATTGCCACCCCTACCGCCCCGACCAACCGGCCGGTCTTGGTAAATAGCCAAACGTGTACCAGCCATTACGTCGGCTCAACCCTCCCGGCGGTCAAGCGGACTGTTCCCCTATCGTGCCCACATGGAGTCGCCACACGCCCCAGCCCGTCCGACCCCCGCCCAGGCCTCGAACGACCTAGCCGCCCGCGTGGCCGAAGCCTGCCTGCTCCGCGGCACGTTCACGCTGCGGTCGGGTCGGACGAGCTCGTACTACCTCGACAAGTACAAATTCAGCACGAGGCCAGAACTTCTCGGACCCGTGGCCGACCTGCTGGCCGAGCGAGCCAAAGTGCTCCTCGAACCCCACGCCGGCAAGGCCCAGCGTCTGGCAGGAGCCGAGCTTGGCGGCATCCCGCTGGTGACGGCCTGCGCCCTGCGACTCGGCCTGCCCTCGATCTTCATTCGCAACGCCAAGAAGGACTACGGCACCGCCAAGCAGCTCGAAGGCGAACTGAATCCCGGTGATGCGGTCGTGTTCTTCGAGGACGTTACCACCAGCGGCGGCCAGTCGGTGGAAGCCGTGAACACCCTGCGCGAGGCCGGGGCGACGGTCGCGGGCGTCATCACCACGATCGACCGGCAAGAGGGCGCCCGCGAGGCCATCGAGGCCACGGGCGTGCCGTTCCACGCGATCTTCACCAAGGCCGACCTGGGCGTGACCGAGTAGGCGTCAATACGCCAGATCGGTCAGCGAGAACATGACTACCAGGAAGGCGACCAATCCCAGCCCGAGCACCGCGTCACTCCGTTGCCGGGGCAGATCGTCCTCGAACCGGCGTCGCCACCAGCGCCAGGCCGAGTAGGCCACGTAGAGCAAGCCGGCGACCGAAAAGAGGGCCGGGGAATTCGTTTTCGTAGCCTTGAATGCGATGATCGCGGCCGGTGCCACCAAGGCGGGCAGCATGATGCCGTAGCCGAGTACTTTCGCCGTCGGCGCGGTGAGGCCGCGCATATCCCGCTCGCTGATGCCCGGCCCGACGTTTGACTCGGTAAACTCGTAGTGGACCTGGGTGCGAACGATCAGTTCGAGATCCTCGCCGCACTCGGGGCAGCGGTCGCCGTCGGCACCGGCCAGGTCGTATGAGCAACGCGGGCAGGCCAGACCGGTCGGCCGCACCAGCTCCGAGAACCGCCGCCCCCGAACGCCGATGCGTGTGGCCGCGATGCCCTTGTCCCGCTTGGCCGCGCGCACCATCGCGAACAACACGCCGGCCGCGGCGACGGGGGCCAGGACCAGAACGGGCGGGAAGAACAAGCCCCAGAGGACCAGCGGCGCGAGCGCGAAGAGCCCGAAGGCCATCGCGCCGATCAATGCCCAGAGGCTGACGTGCGCCGTCGCGGGGCGCTCATCCACCGCCAAGCCTCCAGACCGCCTCGCGCAAGCGCCAGCGCCGCAGCCGGTCGGCCTGGGCCAGCAGCTGCGTGTCGGCGTGAACCAACCGCACGATCCCGGTGTTGTCTTTCAGTGCAAGGTCGAGTACAAAATCATGGATCCGCGGCCCGTCCTGGTGGGTCCAGCGCCGATCGATGTGCCCCGACAGGTTGCGGGCCCGCTGCCACTTGCGGTCGAGTTCTTCATGGGGCACGCCCGCCAGCCCTTCGGTGGGTGGCAAGAGCATGTGTCGCCGGGCCATGCCTTGAAGCCCGGCCACGTCGTGCCGATCGATCGCCCTGTAGTCGGCGCGGTCCCGAACGCGCTGGCGGCCGAGCGGGCCATCATGGCCGGTCGCACGCCAGCCATGGGCGGCCAGCAACCCATCGAGCGCCGCGTTGGGGTCATCGGTGCCCAGCACCTCCGTGGTGATCACATCGAGCCGGCGCTGTGCCAGTTGGCGTGTGTACCGACGCATGCCTACCGGATCGTCCGCATCGAATCCCGCCAGCGCGGCGTGCAACGACCGCTTCCGGTCGGGCGGCACACCCTCGATCAGCCCCCTCGCTCTGGCCCGCACCAGTTCTTCCAGCACCGCATCGAGGACCACCGCCCGGCTCGGCGGCTCACCCGCACCGCGCGAGATCTCCAGCAGGAGCGCGAGCGTCACCGCCCACCGCTCGGCATCACCCTCGTCACCAGCCACGCGGGCCACGCTCCGCTCCATTTCGACCCGCCCTACGAAATCGATCCCGAGCGGGCGAACATAGGCAAACACGTCCTCGTGCTGTGCCGAGACATCTTGACGCTTGCCCATCGCGCCGGCGACTACGACAACCAATACCAAGACAACGGCCCACCTCATCGCAGGCCCTCGATCGCCCCAGCAATCCGCTCCCGCAGCCGCGCATCATCATCGCACGAGTCGGGAGCCTCGCCAAGCAACACCTTGAGTACGCCCGTCGAGTCCTCGGCCTGCCGCTGGCGCAATCGCAGCGTGATGGCCGAACGCGACGGCTTCTCCCATCCATCGGCCAGGGCACGCGAGAACGCGAAGGCCTCCCGTGTCACGCGGTCGATGCCCTCGGCTGTCCCGAGCGCCGCACCGGGAACGTACCGCCCGGCCACGGCCCGGACCGCGGATGGACCATCCGCACCGCGCAACCGCGATCGCAACGCTTCGACACGCGCCGCGGTAGTTTCGGTCATCGCACGCATCCGGCCGGCCGGGTCGTTGGTATCCAATCCCTCGAATGCTTCGCGGAGCCCGGTCTTGCTCGCGGTCGCCAGCGCGATCGTCATTGGGGCGGCGTCGGGTTGATCCATCGCGTCGAGCGCACGCTCGATCATCTGGGCCGAGGCCTCCGCCGCCGAGGGCAGGCCCCACGCCGACAGCTCCTGTGCCAATTCCAGCAGGTTCTCCAGTTCGGACGCCGCTGCATTGGGATACCCGGCGGCCAGCAACCTGGCGGACTCGGCACGCAGGACCATCGCGCGTCCCCGCGCCCCTGCCAACGCGCGGATCTGGGCTGAAGTCACCCGCTCGGCCAACGGATCGGCGGCGGCTGCGGGCTTGACGACCCCGGGCAATTCGCCGATCTGGTGCCGGGCGGCCTCGATCTTCGGCGCCAGCTCCGCCCACTCCAGCGTCGGGTGGCCCGGCGGGCTGGTCTGGTAGCTCGCCTGGGCAATAGCCTCGACGAGATCCGCATCGATCGATCCCCGGGCCCCGGGCGTTGTACCAACCGGCACCGGGGCACCGGCCGCCGGCGTGGGCGACTCGCCGCAACCCAGCAGCAGACACCATCCAACCATGACCAGAGCCAGCACACCTCGCACCATCAGAAACCCTATCGGCCTGTGCAGCCCGAGCGCTCGCAAGGCCGATGGCCTGAGCACAGAATTTCCTCGCCAGCGCCCATGACCGAACCCCCACCACCATCCAAGCCACAGGCTCAATCGGGGCCACGGCGCTGGCGTCGCCGGTGCCGTGTGGCCCTGGCATGGGGGTTCCGTCTGGCCTTGTTCGCCCTCGTCCTGGCATTCCTGGCGGGCCGGATCTTCACCGACCACCACTATTGGAGCCAATGGCTGTTCTGGACGCCCCCCGAGGCCTGGCTGCTGGCCATCTGGCTGCTCGCGATCACCATCACGCTGCTGGAACCACCGGGCAGGGGCTGTTGGTGGGCGCGGCTGGGCCCGCTCGTCGTTGCCGCCATGGCCTTGCTGCACGTCGCGTTGGCACACTGGCACCTGCAGAACGCCCTGTTCCGCACGCCGGGCCCCACCACCCTGCGGGTGTACCACTGGAACGCGACCGAGGCCACCGACGAGGCGCTGCACGCCTTCCTGCGAGAGTCCGACCCCTTCGCGATCCGCCGCGGTTCGCCGGCTGTGGTCGTGCTGGCCAACCCACCGCTCAGGCTGGACTGGTCCGACATCGTGCGGATGCTCGCGCCCGAGGCTATCGCCCCATCGGACACGCGCGATCACGTGCGCCGTGGCGGGCGGTTCGTCTTCATCAGTGGAGAGCCCATCTCCGCCTCGGGCTGGGCCTCGCTGGGCCTCGATGCCAAGACGCCCGAGCCGGGCCTGCTCGACCATGGCACCGCGATGTTCGCGCAGGTCGATCTTGATTCGGGCCCGATCGTGATCTGGGGTTTCGACTGGCCGAGCGACCCCAAGCGTGGGCGCATGGCGTACGTCGAGCCCTCTCTGGACGCGATCGCCAAATCCACGCATTGGACCTTCACGCCCACCGCGGCCGGCCCCCTGCAACGGGAACGCCACACCGGCTTCCCCGACGCCGACGTTGTCATCGGAGACTTCAACACCGGCCGGGGGTCGAACGCCATCTCGGCTCTGCTTCCGGGCATGGTCAGCGCTCACACCCAAGCCGGCATCGGTCCGGATTACGGCTGGCCTCGCTTCGTGTTCGACGGCAAACGCGACCGCAAGACCATCCCCTTCCTCGGGCTCGATCAGGCCTTCGTCCGCCCCGATGGATGGCGCGCGACCGCCTACCGCATGCTCGACCTGGGCGTCGGCACGCACCGCGCTCAGGAGTTGATCATCACTCGGGCAAAGTCGGATCAAGCGTCGCCGGGGACTCCGCCGGCGGTTCGGGCAGCAGCGAACTGACTGGCGTCTGGTTCTTCCCCTGCCGCCAATGGCTGATCTCACGCTGCCAGAGCACCGCGGCCGTGGTGGCAGCCATGCCGACTGCGAGCACCACGATTGGAACGAGTTGGGCCTTGGATGTGCGCCTCGGGGTCGCCCCACGGCTACTCACGGCGACCGTTGTTGCTATCGCCAGAAAGAGCAACGCGAACGGCTCGTGGTACCGCTGCCAGACCTCAGAGCTCGCCCCTTGTGCGATGCCGAATCCAGCGAACAAGCTCCCAAGTATCCAACGCTCCCGCGCCCGAACGCACGCGAGGATCACGACGAGCAAGCCCGCACCCACGGCCGCCACGACCACGATCAGCGGGTTGCACTCGCCAATCGGCCCGAGCACGTTGAGCTTGTCGGCCGCGCTCCACACCAGGCCCGCCCGGCCGGCCTTGGGGGCGGGCGTCGTGGGCACCAGTGCGACAACAAGAGCCGCAACTACGCCACTCGCGATCATCCAAGGCATCGCGCGACGGAGCGTGCCCTTGCATCGGCCACGCCAGCCTTCCTCACCGACACCCAGCATTGCGGGCAGAAAGAACACCGACAGCCCGCCAAGCATCACGAGTTGCAATGCGAGATTCGAGGGATTGGCGCCATCGTACTGGCCCTGGAACTCGGGGGGCACCAAACCACCCCACACACGGTACAGGTACACCAACGACGCGATGGCCGGGAGCGTGGCGAGTGCCATTGGTGCGAGGTTCCTGGTGCGCCCTGATACCCCCACCCACGGCTTGCCGCACGCCGGGTCGCTGGGTACTTCTCTCAACCAGGCCGCCACCCAGAGTGGGGCAGCAAGGTACAGCAGGTTCTGCCTGGTCCATACCGCGAGCAACAAGCCCGCACCCAAGACAATCGCCCACATGCCCCTGGGTGGGCACAGCAACGCGGCAAGCGCGAGCAAGTACACCCACATCCACCCCGCATTGTCGGCCAGCATCCAGGCACTCGAGTTGGTGACGTAGACCGAGGCCATGATCGGCGCGACCAGCACCGAGCCGAGCACCGCCCCGCACCGCCTGCCCAGCAAGAACCCGAGGCCCGCGAAGATCGCGACACTCAAAGCCAACGCAACGAGCCTGAGTCCCGGATCGCCCATTCCGGTCAGCCGGACCACCCCCGCAAGCACCCAATGGAAGCCGGGCGTCATGGCGATGAAGTGATCGGGATACGTCAGGTGAAAGACCGGCCACGTTGGCACCATCGCGTCGATGGTGTGCTCGTGGAACAACACCTGATCGAAGGTTGCCCGACCACCGGCGTAGCGGACATTCAGTGCGGCGATGGGCGAGAGCAGGAGCCCATACAACACCGGCAGCACCATCGCCATCCAAAAATGGCGGGCCTGAAATGCACCAGTGATGTGCTCGGGATTGGGCTCGGTTTCGGTGATGCGAACTCTCCGAGTCCAGGCCACGCAGAACGGCTTGGGGGTTGGACTTACCGGCCCCAAAGCCCGATTGTTACGCTAGGGGCCGCCCGAGGCCGATCTGGTCCCACAAGGCCGCCGATGAGCCCGCGTGAGAAAACATGACCGAAGCCCCCGACCACGCCAATACCAGTTCCGATAGCATCGGCACGGCTGGCGTCCGGCGTGAGCCGCTATGGACAGCATTGCTCCGTTTGGCGCGGCCCAAGCAATGGGCCAAGTCGGTGTTCGTCGCGGTCGGCCCGTTCTTCGGCGGTGCGACCGCCATCGACGAAATCTGGGGCGTCGTGCTCGCCATGGCCGCCTTCGCCCTGGCCTCGAGTGGTTGTTACGTGGTCAACGACCTCCGCGATACCGAAGCCGACCGCCTGCACCCCCGCAAGCGGCGCCGCCCCATCGCCTCGGGCCGCATCACCGCGAGCACCGCCCGCCTCTACGCGATCTCTCTCTGGATAGCCGCCGCGGCCTGTGTTGCGGCATTGGGCCCCATCCTGGGATCGACCAACGCCCTGGCCCTTGGCGGGTTGCTGGCGCTGTACATCCTCAACGTCACTACCTATAGCCTCAAGCTCAAGGGCGTGCCCGTGCTCGACGTCCTGAGCCTCGCCTTAGGGTTCGTCCTGCGCGTGCTGGGCGGCTGTGCGGCCGTTGGCATCACCCCGAGCACCTGGCTGCTCAACGTCACGCTCTTCCTGGCCATGTTCCTGGCCTTCGGTAAGCGGCTTGGCGAGCGCCGGACCCTCGGCGGCGATGCCACCGCGGCCCGAGCCGTCCAGGGCGTCTACACCGACGAGCTCCTCCGCATGATGGTGGTCGTGACCGCCGTGGCGATGCTGCTGACCTACGCCGGGTACGTCCAGGACAACGAGTCCAGATTTGTGTGGATCTTCGGAGGCCGCTCGCTGGGCATGGGTGATTCCCCCCGCCTGGGCATGAACCTGCTCTGGCTGACCATGCTCCCGGCCACATTCGCGGTGCTGCGTTGCATCATCTTGCTTGAGCGGGGTGACTACGACGACCCGACGGAACTGGCGACCAGAGATAGGGATTTCCAGCTTGCTGCCCTCGTGTTTGGCACTCTGACCGCGGTCCTGGTGCTCTGGGCCGGTCCGGCGGAACGGCCCCATCCGGATAGCCCGCCCGGAATAACCGACTCGATGCAAGAGTCCGATTACTCGATGGCCGATGAGGAACCTGAGAGGTTCTCGGCCGTCCAACTGGGCGGTCGCCCTGTGGGCTGACGTTTGTCGCATTGGCCCTACGACCAAGAAACCGCCCGATTGGGCCCTCACGAGAGCAAGATGGGCCGCCCCGGCGCGTCCCCCATAGGATCAAGAACACGGACGTAGAACCCCCGGCCGGCCTTCGGGCCGCCACAGGGGATTGGCAGGCCACTGGCCCGGGGGCGTCCCGCCCCTGGCACCGGCCACCGCGGAAGCCTTCACACACGGAGTACAAGGATCATGAGGAACACGATGAGCGGAAAAGGCATCGTTGGTGTCGCGGCTGCGCTTCTTGCCGTTGCCGGTCAGGCCTACGGCCAAGACAAAGGCGATCTGCCGGCATTCGAGAAGGTGAGCGAGGGCTACGAGCAGGTGGTCACCACCGCCGATGGCAAGAGCTTCTTTAACATCTGGAAGCGCGAGAAGGACGGCCAGTTGCTGGCCGAGCTGCCCCGCGGCTTCGAGCGGCAGAAGCACTTCTTTGCCATGACGATGGGCTCGGGCGACATCTTCGCCGGCCTGCAGTCGGGCGATCTTTACGCCTATTGGAAGAAGTATGACAAGCGCCTCGCGCTGATCCAGCCGCAGACCGAGGTCCGCGCGGGCGGCGACAAGGGTGTCGAGAAGGGCATCGATCGTATTTTCACCGATCGCGTGCTGCTCGAGGTTCCGATCGTTGCCAAGGGCCCCAACGGCCAGCCTGTGATCGACCTTGACCAGCTCCTGGTCAACAACGCGGGCACGTTCTTCGGCGGCCGCGCCGCACGCCTGAACTCGCGACTGGCGACCATCAAGACGGCCAAGGCCTTCCCCGAGAACGTCGAGATCGCCATCGAGGCTCCCGACGCGAGCGGCCGGTTTGCCATCTACCACTACTCCATCAGCAACATCAAGGGCACCCCGGGCTACAAGCCCCGCGAGGCCGACGAGCGCGTGGGCTTCTTCACCACCAGCTATCGCGACTTCTCCGAGATGGACGGCTCGCAGATGTGGACGCGGTACGTCAACCGCTGGAACCTTGAGAAGGCCGACCCGAGCCTGAGCAAGAGCCCGCCCAAGCAGGCCATCGTGTACTACATCGACCATCAGGTGCCGGTGAAGTACCGCCGCTGGGTGCGTGAGGGTGTTGAGTACTGGAACAAGGCCTTCGAGGAGGTCGGCATCGTCGGCGCCATCGAGGTCGTGTACCAGGACGCCACCACGGGTGCCAACATGGAGAAGGACCCCGAGGACGTCCGCTACAACTTCATCCGCTGGCTGACCAACGGCATCGGCACGGCCATCGGCCCAAGCCGCGTGAACCCCAAGACCGGCGAGATCCTCGACGCCGACGTCGTGCTGACCGACGGCTGGATCCGCGCGTACTGGTTCCAATACAACGACCTGCTGCCGCAGGTGGCCATCGAGGGCTTCGGCCCCGAGACGCTCGCCTGGCTGGACGAGAACCCCCAGTGGGATCCTCGGGTGCAGATGGCCGCTCCTGAGCAGCGTGAGTACATCATCGCCCAGCGCGAGGCCCGCGGCCCGCTGCCATACGGCGGCCACCCGGCCATGATGGCCCGTGAGGCCCAGGATGGCTCCATCTCGGACGCCGTCGCCGCCTATCAGGTCACCGGTGCCTGCAACATGGCCCACCTCAAGGCCATGAACATGGACGTCGCCCGCCTGAGCGGCGAGGTCCTGGGGCTATTCGAGACCGAGGCCAAGGAAGGCGTCGACATGCTCGACGGCGTGCCCGAGTGGTTCGTCGGTCCGGCGCTCGCGCACCTGGTTGCCCACGAGGTTGGCCACACCCTGGGCCTTCGCCACAACTTCAAGGGCTCGGCCGTGTTCACCATGGACGAGATCAACTCCGAAGAAGTCAAGGACAAGCACCCGTTCTCCACGACCGTGATGGACTACAACCCCATCAACATCAACATGGAGTCCGGTGAGATCCAGGGCAACTACGAGGTCATCGACATTGGTGCCTACGACAAGTGGGCCATCGAGTACGGCTACACCGACGGCAACCTCGACGAGGTACTCAAGAAGGTTGAAGATCCCAACCTGGCGTACGCAACCGACGAGGACACGTGGGGCCCCGACCCCCTGGCCCGGCGCTACGACCTCTCGGCTGATCCGTTGGATTACGCCGAGAACCAGATGCGTCTGGCCCGCGAGCTTCGCAGCCAGATCCTCGACAACTTCGTCAAGGATGGCGACAGCTGGGCCCGCGCCCGCCGCGGGTACAACATCACCCTGGGCCAGCACATCAACTCGGTCAGCATGATGGCCAACTGGATCGGCGGCACGTTCCAGAGCCGCGCCAAGAAGGGCGACCCGGGCGATATGGCTCCCTTGACCCCGGTGCCCGCCGACCAGCAGCGCAAGGCGCTCAACTTCGTCATCAACAACACGTTCTATGACGATGCCTACGGCTTGACGCCCGAGTTGCTCAGCAAGATGACCGTGGACAAGTGGTACGACGGCGGCGGCATGGGTTCCATGTTCGAGGAGCCTGCCTTCCCCATCCACGACCGCATCCGCGGCATCCAGTCGTCGGCTATGACGATGGTGCTCAACCCGACCACGCTCGACCGCGTGTTCAACAACGAGATGCACGTCGATGGTGACGAAGACTTCATCACGCTGGCCGAGATCATGAAGACCGTGAAGGACGCGGCCTGGAAGGAGCTGAAGGAGGGCGGCAGCGGCGACTACAGCGATCGCAAGCCCATGATCAGCTCGCTTCGTCGCGGCCTGCAAGGCCAGCACATCGATCGCCTGATCAGCCTGACCAACCGGGGCTTCCCCGGCGCGTCGGGCGCGGCCCTGGCCAACGTGGCCAACCTCCAGCTCCGCGAGCTCCGCCAGGAGATCGACGGCGCGGTGAAGAAGGGCAAGAGCTCGATGGACACCTACACCAAGGCCCACCTCATGGACGCGAGCGACCGCATCGGCCGCGCCCTCGAGGCCCAGTACACCCAGACCCGCTGATCGCCTGATCTTCGGACACTGAGTTCATACAAACGAACGGCCCCGCTTCGCAGCGGGGCCGTTTTTCGCTCACGGTCTACGAGCCTGGGGAACCCGGCTTACTCGCAGCCGGCGTCAAACTCGTTCTGGAATGCCAGGAAGTCGAAGATGGTCAGGTCGCCATCGCCGTCAAAGTCCGCGAGCGGGTCGCCGGAGTCAAACAGGTTTTGGAACGCGAGGAAGTCGAAGATGGTGAGCGAGCCATCGCCATCGAGGTCGGCCCGACACCCACCGCCAGCGGCGAACAGCAGCGATTGCACGAGCATCAGATCGCCATCGGTGCCGATGTCCCAGAAGCTGGCCGAGACCGTGCTGGGAGGCGGGTAAAAGCCCAGATCGACACGATTAGGATTCGCCCCAATAGCCACGAGCACACGGCCGTCGTCCCACTCGGCGATCGCCGTCGCACCGGGGTTCAGATCGGTCACGTTCGGGCGGAAGCTCGACGTGCCACCGAAGAAGCTGGCCACACCATCCATGATGGGATGGCTCGGATCGAGGATGGCACCCAGCGAGGCGGGGCCCGACTGGTTGCCTGAGCGCGGGACGATGACTTCGTAGTCCGGGTTGCCGCGCCAGCGGCCCGAAATATCGCGGTCGGTGGTCGTGCTGCTGTTGGCAAACACGGCCACGACGACACCGCCGCCGCCGTCGACGTAGTCGGCGAGGTTATCGCCGAAGGCAACAGGATCAGTCGGCGTCAAGTTGGTCCACACGATGACTGAGTCGAAGGCCTCGAGCTCGGCCAGCGTGGGCGTGGTCGACTGGAGGTCGATGTTGGTCACACTGTCGAACGCCCCGCTATCCTGGAGGACCGTCTCGACGCCCGAAGCGCCAGCGCTGCCCGCCGCCGCGACGATGGCCACGTCCTGGGCCAAGGCCGTCCCGGCCAGCCCCACGAGTGCTGCGATGCTGATCACTTGCTTGTACATGAAATACCTCCTTGAACGCCGCGAGATCGGCGTCTGCGTTTTCTGCGCCAGGGTATTCTCACGAAATAGTCCCCGAGCTGCCCTCCAAGATACCAGGAATCGACCCAATACGCAAGGCCATTTTGGGTGGTATAGAGATATCAACCGCGGCGGTTGATCGGCGCCTGCTTTCGGGCGAAGCGGTCGAATGCGGCGTCGGCCAGCCTCGGGAACGTGCTGAGCGCCCCCAGCCCCAGCCGGCTTGGCAGGCTCGTCCAGACCTCGGTCTTGGGCTTGTTGAGGCACGCCACGACGGCCCGGGCTACACGCTCGGGCGGCTGGATGAACGCCTTGGGCGTGTTCGACACGATGTCGCTGCCGCCGCTTCGACGCTGGACCCCTTGGGAAAATTCCGTGCGCGTGCCGATGGGGTGGACGGTCGAGACGTGGATGCCCAGCGACTTGAGCTCGTGCCGCATCGCCCGGCCGACGTGCCACTGGGCGGCCTTGGTGGCGCAGTACGCGCCGTAGCCGGGGATGGCCATCTTACCGATGCTGCTCGAGCAGATCAGCACGTGGCCCGCCCGTCGCTCGACGAACCGCTCGACGGCCGGATGGATGGTGTTGAGCGTGCCGAAGAAGTTGGCCTCGAAGATCTCGCGCATTTGGTCGTCGGTCGTCTCGTGGATGGGGCGCTCGAAACCAAAGCCGGCATTGGCGAAGACGGCGTAAAGCGGGCCGAGTTCGGCCTCGGCCTTCTCGATGAACGCCCGGCATTGGTCGATGCTCGTGACGTCTGTTTGAACAGCGATCGCGGTGCCGGCGGTTTGCTCGATTTCTCTGGCAACGTCTTCGAGTTTGTTCACGCGGCGTGCGCACAGGGCGACCGGCATGCCCGCTCGGGCGCAGGCCAGGGCGGTCGCCTTGCCGATGCCGCTGCTGGCTCCGGTGATGGCGATGGGCTTGCCGGTCAGATCAATCGCCATCCGATGCCCCCCCGCGGTGTAGCACGCGTGCCAACTCA
Organism: Phycisphaera sp.; assembly: GCA_025916675.1. Lineage (NCBI taxonomy): Bacteria > Pseudomonadati > Planctomycetota > Phycisphaerae > Phycisphaerales > Phycisphaeraceae > Phycisphaera > Phycisphaera sp. The sequence goes on from CP098402.1 coordinate 1,788,990, forward strand.
CGATATCCCATGGCCCACGCGGCCGAAGCATAAGCCAGCCCACCAACCGTGACGCAGACCGCCAGTCGCGCGGCGCGTTCTGCCCACGCATCCGGCGATGGCCACAACAGCAGCACCGCGCCCACCGCGATAGCCATGATCATGACCGATGGCACGACCTTCCACCCACGCCGCCACGTCTTGCCAACAACATCCACGCTGTGCTTCCGTGCCAGCACAACCAAAAGGATAACCGTCTGCATGCCCGCGGCGGTGGCGGTCGCCCAGGCCAACCCGGCCTCGCGGAGCAGCCAGATGAGCGAGAGGTTCAGCACCAGATTGACACCGAGAGCGAACAGCGAGATGAACGCCGGGGTGCGTGTGTCGCCCATCGCGTAGAACGCCCGCGTGAGCAACTGGTTGCAGGCGTAGGCCCACACGCACGAGGCGTAGCCGATCAGGACCACCGCGGCCCGCTGGGCGCCGCCCTCGCTGAAGCCGCTTCCGCCCCCAAAGAGCGTGTGGGTCAGGTCGCCCGACACCAGCATCAAGCCAACGCTGGCCGGCAGTGCGATGGCAACCGAGAGCGAGAGCGCATCAACGAGCGCCGCCTGGAATCCTTCACGCTGCCCGGCGAGCCGGCTGAGCAATGGGAACGCCGCCGTCGCCACGGCAACACCAAACACGCCGAGTGGGAACTGGTACAGCCGCTGCGCGTAAAAGAGGATCGCGTTGGATTGCTTGTCGAGCGGGTACGCGAAGCCGAACATGGTCGCGCCGAACCAGATCGGCCACATCGCGAGCACGACGTCGAGCAGGGCGCTGGCCTGGAGCGTCCCCAGCCCGATGATCGCGCCGGCCCACCGCCGCACCAGGTTCCGAACGCTCTGCCCAACGCCCGCGATCACACGCGTCCACTTCACGTGCGACCGCAGCGCCCAGAGACTCCACACCACCTGGAACACGCCCGACAGCACTACGGCCGCGCACAGCAGCATGGCCGCCGACTCCACGCTCGCGTTCTGACGCATCGCGTGCACACCTGCCGCACCGAGCACGCACAGGTTGAGCACGATGGGCTGGGCCGCGGGCGGGCCGAAGCGGCCGTGCGTCTGGAGCACGCCCGCGAGCATCGCCGCGATGCAGATGAGTGGCATGAATGGCAGCGCGATCATCACCAGCAGGATCGAGAAATGCCGCACCCCGCCCGGCTCGGCCATCGATAGCGCAAGCCAGAGGCCGAGTTCGCCCAGTACGGCAAGCCCGGCGGTCACCAAGCCCAACAAGGCCACCGTGAAGGTCGCGAATCGGTCCGCGGCCCTCGGGTCTTGCTCGACCAAGGAGGCATACTCGGGCACGAACGCCGCTGCGAGTGCTCCTTCGCCGAATAGGCGGCGGAATGTATTGGGAACCGCGAAGGCCGCCGCGAAGGCCGAGCCAACGGCGGTATCGCCGAAGAGCCGGGCGGTCACGACGTCGCGCACGAGCCCCAGCACGCGCGAAAGCAGCGTGAGCGAAGAGATCACGCGGAACGCGCGAGAGAGAGCCCCGCTCATGGCTGGGGTGCCTCTGGATGATCGAACATTCTCAGAGTAAAGAACACCAAGAGCGACGCGAGGATCGCGCCGGCTGCATTCGCCACCATGTCGGTCAGATCGAACACCCGCTCGAATATCGGCAAGGCCTGGGAGGATTCATCGGCAACGGCATAGCCCATCCCCACCGTTATGAGCACCAGCAGGTCGCCCAGCCGCCGCGCATCGCCGGCGAAGCCCGTGAGCCCGAGCAAGAACGTCCATAGCCCGAAGGCCGCCATATGGATCAGCAGGTCCAGCCGCCAGCCGGGCACCACATTGACGTCGACGCCGGGCTTGTGTGTCGCCACGAACAGCACCACCGCGTACGCGACAAACACGACGCGGAGCAGCAGCCGGTGGCGTCCGATCACGACGCGTGCTGCTGCTGGCTGGGCGGGGTGACGATCTCGGGGGTCTCGGGCTCGGGGGTCTGGGCCTGCTCTTCTTTGCCCGCATCGGCCACATCGGTGGCATCGGCGGGTGGTGGCTTGGCCGGTGCGGGCATCATCGCGGGAGACGCCGGATCGATCAACGCCACGAAGTGCTTGGCCAGCGCCGCGTAGTCGCGAGCGCCGGCGGCCTGGGGCGCATAATCGAAGATCGACTGACCGAAGCTCGGGGCTTCGGCCAGCTTGATGTTCCTCCGAATCGGTGGCCACAGCACGCGGGCCCGCTTCCAGGGCACGTCACGCTCTCGGCCCTCGGCGAAGAACGCCTCCATGTCGCCCACGACCTCTTGCGTGTGGCTGGCCTGCTGGTCGTACATGCACAGCACCACGCCGGCGACTTTCAGCTGGGGACGGACCTGCTGGGCGACCAGCCGCACGGTCTCCAGCAACTTGCCCACGCCGTGGAGCGCCAGGAAGTGGGCTTGCATCGGGATGACGACCTCGTCCGCAGCCGCAAGCCCGTTGAGGGTGAGCAGGCCCAGGCTGGGCGGGCAATCGACGAGCACAACGTCGATAGGCTGAGCATCGCAGGCGGCATCGATGGCCAGCCGGAGGCGATGATGCCGCCCATCGGCCTGGGCCAGTTCGGTCTCGACACCGGCAAGGTCGGTCTCGCTGGGCAGCAGCCACAGGTTCTCACCCGCGGGGGTGATACCAACGGACTTGGGCTCGAGCAGGGCGTCGTACACGGTGGCCGGCCGGTCGTCGCCATCGACCGCCACACCCAGGTGCAGCGTGGCGTGGGCCTGGGGATCGAGATCGACCAGCAGCACCCGCTTGCCCAGCCGCGCGAGTGCGGCCGCGAGATTTACGGCCGTGGTCGACTTGCCAACCCCACCCTTCTGGTTCATCAGGGCGAAGACCTTGGGCCGACCGGATGGTCCGGAATCGGGCACGACTGGCGATTGATCTGGGGTTGGGCTTTGCGGATCGCTATCCATCGCGCGATTCTATCGCCCGGATGCCGCCTGTCTGGCCCGAATTCGGACGACTCAGGACGCCGACCGCTTGGGCCGCTTCGCGGTGTCGATAGCCAACGAGGCCTCGCTCTCGATCGACTGCCGCCGGCTGACCTTGATGGCCGTCACGCCCACGTAGCACACGACAATAAGCGCCAGGCCGTAGACCACGCGGGCGCGGCTGAGGCTCATGGCCAGCCCCAGGGCCGTGAAGCAGGCCGTGATGCCGTACAACGCCAGCACGGCTCCCTTCACGCCCAGGCCCCGCTTGAGCATGTGGTGCAGGTGCTGGTCGTCGGCCTCGGTGACGCTCTTGCCGCTCATCCGCCGCCGCACGATCGCCAGCACGCTGTCGATGATCGGCACGGCGAACATCATGAGCCCGGCCAGCACCAGGTGGGTCTGGCCCATGTCTCCCAGCGTCAGGATGATGACGATGGTGCAATAGCCCAGCAGCATCGAGCCGCAATCGCCCAAAAAGATCGACGCCGGGTTGAAGTTGTGGGGCAGGAAGCCCATGCACGCGCCCAGCACCGCCAGGCACAGCACGAGACGCTGGGCGTCGCGCGGGCCCTGGTCGATAACCATGAGCGAGAGCGCCAGGATGGTCAGCCCGATGACGGTGATGGTTGTTGTGCCGGTGAGCAGGCCGTCGAGCCCGTCGATGAGGTTGGCCGCGTTGCACGCACCAATGACGAACACCGCGATCACGATCGCGCCGGACCAGTACACGACGTTGAGTTCGAGCGGCACCTCAAGCCCCGGGATGGGGACGTAGAAGATCAGGTCGCTATTGGCGACGAGATCAAGACGCACGAGGATTTCACCCACCGGGCGCAGCACGCCTTGAGCGACCTTCACGCCCACGTTTTCGATGGCCAGCGCCGCCGCGGCCACGAGCTGGCCGCTGATCTTCAGGCCGGGCCGGATGCCAACGGCGTCATCGAGCAATCCAACGATCACGATCACCGTCATGCCGAGCAGCACACTGATGGGCACGACGCCGTGGTAATCGCCATCGACCAGGTGCTCGCTGGGATAGACCACGCCCAGATCGCCCCAGGCCGTGGCCAGGTAGCTCACCAGCGTGCCGCCCATGATGCCGAGGAACACCGCGAGCCCACCCAGGTACGCCACCGGGATGCGGTGGACCTTGCGCGGATCGCTCGGGCGGTCGATAATTCCAGATCTCAATGCGATCTTACGAACGATCGGCGTCGCCACGATCGTGATCACGAAGGCCGCCACGAACACCCAGATATAGCGATGGAAGATCGCCAGCCCGGTTGTGGCCAACCCATCCGCGGCTTCGACGGCTTCCTCGATGGGAGCATCGCCGAGTGGTGGCATCCCATGCATCGCCATGGCCAGGAGTTCGCTCATCGCGACACCCCCGCCGAGCCCATGGCTTCGGCCACGGCAAGGATGGTCGAATTCAGTTCATGCTCGGGCTCGAAGTCGATGGCCTGCCGCAAGCGTGCCAGGTGGGGCTCGCGACGCCGCAGATCCTCGAACCCAGGGCCGTAGGCCTTGTCGTAGGGCACCAGTTCGATATCCGATGCCGATCCGAGCACTTCCACGACCGTGCGTGCCAGCTCAAAGATGCTGATGGCCTGTTCGCTGCCCACGTTGTAGATGCGGCCGTGGGCTTTGGCCGTTCCGACCAGATCAACGAGCGCCCGTGACACGTCACGAACATCGCAGAAGCATCGGACCTGCTCACCGTCGCCGAAGACGCGGAGGGGCTCGCCCGACAGAGCCGCGCTCACGAACCTCGGGAGCACCATCCCGTACCGACCAACCTGACGGGGGCCCACGGTGTTGAACAACCGTGCCACAACCACGCCCAGCCCGCTGTTGCGATGGTGCGCGAGCGCGAGGTACTCGTCGAGCGCCTTCGAGCACGCGTACGACCAGCGGGTCGCGGTCGTGGGCCCATACACCACGTCGTCGTCCTCGTGGAATGGCACCCGCTCGCTCTTGCCATACACCTCAGAACTGCTGGCAATGAGCACGGCTGGCGCACCAGCCTTGCCACGTGCAGCGTATCGCAGCAAGGCGCTCGTCTGCTCGGTATTGGTCTCGATGCTACCGATCGGGTCGGCAATCACCAGTTCGACGCCCACCGCGGCGGCCATGTGGTAGATCTCGTCGAACTCGCCCGAGTCGCCAGCCGGCCCGTGCAGCCAATCCCGGAGATCGGCATGCCTAAAGGCCAGGCGGCTATGGGATTCGGGCAGATTCGTGCGGATACCGGTGGACAGATCGTCGACCACGACCACAGAATCACCGCGCGACAGCAGCCGTTCCACCAAGTGCGAGCCGATGAAGCCCGCGCCGCCGGTGACCAGCACCCGGCGAGTTCGTCCCGTCGGGTTGGCAGCACCTTCACGCAAGGCCGGACCTCTCCTCCACCACCCGAGCCTACGCGGCCGGGCGACCGAACTCAGCCCTTGGCCTTCGCCTTGGCGGTGTAGCTGTGGCCAGCCCGGAGGTTGTCACGAAGGTATCCACCGCTCGCGCTGCGAGCGGCGTTGACCAGCACCCCCAGGTAGCGGGCGGGCTGCTCGTCGAGCTCACGCGAGAGGCGGCCGATCTGGCCCCGGGTCTCGCCGAAGGCCTTGGCCACCAGCATCGACGCGTCGACCACCTGGGCCAGCGACTGGGCATCGCCCGACACCGTGGCTGGGGCAACGTCGAGGATGACGAAGTCGGCCTCGGTCGCGGCCTGATTGATGAGCTTGGCGATCGCGCCCGTGGCGAGCGCTTCGAGCTTGCGGTCGCTGGGCTCTCCCGAGGTGATCACGCGCAGGTTGGGGTTGCCCGTCGCTTGAGCGACCTCGGACAGTGGTGCGCCCGCGAGGACCTCACCCACGCCCGGCCCCATGGGCAACCCGAACACCTCGTGCAGGCGGGGCCGGCGGATGTTCGCATCGATCAGGATCACGCGGTTCTCTGCGGCCGCCAGCGACTCGGCCACATTACTGGCCACCGCCGTCGCGCCCGAACCGGGCATGGCGGGTACCACCAGAAGGGTCTTGAACCCGCCCGCCTTCATGCGCTTGAGGACCGCGCCACGCACGTGCCGGTAGCTCTCGCTCATGGCCGTGAGTGGCTGCTCTGCGAACACACGCTCAGGCGTATCGATGCGAGCGGGATCCTCACTCGCGTGCGGCACCATGCCGAGAATGCGAACACTGGGCAGCGCGGCAATGTCGGCCGGGCTCTTCACACGCTGGTCGATCATCTCAAGGAGATAAGCGCCACCGGCCACGAGGCCGACCACGGCGATCACGCCCGCGGGCACAAGGATGATGAGCTTCGGGAAGCTCATCACGGTTGGCACGCGAGGCGGCTGGATCACGTCGACGCGCGACGCGGTCGCGAGCTGGCTGGTCGCTTCGATCATTCGGAGGTCAGTCTCGAACTCTTGCTGCAGTTCGAGGATCTGGGTCATTCGCATCGCGATGTCGTTCAGCTCGGTCTCGGCGTACACGAGTTCCTGCAAGCGCAGGCCAAGCGTGCCGCGACGCTCCACCAGGCTCGCCATCTGGGCACGCAACTGCTGCTCGCCAAGACGGAGTTGGTCGAGCTGGGTCTGGAACACCTCACCCAGCAGCTTCTGGCGCTCTTGCTCGAGGCCACGCTCGAGTGCGGCGATCTGGTCGTCGATGCGGCGGATCACCGGGTTGTCCTCGGCCAGACGCTCGCGCTCGGTCGAACGCTGGGCCTGGAGGAACACCACCTGCGAGCGCAGGTTTTGGATGAGCGGCTGGAGCTCGACCTGGGCCCGCAGCGTGTCGTTGAACTGCAGCCCACCGGGGTTGCGGAGCTGGGCCTCCATCTCGGCTTTCTGGGCAAGAATGGCCTCGAGCTGGAGCCCGATTTCCTGCATCGAACCCAGCACGATCATCATCTCAGCCCGTTCCTGGCTCTGGTTAATGTCCAGCTGGTCCATCTTGCGCGAGGTCACGATCTCGGCCCGCCGCCGGTCGGCCTGAGAGAAGTCGGCTTCCAACCCGCGGATGGCCTGCTCGATCGCCTCGCGACGCTCGGTGGTCGACCGCGAACCGCGCCGGCGGAGGTCCTGGATGTAGGCCTCCTTGAGCACCTCGGCGATCGCGGCCACCTCGTTGCGGTCGCGCCAGTTCACCGTCATGCGGATCAGATCCGTGCCGGCCATCACGCGGGCGCCAACCTGTTCTTCGAGTTCGATGACGGCCTGGCCAACATCAATGACACCGCCGGTGGTGTGCCGATCGATCCACTTCGGCGCTTCGTTCATGAGACGGGGATTCTCGACGGCCTGGCGCAGCACGTTCTCGGACACCATCATCGCCGATTCGGTCGCCATGAACCGCTCAAACTCGTCGCTGTCGATGTTTGTCTGCTCTGGGTTCGGCCGCGTCTGGGGCGGATAGCACTTGTAGATGACCGGAGTGCTCCACTTGGGCAAGAACTCGGCCAGCGCGAAGTGCGCTCCCGCGCCAAGCACACCGCCGATAATGGCCGCGATCACGAACGCGAACTTGTACTTGCGGAGCACGCGCAGCGGGTCGACGCTCGAGGCCGCCTTCGTCCCGACTTGGGATCCTCCACTCGGAGGCGAGCCGTGCGAGCCGTTCAGGGAGCCATTGGTGGATGTAGATGCGATCGTCATGCTGTTCTCACGTCATAGGGATCCGGAAAAAGTCCGAGCCCATGCTTACGTCGGCCGTCTGCGCTCCCGTGTTCGCCTTGGGAGCCGAACTCGGGCCATTCCCTCTCTCAACCGGGCCCCGTCCTTCTCATCCGAGGTCCGAGAATCCGAACCGAATCACCGGCCGTCCAAGGCGGCCCCAAACTCTTCCAGGATCGATCGATACGCCTCGGCCCGCCCACCCCAAGACTCGAGGAGCTTGCGGGCTTCGTTGAGCCGGCCGCGGGCCTGCTCGATGCGCCCCAGGGCGAGGTCGACCTCGCCCTGCCGGAGGACGGCGAGGGTCTCTTCGGGCGTGCCACGAGCCGCACTGCTCAGGTCTTCGGCGGCTTGTTGTGCCGAGTCGAGCTGGTTGCACTCGATGTACGCAACCGTGAGTGTGCTGTAGGCGATCGCTGGGGCCACACCGCCCACCTCGATCGCCTTGAGCGCCATCGGGATGGCCTGCTCGCACTGGCCCATCTCGGTCGCCAGCACGTAGGCCAGATTGTTCAGGCTCTGGGCCGCCTCGGGGTCGATGTCGATCACCCCGCTCCACGCCTCGACCGCGCCAGAATAATCCTGGTTCGAGTACAACGTGTCACCCAGCAACTGTCCCGCCCGGAAGGCCACGACGCGATCGCTATCGGCCGCCAGACGGCGGAGCTCGCTGAGCCCCTGCGGCTCGGTCGAGGGGTCCTGGAGCATCAGCGACGCGAGCATGATCTCGCCCACGCGCTGCGGAGTGCGCTCGGCACCCAATTGGAGCACGATGTCCATACGTGTCTTGTGGTCATCGATCAGCGGTGGCAGAGCGTTGAACCATCGCACAACACCCGATGTGTCATTACGCACCATCTCGAAAGACTGTCGCGCCTGCGCGATGGCACGAGCACGATTATTCTCGGCCATCGACAAGCCCGCGGACATCAACTGGAGCTGCCACGTATCGGCGACGTTCAGGTTCGGGTCGCTGAGCACCTGCCGCGCCTTCGCGCGCGACTCGGCCGTGCCGAGGCCGAGCAGGAACTCGACGAACTGGGCCGCGATCTCGGGATTGCGGCGCTGGGCCAGCGCCGCTTCGAACATGCGGATCGACTCGGTCGATCGGCCCTTGTCGGCCAGAAGCCGGGCCATATGGACTCGCAGGTCCACATCGGCCGGGTTCGCTTCGATTGCGGAGTCGATGATGGTCATGGCCCGGGGCGTGTCGCCCTCATCGATGAGCTTGCGAACCAATCGATCACGAAGGCTCGACTGCGCTGGGTTCAACTCGATAGTCTTGGCGATCGCGGCAACCGCGTCGTCATACCGACCGGCATCCATTGCCATGATCCCTTGGAGCCGGAAGGCCTCCCAGTTGCCCGGAGTCTGCCGGATGGCTTCCTTGAGGTCCTCGCTCGCATCTCGCCTCAATTGGGCTCGTTCGGCGGCGCTGATATCATCGCTTTGCTGCAGTTGGGTCCAGATGATCTCGGCGCGGCGCACGTACGCACGCGCCGAATTCGGGTGGGCGGCCAGCGTATCGCTCAAGGCATCCAATGCCGCCGTGCGATCGTCGCGGCGCAACGCCAGGTCACAACGCAAGATGCCCGCCGCTTCGGAGGCCTTGGCGGTAGCGTCAAGCGCGTCGAGAGCTTCCTGAGCGTTGTCCAGCTCACCCCCGCGGATATACGCCTCGACACGAGCCAATTGCAACATGCCATCGGTATCGAGCCCCGATGCGATCAACGCATCGATCTCCGCGACGGCCTCATCGGCACGGCCGGCCGAGAGCAGCAACAACGCGAGGCGGCGGCGTATGGGTTGCCGCTCGGCGTCATCCAGCGGGAGCGACTCGCGGAGCATCGCGATGGAACCCTTGGACTGCCCCCGGCTTTGCAGGAAGTTGGCATAACTCAGCACATCGCGAACGTCGAGCGTGCCGGCGGCCTGCCGCTGGGCACGATATTGCTCGAACGTCGCGATCGCACGCCCCATTTCACCCTGCTCGGCATGCCAACTCGCGTCGAGCATAACAAGTTGGATGTCATCCCCTTGAGCGCGCAGCTCGTCGATCACCGCCCGAGCCTTGGGCCATTCGCCCAAGCGGACGTACACGCTCGCGAGCGCGAGGTTGTTCTGCCGGTTATCGGGCTGGTTCGCCCGGACATCTTCACGCCGGAGCATCGCCGCTGTTGAATCACCCAACCGGGCCTCGAGCGAGAGCCACAGGTCGAGGAAGGCAGGATCGGCACCGGCAATCCGCTGCGAGCGGCGGGCGATTTCAAGGGCCAGATTGTCACGCCGCAATGCAATCAGGGCGGCGATCACCTCGCGGATGTTGTTCAGGCTGTCGGGCTGACGACGCAGGATCTCCTGGTAGTCGGCAACGGCATCCTCGGCACGCCCCAGGCCACGATAGATCCTGGCCCGCCGGTATAACACCGGGACGCTCGTCAGGCCATCGGAGATGACCGCGTTGATCATCGCCAGCGCCTCGTCGGGGCGACCCTCGGCCTCGAGTAGATCGGTTCGCAGGATGCGTCCGCCGGCTTGATCGCTGTTGAGCTCGGTCGCGCGATCAACCAGGCGACGCGCTCGATCGAAGTCCTCTGCTTCGATGGCGCGCGTGATCTGGACCTGGATGACCTGCGAGTAATCTGGATCGATGCGGATGGCCTCGTCGAGCGCACGCTGCGCGGCCTCGGTATCACCGCCGCGCATCGCCTGGCGATACAGCAACATCTGTCGCTGGATCGGGGGCGTGCCCTCAGGGATCTCGCCGTCGGCCATAAATCGAATCCGCGTGCGGAGCGTTTGGAGCAACTGGCTGTCGGGGAATTTTGCCAGCCCCTCATCGATGGTCTCGGTCGCCTCATCGAACTTTTGCTGCAAACCCAAGAGCGTGCCGAGGGCGTTGTACAACCGGACATCATCGCCGTGGCGTGCCATGGCCAGACGCACGATACCGATCGCCTGCTCGTACTTCGGCGAGACGCCGCCGGTCGTGTCGAGCAAGCGGTCGACCTGGATCAGGATCTGACGAATGGGGTCCTCGGCCTGGATCGTGCCGTCCCTCTCCGAGAAGCGACGGTGTTGTCGCTGGATTTCCTCATTGTCTGGCGCAAGCTGGAGGGCTCGATCGATGGACGTGCGGGCCTCGTCCTGATCACCGATGCGATCCTGGAGGGCGCTCAGCTGCAACCATGCTCTGGGCACATTGGGGTTGATCTCGACAAACTTCTTGAGCTCCTCGACGGCCTCACCGATCTGGTTGCGATCCATATAGATCGCGCTGAGCAGGAAGTGGACCTGCTCGTCTTCGGTGTTCGCTTCACGCTGGTACGTCACGGCCAGCCGCTGAGCTTCGGCCAATTCGCCCTTCATGTACGCGATGCGTGCGTCGAGCAGCATCACCGAAGGCGTGCCCTCCGGCCAATACTCGTCGACATCCGCGCGATACTCGGCCACGCGCTGCCGCGCCGCTTCTTTCTGGTCGTCCTCGGCCTGATTGGCCAGGTCAATGGCGCTCTGCACCCGGCGCAAGACGGCCTGCCCACGCAATAAGGTCAGGATGATGCCGTCGAGGCTCACGGCAACCTGCGGCGAATCCATCACGGCCTCAAAAGCAGGAATCGCGCGCTCGTGATCGTTGCTCTCCGCCGAGAACACTGCATCGAAGAATTCGAGCTGCGCGAGACGCCCCGGGTTACCCTCGCTCGCCCGGCGTGTTGCCTCGATCATGCGATCGGTGAGCGGGATGTCCGACGCCGGAGACGTCAGCCGTTCGAGGCGATTGACAAGCTGGACTACCTCGACGTTGAACTGTTCGGGCGGGCTCTGCTGGAGTACGCGATCGACGATGGCGCTCACGCGCGGCGCGAACGCTTCCGCTAACGCGATGTTGGCTCGGACACGATCCGACTGCGAACGCAGCTCGCGTATCGGCCGGGCCTCCACCTGCAGGTCGTAGTAGAGCCTGGCGATCAGCGCCCGCGGATGGTTGGGATTGTCGGCCAGGAATCCATCCAGCACGTCGCGAGCCTGCTCGAGGTAGACCTGCGGATCTGTCCGACCGCCCTCGGCCTCGTTGGCCTCGGCCATCAGCCACTCGTACAAGCCAACGGCCGATTCGGCATCGCTCGGGTCCACGCGCATGGCGGCTTCGAAGTCGAGCACCGTCTTCTCGCGGAAGTCCTGGTCGGCCTGCCCACTGCCGAGCCTCATGTTGAGGTTGCTCAGGGCGCGATATCGACGCAAGCGGTGCCACTGGGCCTGGTCGTTGTCCGCCTCGGGAGAAGCCAGGAAGTACTCCAACGCCGAGTTGGTATCCGACAACATCTGCTGCCAGCCCGAACGCCCCGAAGCGCCGAACACGTTGCGCTGCTCGTATTGGGTCTGGAGGTACTTCTCCCACGCCTCGACATCGGTGCGCTTGGCCACGGCGAGCTGCCGCAGGGCCGGGACATAGTTCTTCCAATACATGTCCGAGTACTTCGTCCGCGTCTCGGGCGTCAACTCTTCGATGGAATCGATCCAAGCCGCGAGATAGATGACGTTGGTGCGTTCCTTGTTGACGGCCTTGGCAAAGGACTTTTCTGCTTCCTCTTGGTTGCCGGCCTGCGCATAGGCCAGAGCGGCGTCGTAATGGTCCGAAGCCGACTTCTTGACGATGAAGTACGCCGCACCGGCCATGCCGACGAACACGACACCCACGACGGTGCACAAGATCGCAACGAACCGGACATTCACACGAGCCGCCATATCTGCCTCCGTATCGTCGTACCCAAAGGGGCACTCCCACGACCAACCCCGCGCCGCGGGTTCACTCGTTACCCTTCTTCGGGCCAGTTCCCGGTACTCACCTCGGCCCAATCCGGAACGCACAGCATGAGCTCACCGAGCAAGTCGTCGAGCAGGGCCGAAGCGATCTCGGCAAGCTCTTCGGGCGACTCGACGCGCTGGCTGTTGAATTGCACTTTCAAGTAGTACGCGTAATCGGTCTTCAGATCGAACGCGAGCAAACGAACACCCTCGGCGCTCGAGCGGTGCTCGCCATTCACGATGAAGAAGTAGCCCGCGTACAGGCTCGGCCGACCCGGCACGGAAAACTCCGTCACGCGGACTTGCATGTCCCGCGGATCCAGGGGCAGCAAAACCCTCTGGCCGGGGCGATTGGAGTAGCTGCCGCGTGCCAGCGTAACGGTGTGCGCACGGCCCTCCATCACCTCGGGAGCGTCTCGCATGGGAAGCCACCGGCTGTCATCCAGCGGCAGGTCGACCACGCGTGTGCCGGCACCGATCTGCATGCCCCCGCCCACGAAGCATCGCTCGGGGATGTGGGGAACAGTGTCGATCGAGCCGGTGTAATACGCCAAGTGGATGTCGATGCTGCGCGGCACCCCACCATCGGCAGGATTCTTCTCCTGGTAGGTGCGGGTGACGTAGTTGGTGGTGCCCAGGGTCTTCTCGGTGTCGCTGTCCTCGAAGCGATCGGGCCCGACCTGGATCCAATCCTCCGACTCGGAAGGCACGTCTCGCATGACCAAGCCCGTGCTCGGATAGATCGGGCTCTTCTGGAGATAGAGATCGAGCGCACGGATCGAGATGCCCAGCACCGCGCCGGAGGTTGCCAACAACACAACAGCGACCGCCGCGGCGATCACCATGCCGCGGGGCAGCCCCATGATCTTGGTATCCTGTCCACTCATGCCGATACCGCCTTGGCCGTGTCCTTGGTTGGCTCGTCGCTCACGACACGGTTGAGGATCCAGACCAGCAACAGGAAGATCGCCAGCCCCGGCACCAGCAGCAGGGTGCCAATCAGCATGTGGGCCTCACCCGACGCGAGATCGGGATCGACCAACGCGGTCAGGAAGCCTAATACCGCCACTCGCACGACGTTCAGACCGATCGCGACCGGCAGCGAGAGCAGGAGCACCGCGACGCGCTGCCACCAGTGGCGGCACTGCGTGAGCGCGACGGCCGCTCCCAACGCGATGAACGCCACGACCATGCGCATCCCGCTGCACGCCTCGGCTACGTTGAGCTGGTTCGTGTTGCCGGCATCGTCCATCACGCTGATGATGTTGCCCTCGACCATCGACTCGACGCCGAAGGGATAGCCGAAGATCGTCAGCAGCACGTAACCGCCCTGCGAGGCGATCAGTTGGAGCTGGAAGGTGATCGCGATCATCACCCGCTCGGAGATCGTGACGGCAAACAGCAGGAACGCGATGGGCATGATCGCCACGCGGATGACCTGCGGCCCGAAGACGAGCAGCACGAAGCCGAAGACCGCCAGCACCAGCGCGAAGCCCTGGAGCATGTGCGTGGGCACACCCACGATAAAGAACACATAACACGCGATGCCAAGCAGCAGCGGCAACAGCCCGGGCCAGAACGGCTTGATCTGAGCATTGAGCAGCCGCTCACGCCGCTGGTAGAGCAGGTAGCCGGCGATGAGGGGGACGGCAAAGGCGTGGCCCCAGTCATCCAAGTTCTTGGAACTGATGACACTCTGGACGACGAACCACTCGCGGAACAACCACGCGAAGGCCGCAAGCGCGACGACACCCAGCAGGGCAACCCCCTGCCAGCGCAACGACCCGACCGCGTCCGAAGCGGCGTTGCCATGGGCCATGCTCTGCGATGCCGACGCCACGCTCACGCGACAAAACTCCCCTCTGGGGCCATCGGGCCCGCCGTGCTGCTACGCCCGGGCCCGGGGCGAGTTCTGCGAATTTCCCCCGAACACGAGGGAGAAAAGTCTAGAAGCGGCGATCCGTGGGCGGCGGGCCGAACACGTCGTTACCGAAGTTCCGATCGAGCAGGAACCCGAAGCCGTAGGTCGCCCGGAAGCCATTTCGGATAATCGTCAGTGGGTACGTCCAGACGGACGATCCCACGTTGATGCGGTCGTTAGCCTTCAGATAAATGTCCGGCTCAAGGCCGCGGTTGATGGCCCGCAGGTCGAGCTGGATGATGGCCTGGCGGTCGTCGTCGAGCATCCGGACGAGTTCGATCCGTTCGGGCACACCCAACTGGTTCACGCCGCCAGCCTGGTCGATGGCTCGCATGAGCGTCAGCCGGTTGGCCAGCGAGAAGCCACCCGGGCGGTTGACGAATCCGGCTACGAAGTACAAGCCGTCGGTACGGGCCGGCACTCGGATGATGTCGCCGGGCTCGATAACCACGTTGTAGCGCATGTCCCCCTTGATGAGCTTCTGTGCTGGCACGCGGATAATGCGCTGGGTCACGAGCTGGCCGGTGGACAGGTCGCCGGCGAGCACGCCACGGCCCGGCTGGGCCTGCTGCCGACGGGTTGGAGCCATTCCGGGATTCACCCGGACCCACTCGCCGTCGAGGTACATCCAGGTGGCGTCGTCGCCGAGCCCCTGCGTGTCTTGCGAGGGCTGGACGCGATCCGATGACTCATCGATGAGGTCGATGGCCGGATCCTGGGGTTGTTCCTGCGAACCGTCCTGAGTGACCTCGAACGCGCCTGGGCGAGCGCCTTCGTCGCCCTCGAGCAGCCAATCGATGTCCCCGATGAGTTCTTCGCCCGTTGGTGGGGGTTGTGTGCCGCCGTCTTGTCCGCGGGGCTGGCCCCCGCTCAGGTCCGGGCGACGCCGGTCGGACAACGGGATCTGCCGGATGATGTAGATGTCCTCCACGCTCTCGCGGATCCAGCCGCCGCCGGCCAGGGCGTCGAGTAGGAACCAGTCGGCCTTGGGGATCGGGTACGAGCCCGGGGCGATGCCGCCGACCATGGTGTACGTGGCCTGGCGGCGGTCGAGCACACGCACCAGCACGTTCGGACGGGTGACCAGCGAGAGCACCGCGTCCGAAACCGCCTCGCGGATGCCGTCGGCGGTCAAGCCCGCCACCTGGACCTCGCCCACCTCTTCGAGGTAGACCATACCACGTGTGTCGACCACGGTCTGGAACTCGCCCGGCTGCCCGCCGGGTCGCAGGTCAAACACGATGATCTGGAGGAAGTCGCCCGGCCCGACGCGGTACTCCCACGGGCGGGGCACCAGGTCGTCGGGCGTGACCTCGCTGTACTGGACGAATTCGTCGTCGGGCCCCTCGATGGCCGAGATGCGGTCGAGGATGGGCGCGGTGGTCGGCGTGACCTCCCAGCGGCCCACCACGCTCTGGTTGAACCAGCTGTGCATGCCACACCCGCCCAGCAGGGTCGCACCCAGCAGCAGGGCGGGGGTCAGCAGGCGGCGGCTTACCGATCCGTAGGAGCCGCTGGTTGTCGATCGTGTCGTGTCGGTCATCGGGAACGCACCCCTTGCCCTTTGCGAGAACGATGTCTCAAAATCTGGCCTGAGCCAACCCTGGCTCGGCCGAAGGTCTCGATTGTTATCAGGCCAGCACTCAAAAGCGGCCCGAAGGCCCAAAAGCCCGGTCTGATGCCATACTCCACCGCCCATCGGGTGTTCGCCCGGGGTCGGCATCATTCCTGCATCGTCACGTCGGGGCGACTGTCTGAGTCGGAACACCCGAGAACCGCTAAATTCGTCCCCCGCATTTACCTATCCTTTGGGAATGTCGCTCGCTCCAAACATCGATGCCCAGCCCAAGACCACCGCGACCACGCCCCGGCACGCCCGCCCGGCAGGGGGTAATCCTTTACGTCGTGTCGACAAGCCGCTGCTCAGCCTGACCGCTCAGGTCCTCAACAACGAGGGGCCCCAGCACCTGGCCAACAAGCGCAAGCCCAGCTGGCTCAAGGCCAAGCTGCCCGGCGGACCGGGCTACGAGAAGGTCAAGGCCATCATGGACGAGCATGGCCTCTTCACGGTGTGCCAGGAGGCCGGCTGCCCCAACATGGGCGAGTGCTGGGCCCGGGGCGTGGCCACCATCATGATCTTGGGCGACACCTGCACCCGGGCCTGCGGCTTCTGCAACGTCAAGACCGGACGCCCCCCCACCCTCGACAAGGACGAGCCCAGGCGCGTGGCCGAGAGCCTGCGGCTAATGCACGAGCAGGCCAAGCTGAAGCACGTGGTCATCACCAGCGTGAACCGCGACGAGCTGCCCGACGGCGGCGCGGGCATCTGGGCCGAGACCATCATGCGCGGCCGCGAAGCCTGCCCGGGCATGAGCCTGGAAGTGCTGATCCCCGACTTCGAGGGCAACTGGGGGGCGCTCCAGATGGTCATCGATGCCAGGCCCCACATCATCAACCACAACCTCGAGTGCGTCCGCCGGATGTACCCGGCCGTGCGGCCCAGCGCCAAGTTCGACCGCTCGCTCGAGTTGCTCCGCCGCGTGAAGGAGCAGGGCGGCGTCGCCAAGACCGGCATCATGGTGGGCATCGGCGAGAAGGACGAGGAAGTGCTCGCCCTGATGGATGAGGTCCAGGCGGGCAGCACGGCCAGGGGCCCCGACGGCACCGAGGACGCCTGCGACATCCTGACCATCGGCCAGTACCTCCAGCCCACCCGCAACCACCTGCCCATTGACCGCTGGGTCCACCCGGACACCTTCGCGATGTACAAGGAGGAGGGCCTCAAGCGCGGCTTCAAGGTCATCGAGAGCGGCCCGCTGGTGCGCTCGAGCTACCACGCGGACCATCAGGCGGACGTGCTGAGCACGATTGAGGCGGAGCGGGCGCGGCGGGTCGGTTCGTAGCAGCCAATCATGGACAGCAACGATTTTCCTGAAGTGAAGCTCCGCCGTAGTGCGAAACGCAAAACGAAAGAGATTTTCGCTGAGCACTTTGGCGAGCGAGCGGAACTGCTTGACTTCCGAACAGCCGACAGCGACGAATCGGTTCGAGAACCACTCAAGCGTGCCCTTGCCAAACGGCTTGGCGACCAAGCCGCCTGGGCAACAGCGTTCCATTTGGTAGATTGGCGAGAAGATGCGGCATTCCTGATCGCAGTGATGCTATTCCCCGAACGTTTTACCAATGAAGAGATCGAAGCCACGACCAATTCGGTTCTCGTGCATGCCCCGCATCACGTTATGGCAGCCGCTCATTGGATGGGGCATGAACTCAGGGATGTGTTTGATCTTGGAATAAAGGTTGAGTCGGCCGAGGGGGACGGGCCAGATATTTAGTTCCACTCCCCGATTCTGGCGCGTTAGACTCTCGAAATAGCCGACTTGGCAGGCCCTCGCCCCTACCCTCCCTCCATGTACAAAGCCGTCGCCATCCTCATGCTCTACGCCGTTCTCGTGGTCGCCCTGGGCGTGCTGGCCTACACCGACGCCCCGGAGGGTGCCAGCGCCAAGACGGCCCTGATCGTGCCGATCATCATCGCGGCCGCCAGCCTGGCGTGCGTGGTGATGAGCCTGATGATCTACAAGAAGCGGACCATCGGGATGATCGGCATCCACCTGGGCATCGTGATCCCGCTGCTGGTGGCCATCGGCGTCGGCCAGCGGGCCTATGTCACCCACGAGTCGAGCAAGGCCTACCGCGCGGGCCAGGAAGCCTGGGCGCTGCACGTCGAGGCCGGGGCTGTCGGCACGCCCGAGGCAAAGGAAAAATACTTCGAGGAGCACCCTGAGTACCCCGACCACGACAAGGGCTACCTCAGCGGCACGCTCGTGGCGATCGCGGCGGTCAGCCTCCAGACCTTCGTGGCGATGATCCTGGCCCGTCCCAAGCCGCCGGCACGCAAGCCGAAGCCCAAGCCCGTTGAGCCCGACGATGCGTCCTGAGTGCCGCGCGTGAGCGGTGTTCCAACGAGTTCTGAAGCCCCGCCGAGCCAGCTTGGCGGGGTCATTCTGGTCGTCTTCACCCTGCTGGGGTGGTCGAGCGTGCCGCTGTTCCTGCGGTACTTCGCCGAGGACATCGACGGCTGGACCAGCAACGGCTGGCGGTACGGCTTCGCGGCACTCATCTGGCTGCCGGTGCTGCTGGTGGCCGCGGCGCGGCGCAAGCTACCCAAGGGCTTGTTCGTCGCGGCGCTGGTGCCAACGGCCTTCAACATCGTGGGCCAGGTGTGCTTCACCTGGGCGCACTACATGCTCGACCCGGGCATGCTGACGTTCGCGCTGCGGGCCCACATCGTGTTCGTAACCATCGGGGCCGCGCTGCTGTTCGCCAGCGAGCGGGTCGTGATTCGCCGGCCGCTGTTCCTGTTGGGCGTGGTGCTGGTGATCGTCGGAACGAGCGCGACGATCCTGTTCGCCCCTGAAATACCCTCAACCGCGAGCGAGGCTAGCGGCGTGCTGGCCGACGACCCCGCTTTGGCGCGCACGCTTGGTGTTGCACTGTCCATCGCGGCGGGTGCGCTCTTCGCGTGTTATGCCCTGAGCGTGCGCAAGTTCATGGTCGGGGTAAACTCGATCCTGGCGTTCGCGGCCATCAGCCAGTACACCGCCCTGGCGATGGTGGGCCTGATGCTCGGGCTCGGTACTTCGTATGGCCTGACCGCGCTGCCCACCGCGTGGCACGAGGGGGCGGGCAACCTGACCGTGCTAGGCTTCTGGCTGCTGCTGGCCAGCAGCGTCATCGGCATCGCGTTGGGGCACGTGGCGTACTACATGTCGATCAACCGCCTGGGCGTCGCGGTCGCCAGCGGGGTGATCCAGCTCCAGCCGTTCGTGGTGAGCATCGCGAGCCTGATGCTGTTCAAGGAGTTGCTCACCGGCGGGCAGTGGGTCGCCGGCGCGATCGCCGTATGCGGTGCGGGCTCGATGCTGTGGAGCCAGCATCGGGCGCAGCGTGGCAAGCCGCCGCTGTTCGCCGCCTGGCGCAAGACCACGACCACCGAACCCCGCCCGGAAGAACTGCCGGCCGATCACGTCGCCGCGGCGTCGATGGCGAGTGAGGATCGCGCCGAGCGATAGCCGGCCGCACCCTGTCATGTCGATCTGCGAAATCCTCAGGGATTGGCCATTGCGAAGACAACGGCGATCAAGACCACCCCGAAGTAGACCAGCGCCAGCCCGAGGTGCAGGTAGCTGGCGATGAGGCCGATGATGGCCAGCACCTTCGCCGACGAGTTGGTGTTGCCGGTGCGCTTCATCTTGCCGAGCGCCATGTGGCCCAGGATCACTCCGGGGATCGCGGCCAGAACGCTCAGGCAGAACCAGGACGCCAACCCCAAACCAAAGGCCCAACCGGCGAGCGGCTCGAACTCGTCTTCGGGCCGGCCAATGTTGCCAGTGGGCACCACTGGCGGGGTCGAGTAGCCCACACCACCCGTGGC